>NZ_JBRBEM010000002.1:211273-333153 GCF_052805615.1 Pelomicrobium sp. P1
AAGGTGAGCCTGCGCTGAAACTCAAGCGCCGCGCCCGCGCGATCGCACCCGGCACCGCCTTCGCTCATAGCACCGACTTCACAGCCTTCACCACGTTTTCCACGGTGAAGCCGAAGTGCTTGAAGAGGTCCCCGGCGGGCGCCGATTCGCCGAAGGTGTCGATCCCCACCACCGCGCCTTCGATCCCCACGTACTTGCGCCAGTAGTCGGTGACACCGGCTTCCACCGCCACCCGGGGTACACCCCTGGGCAGCACCGCTTCCCGGTACTGGGGATCCTGGCGATCGAACAGGGAGGTGCAGGGCATGGAGACCACCCGCACCGGGAGGCCCTCGCCGGCAAGGGCTTTCTGGGCGCCCATGGCGAGGGACACTTCCGAGCCGGTGGCGATGAGCACGCAGCGGGGCGCTCCCCCGGGCGCCTCCGCAAGCACGTAGCCCCCGCGCCGCACCCCCTCCAGGGCGGCCGCGTCCCGGGTCTGGAACGGAACGTTCTGCCGGGAGAGGAGGAGCGCCACCGGCCCGTCCCGGCGCTCGACGGCCCGCACCCAGGCCGCCGCGGTCTCCACCGTGTCGCACGGCCGCCACACCTCCATGTTGGGGATGAGCCGCAGGCTCGCCGCGTGCTCGATGGGCTGGTGGGTCGGCCCGTCTTCGCCGAGACCGATGGAGTCGTGGGTCAGCACGAACACCGCGTGCGCCTTCATCAGGGCCGCCATGCGCAAGGCGTTGCGGGCGTAGTCGGAGAACACCAGGAAGGTGCCGCCGTAGGGGATGAACCCGCCGTGCAGGGCCAGCCCGTTCATGATGGCGGCCATGCCGAACTCCCGCACGCCGTAGTGGATGTAGTTGCCGCCGTCCTTGCGGGTGACCGGCTTCGAGCCGGACCAGTTGGTCAGGTTCGACCCGGTGAGGTCCGCCGAGCCGCCGATCAGCTCCGGAAGCAGCGGCCCCAGCCCCTCGAGGGCGTTCTGGGACGCCTTGCGGGTGGCGATGGTCTCGGCCTTCTCGTGGGCCCGTTGCAGCAGCGCCTCCACGTGGGCGCTCCAGTTTTCCGGCAGCTCGCCCCGGATGCGCCGCTCGAACTCGGCCGCTTCCCGGGGATAGGCTTTGCGGTATTCGGCGAATTTGGCGTTCCACTCCGCCTCCAGCCTCGCCCCCTTTTTCCTGGCGTCCCAGGCCTCGTACACCTCCTTGGGAATCTCGAAGGGCCCGTAGTGCCAGCCGATGTGGGGCCGGGTGGCGGCCACCTCGGCCTCTCCCAGGGCCGCCCCGTGCACGTCGTGGCTTCCGGCCTTGTTGGGCGCGCCCATGCCGATCACCGTCTTGCAGCAGATGAGGCTGGGCTTGTCCGTGACCGCCTTCGCTTCCTCGATGGCCCCCTGGATCGCCACCGGGTCGTGGCCGTTCACGTTCGGCACCACGTGCCAGCCGTAGGCCTCGAAGCGCTTGGGGGTGTCGTCGGCGAACCAGCCTTCCACGTGCCCGTCGATGGAGATGCCGTTGTCGTCGTAGAAGCAGACGAGCTTGCCGAGCCCGAGGACCCCCGCCAGCGAACACGCCTCGTGGGAGACGCCCTCCATCAAGCAACCGTCGCCCAGGAACACGTAGGTGTAATGGTTGACGATGTCAAAGCCCGGACGGTTGAATTCCGCGGCCAGCACCTTTTCCGCGATGGCCATGCCCACGGCGTTGGCCAGTCCCTGACCCAGGGGGCCGGTGGTGGTCTCCACCCCGGGCGTGACCCCGTATTCCGGGTGGCCCGGCGTCTTCGAGTGCAGCTGGCGGAAGCGCTTGATCTCCTCCATGGGCAGGTCGTAGCCCGTGAGGTGCAGCAGCGCGTAGAGCAGCATGGAGCCGTGGCCGTTGGACAGAACGAACCGGTCCCGGTCGGGCCACTTGGGATTGGCCGGATTGTGGCGCAGATGATGGATCCACAACACCTCGGCGATCTCGGCCATGCCCATGGGCATGCCCGGGTGGCCGGACTTGGCCTTCTCCACCGCGTCCATGGCCAGCGCCCGGATGGCGCTGGTCAGGTTCTTGAAAACCGGTGCCTCGAAATCCTTGAAGCGCGCCTTGGCACTCATGCCTTGCTCCTTGGCGTTACGGTGAGGGATCCGGACGGGGCCCGGGCCCCGAGTCGCACTCCGAACGGCCCAGGCCGGGATCTGCGCCGAAGGGCGCTGATTATCGCCGACCCCTCATCCCCTAGGCAACGACACCCCCGCCGGATCCCTCGTGCGCGAGAAATTATGGGTGGCGGGCGCAGAGGAGAAAATCGAATGTTTTTATGGTGGGTATAACGACCGGGCGTCGGCGCGGTCAATCCTCGCCGCGGCCGGGAATGCGAATCCCCAACTGCTTCAGCTTGCGATAGAGGTGGGTGCGCTCGAGCCCCACCTTGTCCGCCACCCGGGAAATGTTGCCCTCTTCCCGGGCGATGTGGTGCTCGAAGTAGATCTGCTCGAAGCGCTCCCGGGCCTCCCGCAGGGGTAGATCCAGCGGGATCGGGAAGGGCTGCGCCGGGCCATCCGGGCGCGGCAGCAAGCGCTCGATCTCCTCCGCGGTGATCTCCGGGCCGAGGGCGGCGTGGGCGGCGGAACGGATCACCCCGTTCAGTTGCGCCAGATCGCCGGGCCAGCGGGCGTTGCGCAGCAGGTTGAGCGCCCCGGTGGACAGGGTGCGCACGGGCACCTCACCCGCCTCCACGCACTGGGAGAGGAGCATGCGAGCGATCTCGGGGATGTCTTCCCGGTGATCCTCGAGGGCCGGCACCGGGACAGTCAGCGCCGAGAGCAGCTCGTAGAGCTTGGCGTCGAACTGGCCTTGGCTCACCAGGGCAGCCAGGTTGTTGCGGGCGCTGGCGCACACCAGCCGGACGTTGTAGCGCTCCAGCTTGGCCGCGTGGATCAGCAGGCCCTTCTGCTCCAGGCGGCTCAAGTCCGCCACCTCCCGCAGGAACAACACGCCGTCGCGGGCCTCGGCCAGCAGGTCGACGGCCGGATCGATGAGGCGGGCGCCGTTCTCCAGCGCCACCCAGGGGGTGTTGGGGCGGTGCAGGAAGCGGGCGCACAGCTCCACCGGCGACCCCGGCGGGCCGAGGAGCAGCACCGGCGAGCGCAGGTTCGCCACCTGCTCCAGGCGGCGGCGCAGCTCGGCCACCACGGGCGAGCGGCCCAGGGCCAGCAGGGAAAGGGGCGGGGCGGGCTCGCTCTTGCCCCGCTGCAGGGCGCGCCCGACGGTGGCGAGCAGCTTCTGCATGGCGATGGGCTTTTCCAGGAAGTCGAAGGCGCCGATACGGGTCGCCTCCACCGCCGTGTCGATGGTGGCGTGCCCCGACATCATCACCACGGGCATGGTGAGCAGCCCCCGGCTGGCCCACTCCTTGAGCAGCGTCACCCCGTCGGTGTCGGGCATCCAGATGTCCAACAGCACCAGGTCGGGGCGCATGCGGTTGCGGATGTCCCGAGCCTGGCTGGCGTTCTCCGCCAGGCGCACCCGGTAGCCCTCGTCCTCCAGGATCTCGGACAGGAGCTCCCGGATGCCCACCTCGTCGTCCACGATCAGGATCTGGCTGGGTCCCATGGCCCGCCTCAGGAAGCCACCCGCCCCACGGCCATGCCGGCCTCGGCTACGGCGAGGGCCGGCAGCTCGATGGTGATGCGCGCCCCCCGGGGAGCGAGGTTTTCGATGCGCACTTTGCCGTCGTGGGCTTCGACGATTCTTCTCACGATGGCGAGCCCCAGTCCCGTGCCCTTGGGCTTGGTGGTGACGTAGGGTTCGAAGGCGCGGCGCACCACTTCCTCCGGAAACCCCTGGCCGTTGTCCAGCACCGACAGGGTCACCGTGCCGTCTTGCGCCCGGGTCGCCAGGGTGATCTGGGGCCGCGTCGCCTCCGCCGTGGCGTCCTGGGCGTTGCGCAGCAGGTTGTGGATCACCTGCCCCAACTGCTCCGCGTCGCCCATCACCAGGGGGAGCTGCGGCGCCAGGTCGACCCGGATAGCGGGCGCCGCCGCCTCGTAGAGGGGCAGAATGTCGTTGACCAGCCGGTTGATGTCAAGGGGCGCGCGCTTGATCTCCGGAAGCCGGGCGTAGCGGCTGAAAGCGTCCACCATGGTCTTCATGGCCGCGACCTGGGCGACGATGGTGCGGGTCGCCCGGGCGAGCACCTCCGCGTCGCGCCCGGTAAGCTTGTCCGCCAGCTTGTGCTGCAGCCGCTCGGCGGCGAGCTGGATGGGGGTGAGGGGATTCTTGATCTCGTGGGCCAGCCGGCGCGCCACCTCGCCCCAGGCCGCCTCCCGCTGGGCCTGGATCAGGTCGGTCACGTCGTCGAAAACCACCACGTAGCCGCTCGCCGCCACTTCCGGGAGCCGCGTGCCCCGCGCGAGCAGCACCTGGGTGCCGGAGGCGAGGGGTCGCTCCACCTGGCGCTGCCAGCGCTCCTCCTGGGATTGGGCGAATTCGCGCGCCACCGTCTCGACGAGAGGGGCGAGCTCCGGAAAGCGCTCGGCGATCTCGGCGTAGGTCAGGCCGACGAGGGCCTCCGCGTCCACCCCCAGGATGCGCGCCGCGCTGCGGTTGGCGGAGCGCAGCCGTCCCTCCTTGTCGAAGGCCACCACGCCCGAGGACAGGTTGGCGAGCAGGCTCTCCAGGTAAGCCTTGGCGCCTTCCACCTCGGCCTGCTTGCGCAGGGCCTCCGCCCGGGCCTCGGCGAGCTGCTGGGTCATGGCGTTGAACGAGGCCATGAGGATGCCCATCTCGTCCCGGCTCTGCACCGGGTGGCGGCGGCTGAAGTCCCCCTGGGCCACCGCCCGGGTGCCTTCAGCCAGCAGCCCCAGGGGCGCCGCCAGCCGCTCGCTCAGGATGAAAGCCAGGGCCAGCGCCGACAGCAGCGACAGCAGCAGCGACAGGGTCAGGGTCACGCGATACAGGCGCTTCAACCCGGTGCGCGCCAGTAGCAGCTCCTGGTAGTCCTGGTAGACCGCCTGCACCGACTCCGCGTCCTGCCTGAGCTGGGTCGGCACCGGCTGGATGAGCTGCAGCACCCGCACGTCCTCTCCCGGCAGGAGCACGTTCACCGGCATCAGCACCCGCAGCACCATGCCCCGGTCGGGCAGCCGCTCCACCGCCGAGTACGCCTTCTGCAACCGCACCTGCCGCAGCACGGCGGCGTCGGGAAAGTGGGGCAGCAGGGCCGCGCTGGCGCCGGTGGAGAAGGCGAGGAGCTTTCCCCGCTGGTCGAACAGGGACACTTCGAACAATCCCGTCTGCTCGCGCAACTGGTTGAGCAGCTCCAGGGGCTCGCGGCCGGGCTGTTCGGCGAGCACCAGGGAGAGATTCACCGCCGCCGCGTTCATGTCCTTGAGCATGTTGTCGAGGGCGGTACGGCCCAGGTTGAGGCCGCCTTCCAGCGCCCGCTCGACCCGCACGTCGAACCACGACTCGATGCTCTTGGTGAGGAACTGGACCGAGACCACGTACACCAGCGCCCCCGGCACCAGCGCCATGAGGGTGAAGAGCGCGAGCAGCTTGAAGGCCAGCCGCGAGCCGAACACGCCACGGCGCAGCTTCTTCACCAGCCGCGCGAGCTGCGTTCCCACCACCAGCAGCAACAGGACCACGAGCGCCCCGTTCAGCGCCAGCAGCAGCGGATACTGGTCGGCGAAAAGGGCGCTGTTGCGGCTCGCGGTGGCGAGGAGATATAGCAGCACCGCGCCCAGCCCGATGACGATGACCACCAGGTACTTCACGGGCGCCTCCTGCGGGCGGCGGCGCGGCTCACGGCATGAACCTCCACTGGTACCAGTCGGACTCGATCGCCCAGTCCCGGGTGGTGAGGGAGCTCACTTGAAACGGCGGCGGCAGCCGGGCGGGATCCAGGCGCATGCGCACCGCCGCCCGGTACACCACGCCCCGCTCGAGGGCTCGGCCGTCCAGCACCCGCCAGCCCCGCACCCGCCCCGCCCAGCGCAGCGCCGCCTCTAGGCTGTCGGCCACATGGGTGCCCTGATCGTCGGACACCTCGTACTGGCGCGTGAGGGGGACGTAGGAGAGCCGCACCGAATGCTCGCCGCCCGCGATGCGCTTGCCGAACCAGTACCTGCGCGGGCGCGACACTTCCACGTCCACCACGAAATGGACCGGCACGCCCTTGCTCAGGGCGGTAATGACGACGGGATTGAGGGAGATGGCGAAATCCGCGTTCAGGACGTAGCCGCTGCCCGCTTGCACCAGCTCGGCCGAATTCACCTCGATCGCCTCGGCCCGGGCCGCGGCGGCAGCGGCGAGGAGCAGGCAGGCGGCAAGCGCCCCGCGCCACGGACGCCGCTCAGCCCAGGGCCGGTTCAGCGCTTCCCTTACCGAGCAGGGCATAGAAAAATCCGTCCTGGGAGGCGTCGGGGAAAAGCTGCCGCATGCCGGACTCGGCGCCCGGCAGCGGCAGGAGCCGGGCGTCGCCGTGCCGCTCGAGGAACGCGCCGATGACGCCCTGATTCTCCTCGGCGAACACGGAGCAAGTGACGTAGAGCAATTTACCACCACTGTCCAGGACCCGCCACACGCCGTCCAGGATACGCCCCTGCTCGGCGGCGAACCGGGGAAGATCGGCGGCGCGTCTCAACCACTTGATGTCAGGATGGCGCCGCACGACCCCCGAGCCGCTGCAGGGCACGTCCGCCAGCACCCGCTGGAAGGGCCGGCCGTCCCACCAGCGTTGCGGGTCCGCGCCATCGGCGCACAGGAGGCTTGCCGAAAGCCCCAGGCGGGCAAGGTTGGCCTCGACCCGCTTCAGCCGCTCCGGGTCCCGGTCTAGGGCCACCAGCGCCACGTCCGCGTGCTCGAGGAGGTGGGCCGCCTTGCCCCCCGGGGCGCTGCAGGCGTCCAGCACCCGCATCCCGGGCTGCGGGTCCAGGAAGGCGGGCGCGAGCTGGGCTCCCAGGTCCTGCACCGACACCCAGCCTTCGGCAAAGCGCGGCAGCCGCTCCACCGGCACCGGCCGCTCCAGCAGCACTCCCGCGGGCGGCACCGGGCGGGCTTCGAGCCCCGCCTCCGTGAGCAGCGCCAGGTACCCCTCCAGGGTCGTGCGCCGCAGGTTCACCCGCAGGCCCATGGGCGGATGCCCGTTGCCGGTCTCGAGCAGCGCCCGGTAGCGCCCGGGATACTGGATCTTCAGCGCCTCGATCCACCAGCGGGGATGGGAGTAGCGGGCGCTCTCGTCGTCGGCCACGGCGCTCCTCACCAGCTCCGCCGAGCGGCGCTGGAAGGCGCGCAACACCGCGTTGGCGAACCCGCGCGCCCCCTGCCCTGCCAGCTCGCCCGCAAGCCCCACCGCTTCGCTTACCACGGCGTGGGGCGCCGCCCGGGTGGCATGGAGCTGGTACAGAGCCACCAGGAGCAAGGCCCGAAGCCGCTGCGGGCGGGGGGCCTTACGCGCGAGCCGCTCGAGGACCGCGGCGAGCAGCCCGTAGTGGCGCAGGGTGCCGTAGGCCAGATCCTGGGCGCGGGCCCGCTCGGCCCCCGCCAGATCTTTCCGCCGGTCCAAGGCGAGGGGCAGCGCCGTGGAGAGACTCTCGCCCCCGAGGACCCGCGCCACCGCTTCGGCGGCCACCCGCTGGGCTTCGCGCATCGTCCCGAGACCCCCGCTTCAGCCGCCCAGCCGCTCCCCGGGCTGCAGGGGGAAGCCCCGCAGGAACTCGGCCGCGGGCAAGCGCCGCCCGCCCGGGCGCTGCAATTCCAGGATCCGCAGCGCCCCCGAGCCGCAGCCCACCACCAGGCCTTCCGCGTTCGCCTGGAGCACCCGACCGGGCGCGCCCCCTGGAGATTCCACCGGCCGAGCCCGCCACAGCTTGAGGGCCGTGCCTCTGGCGGAGGTGGCGGCTCCCGGATGGGGGCTGAACGCTCGCACCTGGCGCTCGATGAAAGCGGCCTCCCGGCTCCAGTCGATGGCGGCTTCCTCCCGGGCGATCTTGGGGGCGTAGCAGGCCCCCGCCTCATCCTGGGGCGTGGGGCGCAGCTTCTCCGCTTCCAGGGCGTCCAGAGCTTCCACGATACATTGGGCCCCCAGGGCAGCCAGCTTGCCGGTGAGGCTGCCTGCGGTATCGTCCGGGGCAATGGGCAGGGCCCGCTGGAGCAGCACCGGGCCGGTGTCCAGGCCCTCGTCCATCTGCATGATGGTAATGCCCGTTTGCTCGTCCCCGGCGAGGATGGCTCGTGGGATGGGCGCGGCGCCGCGCCAGCGGGGGAGGAGGGAGGCGTGGATGTTGACGCAGCCATGGCGCGGGATCGCTAGGACCGCGCGGGGGAGGAGCAGGCCGTAGGCCGCCACTACCAGCACATCCGGCGCCGCCTCCACCAGCGCCTGCTGGACCGCCCCATCCCGCAGGGTCTGGGGCTGGAGCAACGCGAGCCCCGCCTCCTGCGCCAGTCGCTTCACCGGGCTTGGGGCGGGCTTGAGGCCCCGACCTGCCGGCCGGTCCGGCTGGGTCAATACCAGCATGACCCGGTGTCGGGAACGCAGCAGCGCCGCCAAGGCGGTCGCCGCGAATTCGGGCGTGCCGGCGAAAACGAGATTCATGGGGGAATCTCCCGGTCCTGGACCGGGACCGGGCTCACATGACCTTGCGCTGCTGCTTGCGCAGCTTGGCCAGGATGCGATTCTGCTTGAGGCGCGAGAGGTACTCGACGAAGACCTTGCCCTGCAGGTGGTCCATCTCGTGCTGGATGCACACGGCGAGCAGGCCCTCCGCGTCCAGGGTGAAGGATTTGCCCTGCGGGTCCAAGGCCCGCACGGTCACCCGCTCGGCCCGCTGCACCCGCTCGAAAATGCCGGGCACCGAAAGGCAGCCCTCTTCGATCTCCGACACGCCGCTCTTCGCCAGGATCTCCGGGTTGATGAGCACCAGCAACCGATCCCGGGTCTCGGACACGTCGATGGTGATCACCTGCAGATGAACGTCGATCTGGGTGGCAGCGAGCCCGATGCCTGGGGCGGCGTACATGGTCTCCGCCATGTCCTGGACCAAGGCCCGGATGGAATCGTCCACCAAGGCGACCGGGGCCGCTTTCTTGTGCAGCCGAGGATCGGGGTACTGCAGGATTTGCCGGATCGCCATAAAATCTTGCCGATTGAATGGACTATATGGAGAATTTAATCTAAAGTGTCAACTGGAAGCCAGCCGTCCGCCCCTCTTTACTCCGCCGGCGGGGGAGGCGCCAGCCCATCGAAAAAGGCGAAGCCGCTATGCATAAGAGCATTATATCCCTGTTTTTGTTTCCTTGTTTCCTCCTTTGGCTGCCCGCCAAGGGCGTTCAGGCCCAGCCCCTACAGCTCGTCCCTGACGCCCCGGACCGGTACGTGGTCCAGAAGGGCGACACCCTGTGGGCCATCTCCGGCCGCTACCTCCAGAGCCCGTGGCGCTGGCCCGAGCTATGGGGGATGAACAAGGAACAGATCAAAAATCCCCACCTGATCTATCCGGGCGACGTGCTGGTGCTGGACCGCCGCGGCCCGGCACCCCGGCTCTCCAAGGAAATGGAGACGGTGAAGCTCTCTCCCCGGGTCCGGGTGGAGCCCAGCACCCGGGAGGCCATTCCCACCATCCCGGCGAGCGCCATCCGGCCGTTCTTGGCCAAGCCTCTGGTGGTGGACGCCCAAGGACTCCATGGGGCGCCCCGCATCGTCGCCATGCAGGAGGGGCGGGTGATCGCCTCCGCCGGCGACCTGCTGAGCGTCGCCGGCCTGCCCCAGGGCCAGGGCCTGCTCTGGGACATCTACGAGCTGGGGGGTGCCTTGAAAGACCCGGGAACTGGAGAAATCCTGGGCCACGAGGCGGTGCATCTGGGGACGGGCCGGATCGTGCGCCATGAACCCGCGGCCACGGTGGTGGAGGTGGTGGATTCCAACCAGGAGATCCTTCTGGGGGCCCGGCTGGTGAAAGCCGTCGAAATGCCTTACATCAACTTCGTACCTAAGGCGCCCCAGCGCCGGATCTCCGGTTTCGTCATCTCCACCTACGGCGGGAGCACCGAGGCGGGCCCCACCGCCGTCGTGGCCATCAACAAGGGCAAGCGGGACGGCCTGGAGCTTGGGGACGTACTGAAGGTGCGGGCGGGCCAAGGCCGGGCGACGGTGGAGCGGGGGCGCTCGGCGGAGGCCGCCCCTGACCAGAGCATCGGGTTGATCATGGTGTTCCGCACCTTCGACCGGGTGTCCTACGCCATGGTGATGCAGGCGAACCGCCAAGTGGCGCCTCTGGACACGATCGAAAACCCTTGAGCGACGGCAGGGCCGCGACCGGGCGATTTCGCCCATGGCGCCGGATCGCCGCACCGAGGCCTGGGTTCGGCTGAGCCTCGTTCCCGGATCGGGCGGCAAGACCCTGCGGAGTCTCCTCGCCGCCTGCGGCGGACCGGAAGAGGTGCTGGCCGCCTCCCGGGGCTTGGTCGCCCGCATCGCCGGGGAAGCCGCCGCGGCCCGCTTGCAGGCGGGCCCTGACCCGGCCCAGGTCGAAGCGACCCTGGCCTGGGCCCAACTCCCCGGCCATCACCTGGTGGCCCTGGACGACCCCCGCTATCCCGGACAACTGCTCCATATCCCGGATCCACCCCTGCTCCTGTACGTGAGGGGCAGGGCCGAGCTCCTGGCGCGACCGGCCCTGGCCATCGTGGGCAGCCGCAACGCCACGCCCCAGGGCCTGGCCAACGCCGAAGCCTTCGCCAAGGCCTTGAGCGACGCCGGGCTGACCATCGTGAGCGGTCTCGCCTTGGGGATCGACGCCGCGGCCCATCGGGGCGGCCTCGCCGGAGCCTCCAGCAGCGTGGCGGTCACCGGGACCGGGCTTGACCGGGTCTACCCGGCCCGCAACCGGGACCTGGCCCTGGCCCTGGCGGAACAGGGGGCCCTGGTGTCCGAGTTTCCCCTGGGAACGCCCGCCCGGGCGGAGAACTTCCCCCGCCGCAATCGGCTCCTGAGCGGCCTGTCCCGGGGTTGCCTCGTGGTGGAGGCGGCGCTCCAGAGCGGCTCCCTCATCACCGCCCGCCTGGCCGCAGACCAGGGCCGGGAAGTCTTCGCCATCCCCGGCTCTATCCACTCGCCCCTGTCAAAGGGCTGCCATGCCCTCATCAAGCAGGGGGCGAAGTTGGTAGAAACCGCCCGGGACATCCTGGAAGAGCTGGGCCTCCAAGCGGCGGGCATCGGGCCGTCCTTAGGCCTCGCCCCCGGTTCTGCGGCACCCGGCCAGGCGGAGGCCTCGCCCCTGCTCGCCCACCTGGGCTTCGACCCGGTGGACCTGGATACTCTGGCCCAGCGCAGCGGCCGGCCACCCCAGGAGCTCCTGGCAGAGCTGGTGGCCCTGGAGCTGGAAGGCCGGATCGCCAGCCTACCCGGCAGCCGCTACCAGAGAATCAAATAAAAAAATCAAAATATTGTGAGTAAGTAAGCGCTCGCAATACGAGTGCCCCGGCTGCCCGCCTGACTTGTACCGCCCGGGAATAGCTCCTATCATCAACCGCTTTCTTTTTCCGGCGCGAACGCTCCCAGCGGTCCATTCCATGGGTAAGAAACTGATCATCGCCGAGAAGCCTTCCGTCGCCGCGGACATCGCCCGGGCGCTGGGGGGCTTCAAGAAGCACGGCGAGTATTACGAAAGTGATCGCTACGTGCTCTCCTCCGCCGTGGGCCATCTGCTGGAGCTAGCCGTTCCTGAGGGGCACGAGGTGAAGCGAGGCAAGTGGTCCTTCGCCCACCTACCGGTGATCCCGCCCCACTTCGAGCTCAAGCCCATCGAAAAATCCGAGGAGCGGCTCAAGCTCTTACTGCGCCTCATCAAGCGCAAGGACGTGACGGGCCTCATCAACGCCTGCGACGCCGGGCGCGAAGGGGAGCTCATCTTCCGCTACATCGTCCGCTACGCCAAAACCCGCAAGCCCATCGAGCGGCTGTGGTTGCAGTCCATGACCCCCGAGGCGATCCGGGAGGGCTTCGCCCAGCTCAAGAAGGACGAGGAGCTGCGGCCCCTGGCGGACGCGGCCGTGTGCCGCTCGGAGGCGGACTGGCTGGTGGGCATCAACGGCACCCGGGCCATGACCGCCTTCAACTCCAAGGACGGGGGCTTCTACAAGACCACCGTCGGGCGGGTCCAGACGCCCACCCTGCGCATCCTGGTGGAGCGGGAGGAGCAGATCCGCAACTTCGTGCCCCGGGACTACTGGGAGGTGCACGCCACCTTCGCCTGCGCGGGGGGCGAATACCCGGGCCGCTGGTTCGACGAAAAGGCGGCCAAAACGGGCGCCGAGGGCGACCCCGAGGCGCGGCCCGAGCGGCTGTGGGACCAGGCCCGGGCGGAGGCGATCCGCGCCAAGTGCGAGGGCAAGCCGGGCACGGTCAGCGAGGAGGCGAAACCGTCCACCCAGGTGGCGCCGCTGCTTTTCGACCTGACCAGCCTGCAGCGGGAGGCCAACAGCCGGTTCGGCTTCTCCGCCCGCATGACCCTGTCCCTGGCCCAGGCCCTGTACGAAAAGCACAAGGTGCTCACTTATCCGCGCACCGACTCCCGGGCGTTGCCCGAGGATTACCTCGCCACGGTCAAGAAGACCCTGGAGACCCTGCGCGGGGGGAAGAAAAGCGAAGCCTCCCCCTACGCCCCCTTTGCCGACCAGATCCTGAAACAGGGCTGGGTGCGGCCGAACAAGCGGGTCTTCAACAACGAGAAGGTCTCGGACCATTTCGCCATCATCCCCACCCTGCAGCCGCCCAAGCACCTGAACGAGACGGAAGCGAAGCTCTACGACTTGGTGGTGCGCCGCTTCCTGGCGGTGTTCTACCCAGCGGCCGAGTACTTGGTGACCACCCGGATCACCCGGGTGGCGGGCGAGGCGTTCAAGACCGAAGGGCGGGTGCTGGTGAACCCGGGCTGGCTCGCGGTCTACGGCAAGGCGGCCGAGGAGGACGCCCAGCGCCTTCCTCCCGTCCAGGCGGGAGAGAAGGCGCGCACCCTAGCGGTGGAGGTGCGGCAGAACCAGACCAAGCCTCCTCCCCGCTACACGGAGGCCACGCTCCTCTCCGCCATGGAGGGGGCGGGCAAGCTCATCGAGGACGAGGAGCTGCGGGCGGCGATGGCGGCCCGGGGCCTGGGAACCCCCGCCACCCGCTCCCAGATCATCGAGGGCTTGATCCAGGAGGAATACGTGCATAGGAACGGCCGGGATCTGCAGCCCACCGCCAAGGCCTTCTCCCTGCTCTTCGCCCTGGACCACTTCGGGGTCAACGAGCTCACCTCCCCGGAACTCACGGGCCAATGGGAGTACAAGCTCAAGCAGATGGAGCAGGGGAAGCTCCCCCGCAGCGAGTTCATGGACCACATCGTGGACCTCACCCGCGACATGGTGAAGCGCATCAAGGAGGGAGAGATCCCGGACGAAGCCTTCCGCACCCTCAAGACGCCCTGTCCCAAGTGCGGCGGCGTGGTGCAGGAGAACTACCGCAAGTTCCAGTGCCAGGGCTGCGACTTCGCCATCTGGAAGGTGATCTCCGGCCGAGAGCTGGAGCCGGAAGAGGTGGAGCGGTTGATCACCCAGCGCAGCGTGGGGCCCCTCACGGGCTTTCGCAGCCGCATGGGCCGGCCGTTTTCGGCGGTCCTACGGCTCAGCGACGACCTGCGCACCGAGTTCGACTTCGGTCAGGCGAGTGCCGAAGGCGACGAGGAGGAAGCGGACTTCTCAGGCCAGGAGCCCGTGGGCCCCTGTCCCAAGTGCGGGGCCCGGGTCTACGAGGTCGCCGCGGCGTACCTGTGCGAGCGCTCGGTGGGGCCCAGCCGTAGCTGCGACTTCCGTACCGGCAAGGTGATCCTGCAGCGGCCCATCGAGCGGGAGCAGATGAAGAAGCTGCTTGCCCACCGCAAGACCGACCTGCTGCATCGCTTCATTTCCCGCAAGAACGGCCGCCCGTTCTCCGCCTTTCTCACCCTGTCGGGCGATGGCAGCGTGGGGTTCGAGTTCGCTCCCAGGGAATCCAAGAGCGCGAAGCAGAGAGAAGCGGGAGAGGCCAAAGCGGCGCCGAAGCCCGAAACCCGCCGCCGGGCAGCCGCCAAATAACCCCTTTTAACCCCTTTCGAAATCGCCTCTAGATATCCAGGTTGCGTACGCCGAGGGCGTTTTCCTCGATGAACGCCCGCCGCGGCTCCACCTGATCCCCCATCAGGGTGGTGAAGATCTCGTCCGCGGTGATGCTGTCCTCGATCTGGGCCTTGAGCAGCCGGCGCTTGGCCGGGTCCATGGTGGTCTCCCAGAGCTGCTCCGGGTTCATCTCCCCCAGGCCCTTGTAGCGCTGGATGGAGGCGTGGGCGCGCACTTCGGCGAGGAGCCAGTCGATGGCCTCGCGGAAATCGGCGACCGCCCGCTTGTGCTCGCCCCTGGCCACGTAGGCCCCTTTGTGCAGCAGGCCCGAAAGGGCTTGGGCCGTCTCCCGGATCTGGGCGCAATCGCCGCTTTGCAAGAACTCCTGGTCGATGGAGCTCGCGCGCACGACCCCGTGCTCCCGGCGCAGGATCATAAGGCGCAGGGCCTCGGTGGCCTCGTCCACCCCCACCTCGACGGCGAGCGCCGGATCGTCCACCGCCGCCGCCAGGACCCTGGCGCTTTCCTCCGCCGCCGCCCGGCCGGACAGGTCCAGCGTCACGCCCTTGAGCAGGGCGCGCAGGGCGTCCCGGTCCACCCCCCGGCTTAGCCGGTCGATCACCGCTTCGGCGAGAAGATACTGTTCCGCGAGCCTCTGGAAAGCGGCCGGTGGCAGCGCCTCTGCCTCCGCCGAGGGGTACAGGGCCGCGTCGGCGAGGGCCTGCTTGAGCAGGAACTGCTTGAGCTCGTGGTCGTCCCGCAAATAGGTCTCCTGGCGCCCAAGCTTTATCTTGTAGAGGGGCGGCTGGGCGATGTAGATATGGCCGCGCTCGATCAGCTCCGGCATCTGGCGATAGAAGAAGGTGAGCAGCAGCGTACGGATGTGGGAGCCGTCCACGTCGGCGTCCGTCATGATGATGATGCGGTGGTAGCGCAGCCTGTCCGGGTTGTACTCGTCCTTGCCGATGCCGGTGCCCAGCGCCGTGATCAGGGTGGCGATCTCCTGGGAGGAGATGAGCCTGTCGAAGCGCGCCCTCTCCACGTTGAGGATCTTGCCCTTCAAGGGCAGCACCGCCTGGAAGCGCCGGTCCCGCGCCTGCTTGGCCGAGCCGCCGGCGGAGTCCCCTTCCACCAGGTACAGTTCCGACCGGGACGGGTCCCGTTCCTGGCAGTCGGCGAGCTTCCCCGGCAGGCCGAAGCCGTCCAGCACCCCCTTGCGCCGGGTGAGCTCGCGCGCTTTCCGCGCCGCCTCCCGGGCCCGCGCCGCCTCGATGATCTTGTTGCAGATGATCCTGGCGTCCTGGGGATGCTCCATCAGGAAGTCGTGGAGCTTGGCGGAGACGATCTCCTGCACCACCGGCTGGACCTCCGAGGAGACCAGCTTGTCCTTGGTCTGGGAGGAGAACTTGGGCTCGGGGACCTTCACCGAGAGCACGCAGGTCAGCCCTTCCCGCATGTCGTCGCCGGTGGTCTCCACCCTGGCCTTCTTCGCCAGCTCCTCCTTCTCGATGTAGCTGTTGAGCGTGCGCGTGAGCGCCGCCCGAAGCCCGGTCAAATGGGTGCCACCGTCGCGCTGGGGGATGTTGTTGGTGAAGCACTGGACCGACTCCTGGTAGGAGTCGTTCCACTGCATGGCCACCTCCACCGTGATGCCGTCCTTTTCTCCGACCGCGTGGAAGATGTTGGAGTGGAGCACCACCTTGGTGCGGTTCATGTACTCCACGAACCCCTTGACACCGCCGCTGTAAGCGAAGTCCTCGCTCTTGCCGCTGCGCTGGTCCACGAGCTGGATCCTGACGCCGTTGTTCAGGAACGAGAGCTCCCGCAGCCGCTTGGCCAGGATCTCGTAGTGGAACTCCACCTTGCCGAAGATCTTCTCGTCGGCGAGGAAGTGCACTTCGGTCCCGGTCTTCTCGGTCTTGCCGATCACCTTGAGGGGCGCCACCGGCACGCCGTGGTCGAACTCCATGGCGTGCACCAGGCCGTCGCGGCGGATGGTGAGGCGCAGCCACTTGGAGAGGGCGTTGACGCAGGACACCCCCACCCCGTGCAGCCCGCCCGACACCTTGTAGGAGTTGCTGTCGAACTTGCCCCCGGCGTGCAGCTCGGTCATCACGATCTCCGCCGCCGAGCGCTTGAGCTCGTCGTCCTCCTTGATCCCGGTGGGGATGCCGCGGCCGTTGTCGATCACCGACACGGAATTGTCCGGGTGGATCACCACCTTGATGTCGTCGCAGTAGCCGGCCAACGCCTCGTCGATGGAGTTGTCCACCACCTCGAACACCATGTGGTGCAGCCCGGTGCCGTCGGAGGTGTCGCCGATGTACATGCCGGGGCGCTTGCGCACCGCCTCCAAGCCCTTCAGCACCTTGATGCTGCTGGAGTCGTAGCTGGAGCTCGGGCGTTCTTTGGCCGCTATCTCAGTCACCGGATTCACCCTCGTTAGATGCGCATCGGCATGACGACGTACTTGAACTGGTCGTCGCCCGGCACCGTCACCAGGCAGCTGGAATTGGGATCGTTAAAGGCGCAGCGCACGGTCTCGCTGGCAAGATTGCCCAGCACGTCCAAGAGGTAGGTCACGTTGAAGCCGATGTCCAGCGGCTCGCCGCTATAGGCCACCGCCAGCTCCTCCTGGGCCTCCTCCTGCTCGTTGTTGGTGCAGATCACCCGCAGGCTATCGGCTGTCAGCACCAGGCGCACGCCGCGGATCTTGTCGTTGGAGAGGATGGCGGTGCGGCTTAGCGCCTGCAGGAAGGCGAGGCGCGGCAACTCGACCACCTTGGGATGGGCCTGGGGAATCACCCGCTGGTAGTCGGGGAACTTGCCGTCTACCACCTTGGAGACCAGCACCACGCCGCCGAAGGCGAAGCGTACCTGGTTCGGCCGCACGGTGATCTCCACCGCGTCCTCCGAGTCCGACAGGAGCTTCAGCACCTCCAGCACTGCCTTGCGCGGCACGATCACCTCCCGCGCTTCCTGGGCGGAGGGAAGCCCCGTCGCGGCGTAAGCCAGACGGTGGCCGTCGGTGGCCACCAGCTTGAGGGCCTGGCCGCCCAGCACCAGCAGCAGCCCGTTCAGGTAGTAGCGGATGTCCTGCTGGGCCATGGCGTAATGGACCAGGGCCAGCAGCCGCCGCAACTCCTTCTGCGGCAGCCGCACGCTCAATTCGTCACCCGCGGTCTCGGCGAGCCGGGGAAAGTCCTCGGCGGGCAGGGTCTGCAAGCTGAAGCGGCTGCGGCCCGCCTTGACCTGGAGCCGCCCGTCCTCCTGGGCGAGCGCCACCTGGGCATCCTCCGGAAGCGCCCGCAGGATATCGTGGAGCTTGCGCGCCGCCACGGTGAGGGAGAAAGGTTTCGCGCTTTCCTTGAGCCCGTGAGCCGAGGTGGAGACCTGGATCTCCAGGTCGGTGGCCATGAAGCGAGTGCCGTCCTGGCCGCGCTCGATCAGCACGTTGGATAGGATCTGAAGGGTGTGCCGCCTCTCGACGATTCCGGTGACCGCCTGGAGGGGCCTCAAAAGCGCGTCCCGGTCGGCTTCGATCAGTAACATGATTGTCCTTCTGGTAAGAATAGATAAGCCCGTCGAAAAGCCCTCGAAACAGGAAATTTGTTAATTATAACAATCTCTTGTACCTATGGAAAGACTGGGTATAAGCCCCAGTCGGGCTGTGGACAGATTGTGTACGAAAAACCGGACCGGACGCGCCGCGGGGGTTATCCACAGGCTGTCCATGCGCCATCAACCGCGCAGGATCTGAATGAGCGTCTTGAAATCCCGGGAGATTTCAGGGTTTGTGGCCTGCAGCTCGCCGATCTTGCGGCAGGCGTGGAGCACGGTGGTATGGTCGCGCCCTCCGAAGGCGTCGCCGATGTCCGGCAGGCTCAAGGAGGTGAGTTCCTTGGCCAGCGCCATGGCGAGCTGTCGCGGGCGGGCCACGTTGCGGGAGCGCTTCTTCGAGTACAGGTCCGACACCTTGATCTTGTAGTAGTCGGCCACCGTCTTCTGGATGTTCTCGATGGAGATCTGCCGGCTCTGCACCGCCAGCAGGTCCTTCAGCGCCTCCCGGGCCAGGTCGAGGGTGATGGGCATGCCGGTGAAGCGGGAGAAGGCTACCACGCGCTTGAGTGCCCCCTCTAGCTCCCGGACGTTGGAGCGGATGTGCTTGGCGACGAAGAAAGCGACGCCCTCGTCCAGTTGAATCTGCTCGGAGGCCGCCTTCTTGATCAGGATCGCCACCCGCATTTCCAGCTCCGGCGGCTCCACCGCCACCGTGAGTCCCCAGCCGAAGCGGGAGATCAGCCGGTCTTCGATCCCGTTGATCTCCTTCGGGTAGCTGTCGCAGGTGATCACCACCTGCTTGTGGGCCTCGATCAGGGCGTTGAAGGCGTAGAAAAACTCCTCCTGGGTGCGGCTCTTGCCACCGAAGAACTGGATGTCGTCGATCAGCAGCAAGTCCAGGGAGTGGTAGTACTGCTTGAAGTCGTCGAAGGACTTGTGCTGGTAAGCCTTCACGACGTCGGAGACGTACTGTTCGGCGTGGGTGTAGCGGATCTTCGCTTCGGGATGGAGTTCGTGCACCAGGTTACCGATGGCCTGGATCAGATGGGTCTTTCCCAGTCCCACGCCGCCATAGATGAACAGGGGGTTGTAGGCGGTGCCGGGATTTTCCGCCACCTGGATGGCGGCGGCCCGGGCGAGTTGGTTCGCCTTGCCGGTGACGAAGGTGTCGAAGGTGAAGATGGGATTGAGCCGGCTCGGGTCCCGGACCCGGGTTCTGGCTCGGGGCAGGCTCGCGGCGCCGGCACCCTCGACCCCCTGACCCGAAAGCTCCAGGGTGACGGGCACGGCCGCGGCGAAATGGGCCTTGGCCATGCCTTCGATCGCCTCCAGGAAGCGGTCCCGCACCCAGTCCAGGACGAAGCGGTTGGGGGCGTGGAGGACGATGCCCCGGGGCTGCCGCTCGTATTTCAACGGCTTGATCCAGGTCTTGAACTGCTGCGGCGTGAGCTCGCGCTCGAAATGCTTGAGACAGCCTGCCCAGAACTCGTCCATGGAGATGGGGGATCTTTTTTTGGGAGAAGGACTTCGCGCCGGCGGCGCGAAATCGACGAAGCGTTATTCTAGTCCCTTCGCCGTGCCTTATCCACAGCGCCCGAGCGCGTCCGCGGCTGCGCCGCCAGCGGGCCGCGGTTGACAGGGTGCGGGTCTCGGTTTGTAATAGCGGGCTTTTCCGCCCAACGATGAGGTTTAACCATGAAGCGCACCTATCAGCCGTCGGTCGTTCGGCGAAAGCGCACCCATGGCTTCCGGGTCCGCATGCGCAGCCGCTCGGGTGCGGCAGTGATCCGCGCGCGCCGGGCGAAGGGCCGCGCTCGGCTCAGCGTCTGACCCTGGCGGTACGGCGGCACGGTTTTCCCAAATCGGCGCGACTGCGCCTGCCCGGTGAGTTTCGCGCCGTCTTCGAGCAGCGTTCGAGCCTCGCCGGCCAGTATTTCCAGGTGTTCGCCCGGCGCAACGGCCTGGGGCGGCCGCGGCTCGGCCTGGCGGTCTCCCGCAAAGCGGCGCCCCGCGCCGTGGATCGCAACTACGCCAAGCGCATCGCCCGGGAAGTCTTCCGCCAGCGGCAGGCGGCGTTGGGAGGGGCGGACATTGTCGTGCGCTTGAGGCGCCCGATTTCCCGAAGGGAGGGGGGAGCGGCGCGGGAAGAGCTGGCGGCCCTGATGCAGAGAATTGCCCCATGTCACGGTTCCTGATCGTCCTTATCCAGGCCTACCAGATAGGGGTGAGCCCCCTGCTCGGACCCCGTTGCCGGTTTACCCCGAGCTGCTCCGAATACGCCCGGGAGGCGATCCAGCGTCACGGCCCCGGACGGGGGACGTGGCTCGCCCTCAAGCGCCTGGCGCGCTGCCATCCGTTCCACGCCGGGGGCTATGACCCGGTGCCCGAGGACCCATGGAAATCCAACGGCTGATCCTGTTCCTGATCTTTTCCATGTCCCTGCTGTTCCTGTGGGACGCCTGGCAGCAGCACCAGCGCGGCTCCGTCGCGCCCGCGCCCCAGGCTCAACCCGCGCCCGAGGCGCCGGCGCCCACGGTGGGGCGGGAGCTGCTGGAGAAGCAGGGGGATCTCGCGCAAGCCGAGCGCCCGGCCACGCCTGCGAGCGGCAGCACCCTCACCGTCACCACCGACGTGCTGCGGGCGCAGATTCAGACCCTGGGGGGGGATCTGGTCCGGCTGGAGCTGCTCAAGCATCCGGGAGCGGTGGATAAGAGCAAGCCCTTCGTCTTGTTCCAGCGGGAGGGGGAACGGGTGTATGTGGCCCAGTCGGGCCTGATCGGGGATAGCCTGCCGAGCCACAAGACCCTCTTCACCGCCGAGCCTGGGTCCTACCAGCTCAAGCCGGGGGAGGACGCGGTGCAGGTGCGGCTCGCTGCTCCGCCCGTCAACGGTACCGTGGTGGAGAAGATCTACACCTTCCGCCGCGGCAGCTACGTGGTGGACGTGGCCTTCTCCATCCGCAACGAGGGCGCCGCGCCCATCGCTCCCTTCGCCTACTACCAGTTTCAGCGGGACGGCAAGGCCCCCGAGGGCGAGCAGCGGTTCCTCCATACCTACACCGGCCCCGCAGTGTACACCGAGGCGACCAAGTTCCAGAAGCTTCCCTTCTCGGATATCGAGAAGGGCAAGGCAGAGCTGCCGAAGGCGGCCAGCGACGGCTGGATCGCCATGGTGCAGCATTATTTCCTTGCGGCCTGGCTGCCCGAGGGCAACGCCTCCCGGGAATTCTTCGCCCGGCAGCTTGCCCCGGACTTGTACGCCGTAGGGATCATCGTGCCGGTGGGCACCCTCGAGCCGGGGGCGAGCCGCACGGCGAGCATGCGGCTTTACGCAGGGCCCCAGGAACAGCGCACCCTGGCCCAGCTCGCCCCCGGCCTCGACCTGGTGGTGGACTACGGCTGGCTCACCGTGATCGCGGTGCCTCTGTTCTGGGTGCTGGATCTGTTCCATCGGTGGGTGGGCAACTGGGGCGTGGCCATCATCCTGCTCACCGTGCTGGTCAAGGCCGTGTTCTATCCCCTGTCCGCGGCGAGCTACCGCTCCATGGCACGCATGAAGGCCGTCACTCCCCGGCTGCAGCGGATCAAGGAGCTGTACGGCCACGACCGGCAGAAGCTGCACCAGGCGATGATGGAGCTCTACAAGGAGGAGAAAATCAACCCTTTGGGCGGATGCCTGCCGATCCTGATCCAGATCCCGGTGTTCATCGCCCTGTACTGGGTGCTGGTGGCGGCGGTGGAGCTGCGCAACGCTCCCTTCGTCGGCTGGATCCAGGACCTCTCGGCGCCGGATCCCTATTTCGTCCTGCCGGTGGTGATGGGCGCCACCATGTGGATCCAGACCAAGCTCAACCCCACGCCCCCGGACCCGATCCAGGCCCGGGTGATGCAGATCATGCCCATCGCCTTCTCCATCTTCTTTTTCTTCTTCCCGGCGGGGCTGGTGCTCTACTGGCTGGTGAACAACGTTCTGTCCATCGCGCAGCAGTGGTACATCACCCGCCGGATGGAGCGGGCGACCGCTGCCCATGCAAAACGGTGAGCCGATCGCGGCCATCGCCACGCCTCCCGGGCGCGGCGGCATCGGCATCGTGCGGCTCTCCGGCCGGGATCTCAAGCCTTTCCTGATCGCGCTCCTCGGGCGCGTGCCCAAGCCCCGCTTCGCCACCCTGGCCTGCCTCCAGGACGCCGAGGGGAGGGTGATCGACGAAGGCATCGTGCTCTATTTCCCCGCGCCCCACTCCTACACGGGGGAAGACGTGGTGGAGCTGCAGGGCCACGGCGGAATGACCGTGCTTCGCCTTCTCCTCCAGCGCTGCCTGGAGCTGGGCGCCCGGCTCGCCGAGCCGGGGGAATTCAGCAAGCGGGCTTTCTTAAGCGGCAAGCTGGACCTGGCCCAAGCGGAAAGCGTGGCCGACCTGATCGACGCCTCCACCGCGCAGGCCGCGCGCAGCGCCATGCGCTCCCTTCAGGGGGAGTTCTCCCGGGAAGTGAACGCGCTCAAAGAGGAGCTGATCGAGCTGCGGGCCCTTACCGAGGCGACCCTGGATTTCCCCGACGAGGAGATCGATTTTCTGCGGGAAGCCGACGCCTTCGGGCGGCTCGAGCGGCTGCGCCGCAAGCTCGAGACGCTCACCGCCAACGCCCGGCAGGGAGCGCTCCTGCGGGAAGGGGCCCAGGTGGCCCTGGTGGGGCGCCCGAACGTGGGCAAGTCGAGTCTGCTCAACCGCCTGGCGCGGGAGGAGGTGGCCATCGTCACCGAGGTCCCCGGCACCACCCGGGACACCCTGCGCAGCCACGTGGAGATCCAGGGCGTGCCCTTCCACATCATCGACACCGCTGGCCTGCGGGAGACCCAGGACGCGGTGGAGCGCATCGGCATCGAACGGGCGCGGGCGGTGGCGGCCCAGGCGGACCTGGTGCTGGTGGTCACCGAGTACGCCCGGGGGGTGACGCCGGAAGATGAGGCGATCCTGCGGGAGTTGCCCCCGGGGCTCCCGCGGGTGATCGTGCGCAACAAGATCGATCTCGTCGGCGTGGCGCCCCGACTCGCCCAGGAAGGGAGTGCGGCCGAGGTGTGGCTCTCCGCCAAGACGGGGGAGGGGGTGGATCTGCTGCAGCAGGCGCTGCTCCGGCAGGCGGGATGGACGGGGGGCGACGAAGGGCTGTTCATGGCCCGGGCGCGGCACCTGGAGGCCCTCGCCCGGGCCGAGGAGCGGCTCGCCGCCGCGGCCGAGGCGGCGGGCCGGGGCCTGGAGCTCTTCGCCGAGGAGCTGCGCCTGGCCCACCTGGCCCTGGGCCAGATCACGGGGGAGTTCACCGCCGACGATCTGCTGGGCCAGATCTTTTCCCGCTTCTGCATCGGCAAGTAGGGTTCCGCGGTGCCTCGGGGCTCGTGTAAAGTGTGTGTCCCATCCCGTCCAACAAAAAAGCAGGGCTACAACGATGAATCGAACCACGGCGGCCGCCGCGAGCCGGCTCGGCGCTCCTGACGAAGTGAGGCATGCACGGCTCATCGAGTGGGTGCGAACCATCGCCGAGCTTGCCCGGCCGGAGCGGATCGTGTGGTGCGACGGCAGCCAGGCCGAGTACGATCGGCTATGCGACGAGATGGTGGCCGCGGGCACCTTGATCCGCCTGAACCCGGCGCTTCGTCCCAACAGCTTCCTGGCCCGCTCCGACCCCACCGACGTGGCGCGCATGGAGGACCGCACTTTCGTGTGCAGCCGCCGCCGGGAAGACGCCGGCCCCAACAACAACTGGGTGGACCCACAGGAGATGCGGGGCACGCTTCGGCGGCTGTTCGCCGGCTGCATGCGCGGCCGCACCCTGTACGTGGTGCCGTTTTCCATGGGGCCGGTCGGCTCCCCCATGGCCCACGTCGGGGTGGAGCTCACCGACTCGCCCTACGTGGTGGTCAGCATGCGCATCATGACCCGCATGGGGCGCGCCGTGTACCGCGTCCTGGGAGAGGACGGTGATTTCGTGCCCTGCGTTCATTCCGTTGGCATGCCCCTCGGCCCCGGCGAAAAGGACGTCCCCTGGCCGTGCAACCGCCAGGAGAAGTACATCGTGCATTTCCCCGAGGACAAGGAAATCTGGTCCTACGGCTCGGGCTACGGCGGCAACGCGCTTCTCGGCAAGAAATGCTTTGCCCTGCGCATCGCCTCCGTCATGGCCCGGGAGCAGGGCTGGCTCGCCGAGCACATGCTCATTCTCGGGGTCGAGTCTCCGAGCGGCGAAAAGAAGTACATGGCGGCCGCCTTCCCTAGCGCCTGCGGCAAGACCAACCTGGCCATGCTGGTGCCGCCCAAGGCCCTGGCGGGCTGGAAGGCTACCACAGTGGGGGAGGACATCGCCTGGATCAAGCCCGGCGCCGACGGACGCTTCTACGCCATCAACCCGGAAGCGGGCTTCTTCGGCGTCGCCCCGGGCACTTCCACCGAGACCAACCCCAACGCCGTGGCCACCCTCCATGCCAATTGCATTTTCACCAACGTGGCCCTGACCCCCGAGGGGGACGTCTGGTGGGAGGGCATGACCCGCACGCCGCCCCCGGTGCTCACCGACTGGCAGGGTGAGCCCTGGACCCCGGACTGCGGGCGCAAGGCGGCCCATCCCAACGCCCGCTTCACCGTGCCCACTGCCCAGTGTCCATCCATGGACACGGAATGGGAGAACCCGGACGGGGTGCCGATCTCGGCCTTCATCTTCGGCGGGCGCCGCTCCGAGACGGTGCCCCTGGTGACCGAGGCCTTCAGTTGGAGCGACGGGGTCTACATGGCCGCCACCATGGGATCCGAGACCACCGCCGCCGCTACCGGCCAGGTAGGGGTCGTGCGCCGGGACCCCTTCGCCATGCTGCCGTTCTGCGGCTATCACATGGGGGACTATTTCCAGCACTGGCTGAGGATGCGCCGGGCGGTGGTGGAGCTGCCCCGGATCTTCCGCGTCAACTGGTTCCGGCTCGGGCGGGACGGCGGCTTCCTATGGCCCGGCTTCGGCGAGAACATGCGGGTCCTCCAATGGATTTTCGAGCGCTGCGCCGGCCGGGCGAATGCCCGGGAGACCGGGCTCGGCTGGATGCCCCGGTACGAGGACCTGGACTGGCGCGGGCTGGAGTCCTTCCCCCCGGCCCAGTTTGAGGAGCTCATGTCGATAGACCTGGAGGCGTGGCGCCAGGAACTTGCCGCCCACCGGGAATGGTTCGAGCGGCTGGGGGAGCGCCTGCCCCGGTCCCTGGCCCTGAGACAGGAGCTACTGGCCCTCGAGCTGGGCGCATGATTTATACAACAAATTGATTTTAATTAATTTTTAGCCGTTCCGTTTCACGTGAAACGCCCATGGGCAGGCCCAGTTTCACGTGAAACCCGAGCCGTCCTGATTGGGCGACCCCCGCGATTGCAGTATCATTGGCAGCCCAATGATTGCGGTTGCGCCATGGAGTATCCCACCCATTTCGACGTGATCGTCGTCGGCGGCGGGCACGCGGGCACCGAGGCGGCCCTGGCGGCGGCCCGGGCCGGAGTCCGCACCTTATTGCTCACCCATAACATCGAGACCCTGGGGCAGATGTCCTGCAACCCTTCCATCGGCGGCATCGGCAAGGGGCACCTAGTGAAAGAGATCGACGCCTTGGGGGGCGCCATGGCGGCGGCCACCGACGAGGCGGGGATCCAGTTCCGCATCCTGAACGCCAGCAAAGGGCCGGCGGTGCGGGCCACCCGGGCCCAGGCGGACCGGGTGCTCTACAAGCAGGCCATCCGCCGGCGGCTGGAAAACCAGCCCAATCTGTGGCTGTTCCAGCAGGCGGTGGACGACCTGCTCCTGGAAGGCGAGCGGGTGACGGGGGTGGTGACCCAGTTGGGGCTTCGTTTTGAGGCCCGGGCCGTGGTGCTCACCACCGGCACTTTCCTGTCCGGCCTGATCCACGTGGGCTTTACCAACTACCAGGCCGGCCGAGCAGGGGACCCGCCGGCCCTGACCCTGGCCGCCAGGCTGCGGGAGCTGAAGCTCCCCGTGGGACGCCTGAAGACCGGGACGCCGCCCCGCATCGACGGGCGCACGGTGGACTTTTCGGTGATGGAGGTGCAGCCCGGGGACGATCCACCCCCCGTCTTCTCCTTCCTGGGGGATCCGGCCCAGCACCCCCGGCAGCTTCCCTGCTGGATCGCCCATACCAACGAGCGTACCCACGAGATCATCCGGAGCGCCCTGGACCGCTCCCCTTTGTACTCGGGCAAGATCCAAGGGGTCGGTCCCCGGTACTGTCCCTCCATCGAGGACAAGGTGGTGCGGTTCGCGGCCAAGTCCTCCCATCAGGTTTTCCTGGAGCCCGAGGGACTGACCACCACCGAGCTCTATCCCAACGGGATCTCCACCTCGCTACCCTTCGACGTGCAGCTGGCGGTGGTGCGCTCCATCCGCGGCCTGGAGAACGCCCATATCACCCGGCCCGGCTATGCCATCGAATACGATTATTACGATCCCCGCTGGCTCAAGAGCTCCCTGGAGACGAAGCAGATCGAGGGGTTGTTCTTCGCCGGGCAGATCAACGGCACTACGGGCTACGAGGAGGCAGCGGCCCAGGGCCTCCTCGCCGGCATCAACGCGGCGCTCCAGGTCCAGGAGCGGGAGCCCTGGAGCCCACGCCGGGACGAGGCTTACCTGGGGGTCCTGGTGGACGACCTCATTACCCGGGGCGTGACCGAGCCCTACCGCATGTTCACCAGCCGGGCCGAGTACCGCTTGAGCCTGCGGGAGGACAACGCGGATCTGCGCCTCACCGAAACCGGGCGGCGGCTCGGCCTGGTGGACGACGGGCGCTGGGAGCGCTTCTGCCGCAAGCGCGACGCCATTGCCCGGGAGCAGGAGCGGCTCAAAAGCACCTGGGTCAACCCCCGCCTGCTGGACCCGGAGGTGCAGGCGCGTCTCTTCGGCAAGTCTCTGGAGCGGGAGGCCTCCGCCCTGGAGCTGTTGCGGCGCCCGGGGGTCACGTACCGGAGCCTGATGACTCTGCCCGGGGTGGGGCCCGGGCTGGAGGACGCCCAAGCCGCCGAGCAGGTGGAGATCCAGGCCAAGTACTACGGGTACATCGAGCGTCAGAAAGACGAAGTGGAGCGCCAGCGCAGCCTGGAATCGACCCGCCTGCCCGAGGACCTAGACTACACCACGGTGCGCGGGCTGTCGGTGGAGGTGCAGCAGAAGTTGAATCTCCACCGGCCCGAGACCCTGGGCCAAGCGGCCCGGATTTCGGGGGTCACCCCGGCCGCCATCTCCCTGCTGCTGGTACATCTCAAGCGGGGTTTCTCCTGCACGCCAGGGCGAGCACAGAAGAGGCGGGCCTGAGGGAAGCCCGGCTCCTGGAAGAGGGGCTTGCCCGGTTGAGCCTCGCGCTGGCCCCCGAACGGGTCCAGCGCCTTCTCGACTACATCGCCCTGCTGGCGAAGTGGAACCGGGTGTATAGCCTCACGGCGATCCGCACACCGGCCCGCATGGTCACGCACCATCTGTTGGATTCGCTTGCGATTTTGCCCTTGATCGAGGGGGCGCGGATCGCGGACGTGGGCAGCGGGGCGGGACTGCCGGGAATTCCCTTGGCCATCGCCCGGCCGGGGCTGGAAGTGACCTTGATCGAAAGCAGCCAGAAGAAGGCGGCGTTTCTCGTCCAGGCGAAGGCGGAACTGGGGCTCGCCAACGTGACCGTGGAGCGGCGCCGGGTGGAAGCTTGGGTGCCCCACATCCCCTTCGATGGGGTCGTGTCCCGGGCTTTCGCGGCGCTGCCGGAATTCCTGCGGCTGGCGGGCCACCTGGTCCGCAGCGGCGGACAAGTGCTGGCGATGAAAGGAGAATATCCGGTGGAGGAGCTGGGGGGAATCCCTCCCGGCTACCGGTTGGAGCGGGTGGCGGCCCTGGGGGTCCCGGGCCTGGAAGCGGCCCGGCACGTGGTGCTACTGCGCAAGGAAGCGGGGCCGGGGGCCTGACCCGGATGTGGCACGAAAGAGGATAGAGGGAGAATGGTACGGATCCTGGCGGTCGCGAACCAGAAAGGGGGGGTGGGGAAGACCACCACCAGCGTCAACCTGGCGGCCAGTCTGGCGGCGGCCTCCCGCCGGGTGTTGCTGGTGGACCTGGATCCCCAGGGCAACGCCACCATGGGCAGCGGCGTGGACAAGCGCAAGCTTTCCCGCACCGTCTATCACGTGCTGTTGGGTCAGGCGACGGTCAAGGAAGTCCTCGTCATCGGACAGTCCTGCGGCTATCACCTGCTCCCCGCCAACCGGGAGCTGGCGGGGGCGGAGGTGGAGCTGGTGGAATTGCCCGACCGGGAGTCGTGCCTGAAACGGGCGCTGGCGGAGGTGGAGGAGGACTATGACTTCATTTTTCTCGATTGCCCGCCGGCCCTGAACCTGCTCACGGTCAACGGGCTGACCGCTGCCCACTCGGTAATGATTCCGATGCAGTGCGAGTACTACGCCTTGGAGGGATTGTCCGACCTGGTGCAGACCATCCGCCGGGTGCGGGCCCATCTCAACCCGCGCCTGGAGATCGAGGGGCTGCTGCGCACCATGTTCGACCCGCGCAACACCCTTTCCCTGCAGGTATCGGCTCAATTGGTGCAGCATTTTGGCGACAAGGTTTACCGCACCGTGATCCCGCGCAATGTGCGGCTGGCGGAAGCCCCCAGCTTCGGGGTGCCCGTGCTGCAGCACGACCGGACCTCTAAAGGATGCCAGGCTTACCTGGCCCTGGCCGGGGAGCTGCTCAACCGGCACCCGGCGCCCCCGTCCGGCCAAACCTGAGAGAGCACCCATCATGGCAAAAGCGAAAGGATTGGGGAGGGGGCTGGACGCCCTCCTCGACGCCACTGGACAAGCCTCCCCCTCAGAGGACCTGCGGACCTTGGCGGTGACGACGCTGCGCCCCGGGCGCTACCAACCCCGGGTCCGGGTGGACGAAGAATCTCTCCGGGCCCTGGCGGACTCCATCAAGGCGCAAGGAGTCATGCAGCCCATCCTGGCTCGCCCCCAGGGGGACGGGCACTACGAGATCATCGCCGGCGAGCGCCGCTGGCGCGCCGCCCAGTTGGCGGGGCTCAGCGAGATCCCAGCCGTGGTGCGGGATGTCCCGGACGAGACGGCCCTCGCCATGGCGCTGATCGAGAACATCCAGCGGGAGGACCTGAATCCCCTGGAGCAGGCCCGGGGGATCCAGCGCCTGACCGACGAGTTCGGCATGACCCACCAACAGGCGGCCGAGGCCTTGGGGTACTCCCGTAGCGCGGTTACCAATCTGTTACGGCTGCTCAATCTGGCTCAGCCGGTGCAGGAGATGCTGCTGGAGGGCAAGCTGGACATGGGCCACGCCCGGGCGTTGCTTGCTCTTTCGGCGGCCCAGCAAGTTCAAACCGCCCGCCTCGTGGTGGCGAAGCAGCTCTCGGTGCGGGATACCGAGCGCCTGGTCCAGAAACGCGGCGCGGTCCCTGAAGCGCCCAGGGCCCGGCGGATCGACCGGGACGTGCGCCGGCTGGAGGAGGAGGTATCCGAGGCCCTCGGGGCCAGGGTGGAGATCAAGCCGGGCGCCCGGGGCCGCGGGCGAGTAATTTTCCACTATGCCACCCTGGAGCAGTTGGATCACCTGTTAGGGAGGCTAAGGGGCGGTCCCCGTCATTAGTGCGGCGCAACATGAAGGGTCCGGCAACAAGCTATTGATAATATAATGTTTTCCTTCGCGCCCCCGACTTATCAAGCGCTATTGCCGTTGACGGCTTTTAGAGCCGCCCAGTAGAATTTCAAGTCTTTTGCGTGGGCTTGCCGCCGAACGGACGCCCCTCGGGCCGTGAATCGTACGATCGCACGAGTCATCTACGCCCAGATCGCGGTCACCGTGCTCGGCGCGCTGCTCGCGGCCGTCTGGGGAGGGAAATGGGCGGCGGCATCGGCCAGCGCTGGCGGAGCCATCGGCTTCGTCCCGAGCCTCGTCTACGCGATGACGGTTCGGGCCGCCGCCGGGGGGACGCTGGAAAAGCAGTGGCGGGCCGGGTATGTGGCGGAGTTCCTGAAAATCGTCGTCACACTGGCGCTCTTCGCGGCGACCTTCATCGGTTTCGCGGAACTCAAGTTCTGGCCCCTGTTTCTGACCTACCTCGGGACCCAGGGAGCCTATTGGCTGATTTTATGGTTTGACGTTCCGGTCATCAAACAACAATGAGCACACAAGCGCCTCAGTCCGCCTCCGAATACATCATCGGCCACCTGACCAACGCCAAGATCGGCAGCGGCTTCTGGACCCTGCACGTCGACACCCTGTTCTTTTCCGCCCTTCTGGGCGCCATCGTTTTCGGCCTGTTCTACAAGGCGGCCAGGAACGCCACGGCCGGCGTTCCCGGCAAATGGCAGAACTTCGTCGAATGGCTGGTGGAGTTCGTCGACAGCCAGGTGAAAGTGATGTTCCACGGCAAGAGCGAGCTGATCGCACCCCTCGCCCTCACCATTTTCGTGTGGGTCTTCATCTGCAACGCCATGGACCTGCTGCCGATCGACATCCTGGCGGTCTTCGGCGTGCACATGAAGCTAGTGCCGACCACCGACCCCAACATGACCTTCGCCATGTCGATCTCGGTGTTCCTGCTCATGATCTACTACAACTTCAAGATCAAGGGGATCAAGGGCTTCCTGCACGAGGTTACCCACGCGCCGTTCGGCAAGTGGCTGGCGCCGGTGAACGTTCTGTTCCGCATTATCGAGGACCTGTCGAAACCCCTGTCCCTGGCGCTGCGGCTTTTCGGCAACATGTACGCGGGCGAAATGGTGTTCATCCTGATCGCCCTGCTGCCGTTCTACATCCAGCCGCTCTTGTCCTGGCCGTGGGCCGTGTTCCATATCCTGATCATCACGCTCCAGGCCTACATCTTCATGATGCTGACCATCGTCTATCTCAGCATGGCCCACGAGACCCACTGATTTCGCTTTCTTTGACCATCAACTTCGGGAGAAAAAATGGAAACAATCGCAATTCTTGGCAACGTTCACGGCCTTGCGATGATCGGTGTGGCCCTGATGCTGGGGCTGGGGGCGCTCGGCGCCGCCGTCGGCGTGGGCCTGCTGGGGGGGCGCTTCCTGGAGGGGCTCGCCCGCCAGCCGGAGCTGATGCCCATGCTCACCGGCCGCTTCTTCCTGGTGGCGGGCCTGGTGGACGCCGTGCCCATGATCAGCGCGGCGATGGGCCTGTACGTGCTGTTCGCCGATCCCTTCGGCTTCCTCGCGGTGGTGCAGAGGGCCGCCGGCGGCTGACCGGCCGGGCCCCGGGGAACTTGAAAGGAGCGCTCCAGTGAACATCAACGTAACGATCATCGGGCAGATGATCACCTTCATCCTGCTCGTCGTGTTCACGATGAAGCTGATCTGGCCCTACCTGATGCGGGCCATGGAAGAGCGCCAGAAGCGGATCGCCGATGGCCTCGCGGCGGCGGAGCGCGGCAAGCACGAGCTCGAGCTGGCGGGCAGGCGTTCGTCGGAGATCCTGCGGGAGGCCAAGCACCAGGCCGCCGAGATCCTGGCTAACGCCGAGCGCCAGTCCGCCCAGCTCATCGAGGAGGCCAAGGCCGCCGCCAAGCAGGAAGGCGAGCGGCTCATCGCCAGCGCCAAGGCGCAGATCGAGCAGGAAGTGTTCCGCGCTAAAGAGGCGTTGCGGCAGCAGGTGGCGGCGCTGGCGGTCGCGGGCGCCGAGAAGATCCTGCGCCGGGAGGTGGACCCCAAGGTCCACCGGGACATCCTGACCCAGATCGAGAAGGAGCTGTAGGCGCGCCATGGCCGAGCCTATCACCATCGCACGGCCCTACGCCGAGGCCGTATTCAAGCTGGCAGCCGAGCAGCAGGCCCTCGCCCGCTGGTCCGAGATGCTGGCGCTGGCGTGCGCCGTGGCCGAGGATCCGCGCGTGCGCACCCTGCTGGGCAATCCCCTGGTTACCCGCAAGCAGCTCGCCGACCTCTTCCTCGGCATCTGCGGCGAGGGGCTCACCGCCGACGCCCGCAACTTCATCCTGGTGCTGATCGAAAACGGCCGCTTGGCGCTGCTGCCCCAGATCCGGGAGCTCTACGAGGATCTGCGGCGGCAACGGGAGGGCGTGCTGGAGGTGGAAATCGAGTCGGCCTACCCGCTGGACGAAGCCCAGAAGGCCGAGCTGGTGCAATGGCTCAAGAAGAAGTACGGTCGCGAGGTGAGCGCCGGGGTGAAGGTCGAACCGGAGCTGATCGGCGGGGTGCGCATCCACGTGGGCGACGAGGTGCTGGACGCTTCGGTGCGCGGCAAACTGGAGGCCATGGCGGCGGCCCTGGCGGCCTGAGGCGGTGGAATTGACGCCGGCGCTGCTTGAGAGCGGCGGCGAAACTTTCGAGGAGTGACCATGCAGCTTAATCCTTCCGAGATCAGCGAGCTGATCAAGAGCAAGATCCAGAGCCTGGCGGTGACGGCCGAGACGCGCACCGAAGGCACGGTGGTGTCGGTGACCGATGGCATCGTGCGCATCCACGGGCTGGCCGACGTGATGCAGGGGGAGATGCTGGAGTTTCCCGGCAACACCTTCGGCCTGGCGCTCAACCTGGAGCGGGACTCGGTGGGAGGCGTGGTGCTGGGCGACTACGAGCACATCACCGAGGGCGACACGGTCAAGTGTACCGGCCGCATCCTCCAGGTGCCGGTGGGACCCGAGCTGATCGGGCGCGTGGTCAACGCCCTCGGACAGCCCATCGACGGCAAGGGACCGATCAACGCCAAGCTCACCGACCCCATCGAGAAGATCGCCCCGGGGGTGATCTGGCGCAAGTCGGTATCCCAGCCGGTGCAGACCGGCTTGAAGGCCATCGATTCCATGGTGCCCATCGGGCGCGGCCAGCGGGAGCTCATCATCGGCGACCGCCAGACCGGCAAGACCGCGGTGGCGGTGGACACCATCATAAATCAGAAGGGCAAGGACCTCTTCTGCATCTACGTGGGTATCGGCCAGAAGGCCTCCACCATCAAGAACGTGATCCGCAAGCTCGAGGAGCACGGGGCGATGGACTACACCATCGTGGTGGCGGCCTCCGCTTCCGAGTCGGCGGCCATGCAGTACATCGCCCCTTACGCCGGCTGCACCATGGGCGAGTACTTCCGCGACCGGGGCCAGGACGCTCTCATCATTTACGACGACCTGACCAAGCACGCCTGGGCCTATCGCCAGATCTCCCTGCTCCTGCGCCGCCCGCCGGGCCGGGAAGCGTACCCGGGCGACGTGTTCTACCTCCACTCCCGGCTGCTCGAGCGTGGCGCCCGGGTGAACGAGGCCTACGTGGAGCGGTTCACCAAGGGCGAGGTCAAAGGCAAGACCGGTTCCCTCACGGCGCTTCCCATCATCGAGACCCAGGCGGGCGACGTGACGGCGTTCATCCCGACCAACGTGATCTCCATCACCGACGGGCAGATCTTCCTCGAGACCGATCTCTTCAACGCCGGCATCCGGCCCGCCATCAACGCCGGCATCTCGGTGTCGCGGGTGGGGGGCGCGGCCCAGACCAAGGTGATCAAGAAGCTGGGCGGTGGCGTGCGCCTGGCGCTCGCCCAGTACCGGGAGCTGGCGGCCTTCGCCCAGTTCGCCTCCGACCTGGACGAGACTACCCGCCGTCAGCTCGAGCGCGGCCGACGGGTCACGGAGCTGATGAAGCAGCCCCAGTACTCGCCCCTGTCGGTGGCCGAGATGGCCCTCACCCTGTACGCGGTGAATAACGGCTATGTGGACGACATCGACGTCAAGCAGTGTCTCGCCTTCGAGGCGGGCCTGCGCGCCTACATGAAGAGCCAACATCCCCAGATCCTGGCGAAGATCGAGGAGACCAAGGACCTGGACGCGGACACGGAAAAGCAGCTCGCGGCGGCCATCGAGGCGTACAAGAAGACCGCCACGTTCTGAGGAGCCGTTCGAAGGAGGATCGCGCCATGGCCGGAGGCCGCGAGATACGCAACAAGATCAAAAGCATCAGGAACACGCAGAAGATCACCAAGGCGATGGAGATGGTGGCCGCCTCCAAGATGCGCAAGGCCCAGGAGCGCATGCGTGCCTCGCGCCCCTACGCCCTCAACATCGCCCGGGTGATGATGCATCTGGCCCGGGCCAACACCGAGTACAAGCATCCGTTCCTGATCAAGCGGGAGACGGTGCGGCGGGTGGGCATCATCGTGGTCACCTCGGACAAGGGGCTGTGCGGGGGCCTGAACACCAACGTGTTGCGCCTGGCGGTGAACCAGATGAAGGAGTGGCAGGCGCAAGGGATCGAGATCGACGTGTGCGCCATCGGCAACAAGGGCTTCGGCTTCATGCAGCGCATGGGCGCCAACATCGTCTCCCACGTCGTCAACCTGGGCGACACGCCCCACCTGGAGAAGCTGATCGGGCCGGTCAAGGTGTTGCTGGATAGTTACAGCGAGGGCCGCATCGACGAGCTGTACGCCTTCTACAACCGCTTCGTCAACACCATGCGCCAGGAGCCGGTGCAGGCCCAGATGCTGCCCATTCCCCAGCAGATCACCGACTACGAGGGCAAGCCGATCGCCGGCTTGGCCGGCACGGGGCTGTGGGATTACCTCTACGAGCCGGAGGCTAGGCCGCTGCTCGATGCGGTGTTCACCCGCGCCACCGAGGCCGAGCTGTACCAATACGTGGTGGAGAACATGGCCTCGGAGCAGAGCGCTCGCATGGTGGCCATGAAGGCGGCCTCCGACAACGCGGGGAACCTGATCGACGAGCTGACCCTGATCTACAACAAGACCCGGCAAGCGGCCATCACCAAGGAGATTTCGGAGATCGTCAGCGGCGCGGCGGCGATCTCGTGAGGAGGCGCCGCTGACGATCGGGCGAGGCTAACGTGAGCGGCAGCGAGCGTTACGACGAGACCAGATCGCCGAAAGCGCGGCGGCGATCTCGTGAGGAGGCGCCGCTGACGATCGGGCGAGGCTAACGTGAGCGGCAGCGAGCGTTACGACGAGACCAGATCGCCGAAAGCGCGGCGGCGATCTCGTGAACGAGGTGCCGGCGGCGCCCGCCCCGGTGAGCAGGGTTTCATCGCTTTGAGGAAAGGACCATGACCGAAGGAACGATTGTCCAGTGCATCGGCGCGGTGGTGGACGTCCAGTTCGACCGCGAGCACATGCCCCGCGTCTATGACGCCCTCACCATGGACGAGATCGGGCTGACCCTGGAGGTGCAGCAGCAGTTGGGCGACGGGGTGGTGCGCACCATCGCCCTCGGTTCCTCCGACGGCCTGCGCCGCGGCATGAAGGTGAAGAACACCGGCGCCCCCATCTCGGTACCGGTCGGGCCCAAGACCTTGGGGCGCATCATGGACGTGCTGGGCCGCCCGATCGACGAGGCCGGCCCCATCGGCGCCGACAAGACCATGCCCATCCATCGCAAGGCGCCCAGCTTCGAGGAGCTCTCCCCTTCCCAGGAGTTGCTGGAGACCGGCATCAAGGTGATCGACCTGATCTGCCCCTTCGCCAAGGGGGGCAAGATCGGACTCTTCGGCGGGGCCGGCGTGGGCAAGACCGTCAATATGATGGAGCTGATCCGCAACATCGCCATCGAGCATTCCGGCTACTCGGTGTTCGCCGGCGTCGGCGAGCGTACCCGGGAGGGCAACGACTTCTACCACGAGATGAAGGAATCCCAGGTGCTGGACAAGGTGGCCCTGGTCTACGGCCAGATGAACGAGCCCCCCGGCAACCGGCTGCGGGTCGGGCTGACCGGCCTCACCATCGCCGAATACTTCCGCGACGAGGGCCGGGACGTGCTGCTGTTCATCGACAACATCTACCGCTACACGCTCGCTGGAACGGAGGTGTCGGCGTTGCTCGGCCGCATGCCCTCCGCCGTGGGCTACCAGCCCACCCTCGCCGAGGAGATGGGCAGGCTCCAGGAGCGCATCACCTCCACCAAGACAGGCTCCATCACCTCGATCCAGGCGGTGTACGTGCCGGCGGACGACCTGACGGATCCCTCGCCCGCCACCACCTTCGGCCACCTGGACGCCACCGTGGTGCTCTCCCGGGACATCGCCGCCCTGGGGATTTACCCCGCCGTGGACCCCCTGGACTCCACCTCGCGCCAGGTGGACCCCAACGTGATCGGGGAGGAGCACTACAACACTACCCGCGCCGTGCAGGCGACCCTGCAGCGCTACAAGGAGCTGCGCGACATCATCGCCATCCTGGGCATGGACGAACTCTCCCCCGAGGACAAGCTGGTGGTGGCCCGGGCCCGCAAGATCCAGCGCTTCCTGTCCCAGCCCTTCTTCGTCGCCGAAGTGTTCACCGGCAGCCCCGGCAAGTACGTGCCCCTCAAGGAGACCATCCGCGGCTTCAAGATGATCGTCAACGGCGAGTGCGATCATCTGCCGGAGCAGGCGTTCTACATGGTGGGCACCATCGACGAAGCGTTCGAGAAGGCGAAGACGCTCCAGTAAGGAGGCTCCATGGGAACCACTATGCACGTGGAAGTGGTAAGCGCGGAGGAGTCCATCTATTCCGGCCCCGCCGAGTTCCTGGTGGCGCCGGGCGAGATGGGGGAGCTTGGCATCTACCCGCGCCACACGCCGCTCCTCACCCGGATCAAGCCGGGGGCACTGCGCATCAAGGTGCCGCTCAAGGACGAGGAGGAGATGGTGGTGGTCTCGGGCGGCATTCTGGAGGTCCAGCCGAGCGGTGTGACCGTGCTGGCGGACACCGCGGTGCGCGCCGCCGACCTGGACGAGGCCAAGGCGCTGGAGGCGAAGCGAGCGGCGGAGGAGGCGCTGCAGAACAAGACCTCCAAGCTGGAGATCGCCAAGGCCCAGGCGGAGCTGGCCGAAGCCGCCGCCCAGCTCGCCGCGATCCAGAGGCTGCGCAAGGCGCGCAAAGGGTAATTTTTTTGCCCCCTCCCGAGTCTACGGAAGGCAGCCTGCAGGCTGCCTTCGTCACTTATACTGCCTAGGGTGCTTCGAGCTCGCGGCAAGCCGGGACCGAGCCTCGAAGATTGACAGGCATCGTTCTTGCTCTTGCTTTCGCCATGACCGCCCTCGACATCGCCATCCTCGCCGCCGGCAAAGGGACCCGCATGCATTCCCGGCTGCCCAAGGTGCTCCATCCCCTGGCGGGACGGCCGCTGCTCGCCCACGTGATGGAGACCGCCCGGCGGCTCGAGCCCCGGACCCTCTGCGTGGTCTATGGCCACGGAGGGGAGCAGGTGCCCGAGGCCCTCGCCGGCTGCGACGCGGTTTTCGTGCGCCAGGAGCCCCAGCTCGGCACCGGCCACGCCCTGGCGACCGCGCTGCCCCACTTGCATCGCACCGGCGTGGTCCTGGTGCTCTACGGCGACGTGCCCCTCATCGGGGAGGCGACCCTACGGCGCATGCTGGAAGGGCGAGCCGACGAGCGGCTCACCCTGCTCACGGCCGAAGTGGACGACCCGGCGGGGTATGGGCGCATCGTGCGCGACAGCGCCGGGCAGGTGGTGCGCATCGTGGAGCACAAGGACGCCTCGGCCCGGGAGCGCTCGATCCGGGAGATCAACACCGGCATCCTGGCGGCGCCCGCCCGCAGGCTCGCCCAGTGGCTGGCGCGGCTCGGTACCGACAACGCCCAAGGCGAGTACTATCTCACCGACGTGGTGAAAATGGCGGTGGAGGAAGGCTTCCCGGTCGCCACCGTGCAGCCGGAGACGGTGGAAGAAGTCCTCGGAGTCAACAGCAAGCGCGAGCTCGCGACCCTCGAGCGCCGCTACCAGCGGCGGCAGGCGGAGCGCCTGATGGCGCAAGGGGTGACCCTGCTGGACCCCGAGCGCATCGATGTCCGCGGCGAGCTCACCTGCGGGCGCGAGGTGGTGATCGATGTGGGCTGCGTGTTCGAGGGGAACGTCCTGCTGGGGGACCACACCCGGGTGGGGCCCTACGCCGTCCTGCGAGACACCCGCATCGGCGCCCGGGTGGAAGTGCTGCCTTACACCCTGATCGAAGGGGCCGAGGTGGGCGACGACTGCCGCATCGGTCCTTACGCCCGGCTGCGTCCGGGGGCGCGCCTGGCCGAGGAGGTGCACATCGGCAATTTCGTCGAAGTCAAGAACAGCGAAATCGGCCGGGGGAGCAAGGCCAATCATCTAGCTTACGTGGGAGATGCCGCCGTGGGTCGTGACGTGAACATCGGCGCCGGCACCATCACCTGCAACTACGATGGGGCCCAGAAGCACCGCACGGTAATCGAGGACGAAGCCTTCATCGGCTCCGACACCCAGCTCGTGGCCCCGGTCAGGGTGGGCAAGGGGGCGACCCTGGGGGCCGGCACCACCCTCACCCGGGACGCCCCGCCCGGCAAGCTCACCCTCTCCCGCGCGCCCCAGGTGACGGTGGAGAACTGGAAACGGCCGGTGAAAAAAGGCGAAAAGTGAGGCTGGAAAGAGTGGGTCCGGGGTTTTTGACTTCCTTGATCTTTTCCTGACATGTGCGGAATCGTAGGCGCCGTAGCGCGGCGAAACGTGGTGCCCATCCTGCTGGAGGGCTTGCGCCGCCTGGAGTACCGCGGCTATGACTCGGCGGGGCTTGCCGTCATCGACGGCGGGCTTAAGCGGCTGAGGAGCGTGGGCCGGGTGGCGGAGCTCGCCCGGCGGGCGACGGCAGAGGGCCTGAACGGCCGCCTGGGCATCGCCCATACCCGCTGGGCGACCCACGGCGCCCCCACCGAGCGAAACGCCCACCCCCACGTGAGCGGCAACGGCCTGGCGGTGGTGCACAACGGCATCATCGAGAACCACGAGGCCATCCGCCGGCGGCTGACGGAGGCCGGCTACGCGTTCGTATCCGACACCGACACCGAGGTCATCGCTCACTTGATCGAGCATTACTTGCGCAAGGGCGAGAGCCTGTTCGACGCCACCCGCCGGGCGGTGGCCGAGCTCCACGGCGCCTATGCCATCGCCGTCGTCTCGGCGGACGAGCCCGAGGGGCTGGTAGTGGCGCGCCAGGGGGCGCCCCTGCTGCTGGGGCTGGGCGAGGGGGAAAACTTCGCTGCCTCCGACGCCTCCGCCCTGCTCCAGGTAACCCAGCGCATGATTTACCTGGAGGAAGGGGACGTGGCCGAGCTGGGACTCGACCGCTACCGGATCGTGGACGCGGCGGGCCACGCGGTGGAGCGACCGGTGCACCTGTCCCAGTTGACCGCCGACGCGGTGGAGCTGGGGCATTACCGCCACTTCATGCAGAAAGAGATCTTCGAACAGCCGGGGGCGGTGGCGGCGACCCTGGAGATGGTGACCGGCGCCTCCTCCCTCTCGCCCCAGCTCTTCGGCGTGGATGCCCAGGAGGTGCTGGCGCGGGTGAACGCCGTCACCATCGTCGCCTGCGGCACCAGCTTCCACGCCGGCCTGGTGGCCCGCTACTGGATCGAGCGGGTCGCCCGCATCCCCTGCAATCCGGAGATCGCCAGCGAATACCGCTACCGGGACAGCGTCCCCGACCCTGACGCCCTGGTGGTGGCCATCTCCCAGTCGGGGGAGACCGCCGACACCCTGGCGGCCCTCGGCCACGCCAAGGCCCTGGGACACCGGCACACCCTGGCCATCTGCAACGTGCCGGAAAGCGCCCTCATCCGCCAGGCGGACCTGCGCTTCCTCACCCGGGCGGGCCCGGAGATCGGGGTCGCCTCCACCAAGGCCTTCACCACCCAGTTGGCCGCTCTGTTCTTGCTCACCCTGGTGCTGGCCAAGCTGCGCGGTCGGCTCACCCCCGAGGAGGAAAGGCGGCACATCGCGGCGCTCCGGCACTTGCCTTCGGCGCTCTCCCGGATCCTGGAGCTGGAGCCCAGGATCGTGGAGTGGTCCCAGCGATTCGCCGAAAAGGAGCATGCCCTGTTCCTCGGCCGCGGCATCCACTATCCCATCGCCATGGAGGGGGCGCTCAAGCTCAAGGAAATCTCCTACATCCACGCCGAGGCCTATCCCGCCGGGGAGCTCAAGCACGGGCCGCTGGCCCTGGTGGACCGGAACATGCCGGTGGTGGCGGTGGCGCCCAACGACCTCCTGCTGGAGAAGCTCAAATCCAACCTCCAGGAGGTGCGGGCCCGTGGCGGGGAACTCTACGTCTTCGCCGACGCCGACAGCCAGATCCAGGAGAGCGAGGGCGTGCACATCATCCAGATGACCGACCATGCGGGGCTGCTCAGCCCCATCCTGCACGTGCTCCCGCTCCAGCTCCTGGCCTACCACGTGGCATTGCAGAAAGGCACCGACGTGGACAAGCCGCGCAATCTGGCCAAGTCTGTGACCGTCGAGTAGCCCGGCTCGGAGCCCGCCCGCCGGTGCCATCTCCACAAAAATTAACTTAATTTTCAGAGCTTATGCTTGATGGGAGGACCCCTTTGGGCCAAGCTTGGGGCTAGGCCACCGGTTTTCTTGCCTCGCGAAGCCGGCCCACGGGGCGGGTTCCATTTGAGCCCGCGGTGAATGGAATGGCTAACCGGCCATTCACCGCCATCCCGTTCCCCTCTTCTGCTGGGAGAGAGGGAGAGAGGGCGGGGAGAGGGTCGAGCGTCTTCGGTTCATGACGCTTGGCGAGCCATAAGAGGAAGCGTCTTCGCGGCGCTTCGTTAAAAACTTATAAACGCTACAAGTGGGGGTTCGTCATGATTTCGGGACCGGGCGCTGCCCGGGCGCTCACCGCAGTCAGGGCGGCGCCGGGCCGGGGCATGGGCGCCGGCCTCGCTGAACCCTTTACCACCGTCATGGCCGGATTTGCCTCCGGGACCCGCCGCCGGGGCTTCGGTCTTCCTGGAATCCCCTGGGGGCGAGGATCGAGTGGGTAGCACGCGCCCTTCCCCGCCGAAGCAGAATCCAGAGCCGCCCGAGGAATCCACGGGCGGGTCCAGTCACGTCTCCGAGCTGGAGGCCCGGCTCGTCGATTCGGTGGTCCGGCGGACCCGGATCATCCGCCTGCCGGCCCTACCCCAGGTGATCGACCGGGCGCTCAAGGCCCACCGGGAAGGGACGGAGACGAACAAAACGGCCGAGTGGCTCCTGCTGGAGCCGGTCCTGGCCCTGCGGGTGCTAGAGGCCGGTGCTAGCATGGCGTTCTCTGCCGGGGCCGGGGGCGCCCCGTCCATGGAGCGGCGCATTGCCGCCCTGGGACACGAGGCCGTCCGGGCCCTCTTGTTGAGCGCGGCCCGGGCGTCCCTGACCCCCCGCCGGGCCCCTCTCTCCCCCGAGGCGCTGGGCGGCTACTGGAGCCATTGCGTGCGAGTTGCCCTCATCGCCCGGGCCTTGGCGGAGGCGGCGGGCTACGAAAGCCAGGAGGAGGCTCACCTGGCCGGACTCCTACACGATTCGGGCGCGCTGCTGCTGGCGACCGCCGTGCCCGATACCTTCCGCTCCCTGGTGGACCAGAAGGCGTGGGCCGAAACGGAAGGCATCCCCGAACAGGCGGGGCGGCTCGGCACGATTCACGCCGATATCGGCGCCCGATTCTTGGATGGGCTCGACCTTCCCTTCCCCTTGCGCGACGCGGTCCTGCTCCATCACGCCCCGGGCGTGGAGCTGGAGGGGACCCACCTGCTGGTGCGCATCGTCCGCTCGGCCGAGTCCCTGGTGCGGCAGCCCGCCTCCGAAAGCCGGCGGGGGCTCGCGGCGGATTTGCTGGGAATTCCCGCAGCGTCGGTGCAGACCGCCCTGGAGCGCGCCGCGCGGGCATTCGAAGCGGTGTTGCGAGGCCTGAACCTGGCGACGCTGCCGCCGCCCCGCTACGAGGAAGAGGCCATTTCCCGCTCTTTCGTCGACACCCGGGCGCTCACCGAGACCCTGGTGGGGCGGGTGGTGGAGGAGGCGAGGCGGCCGGAAGCGCGGGACAGGATCCCGCCGCAAAGAGAAGAACCCGTCCGGGCTGCGGGCGAACCCCAGGGCGGATCCCAGGGGCCGCCCCCCATGGCCTCGGCGGCCGCCTCCCTGCTGGAGCAGGTGCTGGAGGACGCCCTCCAACTCGAGCTGACGGTTCCCTTGCAGGCCCTGGACCGGGTTCCCCTGGGATTGGGAACGCTCATGCCCCTGCTGGCCGCCGTGGCGGGGATCAAGCGTTTCCTCCTTTTCCTACCCGCCGAAGGCGAGGCCGTCTGGCCCGGATGGAAGGTGGAAAGCGGGGAGGTGGCCCGTTTCCAGCTCGATCTCTCCCCTGCCGTGGCCCATAGCCTGGTGGCCCGGGCGGCCCGGGAGGGCACCACCGTCGTCTCCTACGAGGCGGGAGGCCTTAAGCGGCTCATGGGCCTGGATGTGCAGATCGCCCGGGCCCTAGGGGCGGAAGCCCTCGCCGCCCTGCCGTTGAAGGAGGCGGGTGCCCCTGCCCGGGGGGTGTTGGTGCTTCCCGTCCCGGCGTTGCAGGCGGCGGAGTTCGAGGAGATCCTGCCCTTGCTGGAAGAAGTGGCCCGCAAGCTGGCCGCCGCGGCTCGCCGCGGGAGGAAGGAAGCCGGTCCGGCCGAAGCCCTTCCCCTGGAGGCCTTGCAGGCTTCCATCCGGCGCCTGGTCCACGAAGCGCGCAATCCCCTTTCCGCCCTCAAGACCTATCTGGAGATCGCCCGCGGCCGTACGAGGGCCGGGGAGAACGTGGAAAAAGATCTGGAAATGGTCGGTCACGAGATCGACCGGGTCGCCCGGCTGCTGGAGCGCATGGGCCAGCCCGAGGAAGAGGCCGCCCCGGAAGGAGGGCTCATCGACATCAACCGCATGGTGGAGGAGTTCCTTCTGGTTTACCGGGAACCCCTGTTCGCCCAGCGGGGCATTCGGGTCGACCTGGAGCTGGACCGGGGACTGCCGCCCGTGCGCACCGACGCCCGCATGCTTAAGCAGGTGTTGCTCAACCTGCTGAAGAACGCCTCCGAAGCCGTGCCGGAGGGCGGCCGGCTGCGGATCACCACCTCGGACCTGGTCAACTACGAGGGCCAGATGATGGTGGAGATCGCGCTCGCCGACACCGGGCCGGGCATCGCTCCGGAGAAGCTCGCCACCCTTTTCACCCCGCCCGCCGAAGCCGCCCTGGCGGGCCGGGGGGTGGGGCTGGCCAACTCGCTGGCATTGGTCAAGACTATGGGGGGTCACCTGGCCTGCCACAGCCGGGTGGGCGCGGGCACCACCGTGCGCATCCTCCTTCCCCGGATCACCCAGGGGTAAAAGTAGAAACGGTTCTTTCGATGACCGGATGAAAGCGATTCCATGACCCAGGACCCCCCGTCGGCCCAGACCTTCGCCCGCTCGAGCTGGTTCGCTCATGCCGATCATTGATGGCCTGCCCCAGTGGCCCTCCCTGCCGGAGGCGGCGCCGGAGCCCTTGCGGCTCCTGGTGGTGGAGGACGACGCCTCCGTGCGCAATGCCATCCTGGCCCTGATCGCCGGCGAGGCGCGGGAGGTGCGGGCCGTGGACACGGGCGCTGCCGCCGTGGAGCTGCTCGCCCGGGAGCCCGTGGACGTCGTGCTCCTCGACATCAACCTGCCCGACATGACCGGGCTGGAGGTCCTGCGCCGAGCCCGGGAGGCAGGGCTCAAGGTCATGGTCATCGTGGTGAGCGGCGACGACAGCATCGACTCCGCCATCGCCGCCCTGCGGCTCGGGGCCCACGAGTACATCCGCAAACCCTTCGAGCCCGCGGCGCTCCAGCGCAGCGTGGACAACGCCCTGACGGCGCGCCGACTCGCCCTGGAGAACAGCCTCATGCGGGCGCGGCTGGAGCACTCCGAGCGCCTCTATCGCTCCCTGGTGGACCACTCGCCGGACCTGATCTTCGCCGTGGACCCCGAGGGCCGTTTCTGGTACGTGAACGAGCGCTTCGGCACCCTGCTCGGCTACTCCAGGGAAGAGCTCACGGGTGCCCACTACTCGACCATCGTCCACGAGGACGACCTGGCCCGCGCGGCCCGGGTGTTCCACGAACGCCGCATGGGGGAGCGGGCCACCCGCAACGTGGAGCTGAGGTTCAAGGGAAAACCCGTCCAGGACAGCGGCCCGGCGGAACCTGCCTCAGTGATCGTGTCGGTGAGCGCGGTGGGCCTCTACGGCCCGGGCGCCGAAGGCGCGCCCCTGGCGCGGCGCTTCGTCGGTACCTACGGGGTGGCGCGGGACATCACGGCGCGAAAGCGCGCCGAGCAGATCATCGCTTTCCACGCCTACCACGACGCCCTGACGGGGCTGCCCAACCGGGCCCTGTTCCTGGACCGCCTGAAGCAGGCCATCGCCCACGCCCGGCGCCACCAGCGCCGGCTCGGGGTGCTCTTCGTGGACCTGGACCGCTTCAAGCTGGTGAACGACACCTACGGCCACCTGAAAGGCGACCTGCTGCTGCAGCACACCGCGGCGCGCCTGCGCAAATGCCTGCGCAGCACTGACACCCTCTCCCGCATCGGCGGCGACGAGTTCCTGGCCCTGGTCCCCGACCTGGAAGCCCGGGAAGACGCCCTGGCCGTGGCGAAGAAAATCCTTCACGAGCTGAACCAGCCCTTCTTCCTGGGCGACGGGGAATTCACCATCGGCGTGAGCATCGGTATCGCCGTGCACCCCGAGGACGGGACGAGCGAGGAAGACCTGATCCGCAACGCCGACATCGCCATGTACCACGTGAAGCGCCGGGGCAAGAACGCCGCCGCTTTCTTCTCCCCGGACATGAGCGCTTCCTTCAGCGAGCGCATCCAGCTCGAGAACGACCTGCGCGGCGCCCTGCAACGGGCCGAGCTGGAGCTCCACTTCCAGCCGATCCACAACGTGCGCACCGGCGGCATCGAGCGGGTCGAGGCCCTGCTGCGCTGGCGCCACCCGGTCCACGGCCTGCTGGCGCCGGGCCGCTTCATCTCCATCGCCGAGGAGACGGGGCTGGTCCACGCCATCGGCGACTTCGTACTCCAGTCAGCCTGCGCCCAGCTTGAGCGCTGGCGCGCGGGAGGCTTCGCCGACCTGGGGGTGGCGGTCAACCTCTCGCCCCGGGAGTTCGACCGCATCGACCTGGTGGAGCGGGTGATCGGCGCGGTGGAGCGGCATCGCCTGCCGCCCCACGCCCTGGAGGTGGAGATCACGGAGAACGTGCTCATCGAGGACGTGGACGCGGTGGCGCGCAAGGCGGCGCTCTTGAGGGAGCACGGGGTGGGCATCGCCATCGACGACTTCGGCACCCGCTACTCGTCCCTGGCCTACCTGCAGTCGCTGCCCATCAGCGCCATCAAGATCGATCAGGCCTTCGTGCGCGATCTCGGGCAAAAGCGGGAAAGCCATGCCATCGTGGCGGCGATGATCGGCATCGCCCGGGGGTTCGGCCTTGGCTTCGTGGCCGAGGGCGTGGAACGGGCCGAGCACCTGGAGTCCCTCGCGGGGCTGGGATGCGACGTAATGCAGGGGTTTTTCTTCAGCCGCCCCATGCCGGCGGCGCAGATGGACGCTTACCTTGCCCGCCATCGGATGGGTTAAGCCACCTCGGCCGAAACTCCAAGCGCTTCTTTCGGCGACTGCTTTGCCTACGCGCTTGCCGAGGTAGCGGGCGAGCCGCTGCTGTTCGAGGGAGAGGACTTTCTGCACACGGACGTCACGCCGGCCACGCTCGACCTTTAGCCTGTGGCTGCGCGGTCAGACGCCAACGGCGGAGGCGATGGATAAGGTGAGCGTTTCACAGGCGCCGATGAAACTGTAAAGCCTTCGGTGACGCGAAAACCTCCTCGCCTTCAAAAGGGAAGCCGAGAAGGGGAGATAGGTGCATCGGGCACAAGAGCCGTAAAGCGGCAAACCTCGAAACCCATCCCCACCCTGACCCTCCCCTTGAAGGGGAGGGGACCCCATCCCCACCCCAGCCCGTCCACGGCCCGGCAGGCTCGTGTCCTCCTCCCCCTTCAAGGGGGAGGCCGGGAGGGGGATGGGTGCCTGTGGGCGCAGAGCAGTGCTCTGCGAAACCCCCGCTCCGCCCCCTTGAAGGGGAGGAAACGCGCTCCATGCGCCGCGGCGCCCGCCACTGGCGGCGCAGGAAGAAGTTAGAAAGTTCCTTCCCCTTCAAGGGGAAGGACAGGAAGGGGATGGGTGCAACGCCTGCAAGATGCGCTCGAGCACGGCCTCCGTCTCCTGCAGCACTTCGTTGTTCCAGAAGCGAAGCACTCGAAACCCTGCCGCTTCGAGCGCCGCGGTGCGTGCCGCATCCTGGGCGAGGGCCTGGGCGTGTTGCGATCCGTCCACTTCGACAATCAGTTTTTGCTCCAGGCACACGAAATCGAGGATGTAATTTTCGAATGGGTGCTGACGGCGGAACTTCACCCCCAGTTGTTCGCGCCGTATGCGATGCCAAAGCTTTCTTTCTGCGTCGGTCATGCTTCGGCGCAGCCGGACGGCGCTTTTGCGAGCAAGTGGACGTGTTTGGCCGTGCATAGGATTTCTCGTTACCCCATGAAACCCATCCCCACCCCAGCCCGTCCGCGGCCCGGCATGCCCCCGTCATCCTCTCCCCTCAAGGGGGAGTCCGGGAGGGGGATGGGTAGGAGAAACCGTCTCGGCTGGGACTTCTAAAGCGGGGTTAAGGTGCTCTTGAGCGCACCGTTCGTGGGATTTCGACCCTTCGGTGGATGGTGCGTTTCGCCTGCCTGCCGCGGCCCGTGGGGCGCAGGCAGGCTCCACTTAACGCACCCGACGGATTGCCCGAACCCATTCCAGTGTCCACGCGGCCACCTGATCCCGGTGGGCGGCGCTGGAGAAGGTATGGTCCGCCTCCGGCAGCTGCTTCCAGGCGACTCGACACGCGGCGAGCGCCGTGGTCCAACGCTTCGACACCCGCGCCACGTCCATGAATTCCTTGGCGGTGTAGTCGTTCCCGCTTAGCATGAAAAGCACCGGTCCCCGGAATCGAGCGAGACTGGCGGCCATACGGTCGGGAAGGCTCCCTGGGCCCGGAGCGGTAGCCAGGGATGATGCGCCATCTTCCCCGTCCTGCTCTTTGGGTCGCAGCGCTTTGCCCACGAGCCGGGCGAAGGCGCCGAGCGACTCCGTCGGGCGCCACTCTCCCCGGGCGAGCTTCATCCAGAAATCCCGATCCCAAAGCCGCCGGGCGTAGTAGTGCTTCAAGTAGGTGGCCGCAGCGGTCGCCTCGGTGCGCACCCAGGGATTCAACAGGACGAGCCCCGCCACCCGGGCGTCGCTGGGCGCGTACAGGCAGGCGACGGAGGCGGCGTCGCACAGTCCCCACAGCACCACTTGCTCCAGCCCGGGCAGCCGGTCCATGAAGGCGTCGATGGCGACGCCCACGTCGGGCAGCGCTTGCTCGAAGCCTTGCGCAGGCCCAGTGCTGTCTCCCATGCCCCGGTAGTCGAAGCGCATACAGGGCACACCGTGGGCGGCGAGCATGCGACTCAAAAGCAGGAACTGACGGTGGCTGCCTACCCGGTACTGGGGGCCACCCACGATCACGAGCACCCCGACCGGCGCCGGACGGGATGGCCGGGCGATGATTCCGAGCAGGGACTCGCCGCCGCAGGAGAAAAAAAAGGGCAGCTCTTCGACGGTCATGCCCCGCTTGCCCGCAATGCGCTGATCGTCGCCTCCACCAGGGCCGGGCACTCGCTCACCTCCACGGTTTGCCAGAAGGGCGGCCCCGCCACGGCGTGAGCCGCGACCCGCAGCCCCTCCTCTTGCCACCGGGCGATGCGCTGCCCCGCGGCGGGACTCAGGACTGGCGGAGTTGTTGCGGAAACCTCGAGCCAAACGATGCGCTTCACCTGCGCCCCGATCTCCAGGGTGGCGTGCTCAAGCCCCCGGGCAAGGGCAGGGGTAAGGGTGTAACCCGCCACTTCGACGGGCTGGTCTTCTTCAACAAGCTTGCGCCTCAAGTCGTCACGGCGGGAGGCCGACCCCGAGGCCAGCAGCGCGTTCGCGCTCTTGAGCCTCAAAAACTGGGCTAGGTGTTGGGCACCGCTCGCCACCGGCTGCCACAACAGCAAGCCGTTCACGCTTTCGATGCGGCGCGAGGCTTCCGCGGCCAAGAGGCATCCGGCCCGCAATCCCCACAGCCAGCCCACGGGCGATCCCTGCTCCCGCGCCAGCCAGTCTGCTGCCGCCCGGGCGTCTTCCAGCCAGCCGTCCCAGGTGGCCTCGCCGAAATCCCCCGGGCTGTCACCGCATCCCAGGAGATCCACCTGGAGCACCGCGAACCCCGCCGCCGCCAGGGCCTGGGCGCCGAGGGCCGCCATGCGGCGGCACTTGTTCATCTCCTCGGCGAAGGGATGCAGGTAGAGGACGACCCCCCGGGGGTTGCCAGCCGCGGGACGGTGCAGGAGGCAAAAGCGGGGCCCGGTGGCGAGGGGGGCGAACAGGCACCGGGAATCGATGGGGGACAAGCCTCAACCTTGGGCGAGCTTGCCTTCCACAAAGGCGGTGAGGCTCCCCACGGTGGCGAAGGTAGATCCGTCGATCTCGTCGTCGGCCACGACGAAGCCGAAGTGCTCCTCCAAGCTCGTGATCACCGCCACCACCGCCATGGAATCGAGTTCGGGGATGTTGCCCAAAAGCCGCGTGGACGCCGTGAAGCCCGCCGCGCGCCCCCGCAGGCTCAGCACCTGGTCGAGGATGTGGAGCACCTGGTGTTGAACGTCCGAGGTTGCGATGTCGGAAGGAGGCACGCTCATGAGCTTAAGCCCCGTGGCTGATTCGAGGAAATAGGAGGCGAAGGCACCCTTCGGAAGGCGTATTATAGGCGAGCTGGCGGGCTGTAAGCCTTATCCGGCAGGCCATGCGCCCAGGATTAATAAAATTTAAACTCGCCCTGGCAGGAAGCCTTCTATCATGGCGTCTGAACCCGTTGGAGCCCCTCGAGCCCTGTGACTGCGAGGCCGCATCCCTTGCCTTCCGCTTCCAAGGCCTTTCCCATTCCCAAACTGCCGGTGTTCGGCTGGCAGACCTTTGCCGGGGACAGCAGGGCCCCGCTGCCTACCCTGCTGGACCTGCCGGGCCTGGTCTTTACCACCAGCGGCCGGGCGGCCATCGGCCTCGCCCTCAAAGCCCTGGGCGTGGGCCCCGGCGACCGGGTCCTGCTGCCCACCTACCACTGCACCACCATGGTGGCGCCGGCGGTCGCCGCAGGGGCGCGGCCCGTGTACTACCCTATCACCAGCTCGGGAAGCGCGGACCTGGCGGCCCTCGAGGGCCTCGATACGGCCGGCGTGCGAGCCATGCTGGCGGTGCACTACTTCGGCTTTCCCCAGCCCCTCGGGGAAGTGCGGGCCTTCTGCGATCGCCGGGGCATCACCCTCATCGAAGATTGCGCCCACGCCCTTTTCGGTGAAACCGACGGGCGCACGGTGGGAAGTTGGGGGGATCTCGCCATCGCGAGCCTCACGAAGTTTTTTCCCGTGCCCGAAGGCGGCTGCCTCGTCTCCACCCGGCGCCCGCTGAACGGGGTGGGATTGAAGCGCCGCGAAGCGCTGGCCGAGGTGCGGAGTCTCGCCAACATGGTGGAGACGGGGGTGGATCATGACCGGCTGTGGGGACTCAACACGGTGCTCTCGATGGCCTTCGGGGTGAGAAACAGCTTCCTCCATCGCAGGCGGGCGGAGTCTTCCAACGGAGTCGATGCACCGCGTACCACCGAAAGCGAACTCTTGGCCCAATTCGACCAGCGGCTCGCCGACCACCGTCCCACCCGGGTCTGCCGTTGGCTCGCGCGCCGGGCGAGCCGCGAGCGCATCGTGACCAGGCGGCGGGAAAATTACGCCTATCTCGCCAGACGTTTCGAGCATTTTCCCGGCGCGCGGCCCTTGCTGCCCGAACTGCCGCCCACCGCCGTGCCCTACGTGTTCCCCCTGTGGGTGGAAAACCCCGACGGCCGTTACGCGCTCCTCAAGGCCGAGCGCTTCCCCGTGTTCCGTTGGGACTGGCTGTGGCCGGGCACGCCGGCCCTCCCCGGCGATCACGGGCTGCCGTGGTCGAGGCACGTGTTTCAGTTGCCGTGCCACCAGGATTTGTCCCGGGAGCATCTCGATGCGCTGGTCGATCGCCTGGGGCGGACCTTCGAGCGCGTGAAGCCTTGAAAAAAGTCTTGATGATCGCCTTCCACTTCCCGCCCTTGATGGGCTCGAGCGGGATCCATCGCACGTTGAATTTCGTGCGCTACCTGCCCAAGTTCGGCTGGTCCTCCCTGGTGTTGACGGCCCACCCCCGGGCCTACGAGACGGTGAGCGACGATCAGCTCGCGGCGGTTCCCCCGGACACCGTCGTCGAGCGGGCCTTCGCCCTCAACACCGCGCGGCACCTCTCCCTCCTGCGCCGCTATCCGGCGTTCCTCGCGCGGCCCGACCGGTGGGTGAGTTGGTGGCTGGGGGCGGTGCCGGCGGGACTGCGCCTCATCCGGCGCCACCGGCCGGACGTCATCTGGTCCACCTATCCCATCGCCACCGCCCACCTGATCGGCGCCACCCTGGCGAAGCTGACCGGCCTGCCCTGGGTGGCGGACTTCCGCGACCCGATGGCGCAGGACGGCTACCCCAGCGACCCGAAAACCTGGCAGAGCTTCAAGCGGGTAGAAGAACGCGTCTTCGACCGGGGGTCGGCCTTCGTCTTCGTCACCCCCGGCGCCGCCCGCATGTACCAGCAACGCTACCCGAGCATCGAGAGAAGCCGCGTGTTCGTGATCGAGAACGGCTACGACGAGGCCATCTTCGCGGCGGTGGAAGCGGAAACGGACCGGACGCAACCGCTCAATCCCGGCCGGGTCACTTTGCTGCACAGCGGGGTCATTTATCCTTCCGAGCGCAACCCCGATCCCCTGCTAGCCGCCCTCGGCGAACTCGTGGCCAGCGGCAAGATCGACGCGAACCGTTTCCGCCTGCGCTTCCGGGCGGCGGTGCACGAAGCGCTGCTGCGCCGGCTTGCGGCGAAATACTCCATCGAGCCCTGCGTCGAGCTTTTGCCTCCCGTGCCTTACCGGGAGGCCCTCGCCGAGATGCTGCGGGCGGACGCGCTCCTCATCCTGCAATCCCGGGGCTGCAACGACCAGATCCCGGCCAAGCTCTACGAATATCTCCGGTGCGCAAAGCCGGTGCTGGCCTTGACCGACCCCCAAGGAGACACGGCGAGCCTGATCCACCGCCACCGGGCTGGCCTGGTGGTCCCCATGGAGTCGAAGGAGGAAATTGCCCGGGCGCTGCCGGAGTTCCTCGCTCGGCTCGCCCGGGGAAGCCTCCCCGTGGCGGATCCCGGCAAGGTGAAAAACGCATCCCGCTTGGAGCGGACACGGGAGCTTGCCCAGGTGCTGGACGAAGTGGCGTCCGCGGCGGGTGCTCGCGCCCCGGCGGCCCAGGAAGCCCCGCCTCCGCGCCGGCCATGAACGAGACGTGTCTGCTGATGGAACGGGCTTTTCTTGCCCTGAGTTCTGGTAGGGCGCGCTTCAGCGCACCGTCGCAAAAGATCGGAAGGCATGGCGCGTTTCGTTGACTCAACGCCCTTGAGGGGCTTCGAGGTAGCTCTCATGGAGAGATGCATAATCGGCCTTACGCGCGATAGCGCAGTTGAGCTTGCCCTCTCCCCCAGCCCCTCTTCCCTGGGGAGAGGGGTGCGCGGCAGCGCAGAAGAGGGCTGCTTGGCATATCTCAAGGGATTGCGTAAGACTCTACAGGCAAGTCGAAAGACCGCCACGTGATGGAATGGAGTCTGTTGCCGGCGGACGGCTTTCCCAGCATCGCGAACGCCTGGGATCGTCTGAACGCGTTGAACCGTGCGGTGCCGTTCCTGGGCTCGGAATTCATCGCCCAGGCCCTCGCCCATTTCGGAACCGGCCGGGAGAGGATTGCCGTCTGCACGGCGCAAGGCGAGCCCGTCGCGATGGGGGTGCTAACCCGCCTGTCTGCGGGCATGTGGCGGACTTTCCAGCCCTCCCAGCTTCCCCTAGGCGCCTGGGTGGTGCACCCGAATGGGCGACTGGAGGCGTTGGCTGCGGAGCTGATCCGGTATCTCCCGGGTTCACCCCTGCTGCTCGGGATCACCCAGCAGGACCCTGACCTCGTCCCTCGACCGGAGGACTCGGAGCGCATGAGGACTCTGGACTACATCCAGACCGCCTGGGTGGACATCTCCGGCACCTTCGACGAGTACTGGGCGGCCCGGGGGAAAAACCTGCGTCACAACATGAGACGGCAGCGGGCAAAACTGGAGGCGGACGGAATCCAGGCCGTCCTCGAGGAGCTGACCCGAGCGGAAGAAGTGGCCGACGCGATCCGGGACTATGGACGGCTGGAAAGCGCCGGGTGGAAGGCGGCGAGCGGCACCGCCATTCACCCTGATAACGTGCAGGGGCGCTTCTACCGCGACATGCTGGAAGCCTATTGCCGGAACGGCGCCGGACGCATCTACCGCTACCGCTTCGACGACAAGGTGGTGGCGGTTGACCTGTGCATCGAAGGCGGCGCTACTCAGGTGGTGCTGAAGACGACCTACGATGAATCCTACAAGAATCTCTCCCCAGCGTTTCTGATGCGCCAAGAAGCCCTGCGTCGCCTGTTCGAATCAAAACGATTCAGGCGGGTAGAGTTCTATGGAAAATGCATGGAATGGCACACCCGTTGGACCGATCGGGTGCGCACTCTGTACCATATCAACGTCTACCGCTGGCCCCTGTTAAACCGGCTGCACGCCTGGTGGAGCGGCCGGCGGGACGCGCGGGAAGCCCAGGCGCCCGGCGCGGCGTGAGCGGGCTTTCCGCTGTCATGAGGGGGACAATTGGGAGACGGAACGTAGGAGGCATGGAAGCGAAGGGCAATGCACCACGCGGATTGCCGCGCGCCAAGGCGCACCCTACGACTCTGTGCCGGGATACATTAGGAATGCGACGTTGCCAGGCGGCTCAGCATAGCGCTGCGGATGCACCCCTCTCCTTCAAGGGGAGGGTCGGGGTGGGGATGGGTCTTAACGGTCACCGCCGAAATTCAACTCCGCGCCGTTCCTTAAACTTCGAAAAGCTCTCGGCATGAACCCCAACGCGCACACACCCGCGCTGAACGACGAAGAACTGCTGGCGGTCGCCCAGGAGGTGCTGCGCACGGAAGCCGAGGCCATCACCGCCCTGATCGGGCGCCTGGATGGGGGTTTCGTCGAGGCCGTGCGCATCATCCTGGTATCCAAGGGCCGAGTGGTGGTCACGGGCATGGGCAAATCCGGTCACATCGCCCGCAAGATCGCCGCCACAATGGCGAGCACTGGCACCCCGGCCTTTTTCGTCCATCCGGCGGAGGCGGGCCACGGGGACCTGGGCATGATCACCCCCGATGACGTGGTCATCGCCATCTCTAACTCGGGCGAAAGCAACGAGATCTTGCTCATCTTGCCCATGCTCAAGCGCCAGGGCGCCAAGCTCATCGCCATGACCGGCAATCCCCGCTCCAGCCTCGCCCGCCAGGCGGACGTGCACCTGGACGCGGCGGTCGATCGGGAGGCGGGCCCCCTGGGGCTTGCGCCCACCTCTAGCACCACGGCGGCCCTCGCCTTGGGCGACGCCCTGGCGCTTGCGCTGCTCAAGGCCCGGGGCTTCAGCGCCGAGGACTTCGCCCGCTCTCATCCCAGCGGCAGCCTCGGGCGGCGGTTGCTGGTGCGCGTCGCGGACGTGATGCATCAAGGCGAGCGGCTGCCCAAGGTGCCGCGGGACGCTCTGATCGTGCAGGCTTTGCTGGAGATGAGCGGCAAGGGCCTGGGTATGACAGCAGTGGTGGACGCGGACGACCGTCTGCTCGGGGTCTACACCGACGGCGACCTCCGCCGCACGTTGGAAAAACGCATCGACGTCCACACGACGAGGATCGACCAGGTCATGCATCCCCATCCCCACACCATCGGGCCCGAGCAGTTGGCCGCCGAAGCGGTCAAGTATATGGAGAAGTTCCGCATCAACGGCCTACTGGTGGTCGACGAAGACGGACGGCTCGTCGGCGCGTTCAACATGCATGACCTGTTCAAGGCGGGCGTGGTTTGATGCCAACGCGGGTTATAGGATCAACAGAGCGAGCCGAGCTCGCTTGTGTTACTGAAGGCCCTCTTTTTCTCGGCCGATAAAGTTTGGCACGGGCCGACAGGCCTGTATGGCGCAATCTCCGGGTGCACAATTCAACGTGATTACCACCATCATCCCATACTATCAGCGGAAGCCGGGCATACTGGGTCGAGCAGTTCGCTCAGTTATCAAGCAATCTCTACCTGAGCGGATCGACTTGATCATCGTGGACGATGAATCCCCTGTTCCTGCTGGAAACGAGCTCCAGGAGATCGACGTGCCAGACCGAATTTCTGTTCGCGTGATTCGCCAGCTCTGCGGTGGCCCAGGCGCAGCTAGGAATGCGGGCCTCGACAACACCTCTGAAGAAACCAGATATGTGGCATTCCTCGATTCCGACGACGAATGGACGGAGGATCATCTTGAGAATGCGGTGATCGCGTTAGACCACGGTTACGATTTCTATTTTGCGGATTTCTATCAGCTCCATCAGACAGTCAGCGCGTTTGCAAGAGCGGGCAGGATTGATGTGGCAAAACACGAGCGGGTGCGTGGGGCACAACATCTATTCGCCTACGCAGGAGACATGGTAAACCAGATCATTACTGGGAATATCATCGGCACCTCCACAGTGGTATTCAATTTCAGAAAGTTTCCAGAGATCCGGTTTCGTGAGCACCTTAGATTTGCCGGCGAGGACTACCTTTTCTGGATGGAGTTTGCGAGACGAGGTGCTAGATTCGTTTTTTCCTCGCGTCCGGAAGCCATTTACGGGGCCGGGGTAAACGTTTACTCAGGAGCGAGATTTGGCTCACTAGAGTTGCTTCGCCGAATCCAAAACGAGCTCGAATATCGCAAAGCTACCGATGAAGTTGTGGCTCTGACAGAGGCTCAAAAAAAATTCCTGAAAACAAAGATAGCCGAACTCCGGGAAAACTTTCTGAGAGCATTGTTCCAGTATGTAGTTGGTGCGAAAAAAGTACCTGCTTCATTGATCTTGCTGCAACTCAGGCAAGACCCGGCAACGATGTTTGCTCTGCCAAAGTTGATCGGGCGAGTTGCTACAAGGCTTTGGCGGCAAAAAGGATGAAACCCGCACCGCGCTCCTGGGTCCAGTCTGTGGGCAGGGAAATCATGGTCGAATCGAGCGGATTGCCGCCCTGGGTGCCACCGGAAGGCACGTTCGCTGATTTGCCTGCGACCAATACACCGGAGGAGGCCGCTCCGAAGTTTTATGCCAAGCGCAGGGTGCTAGACCCATTCATCCAATGGGGCGGCGGCGCCTACGCCCCGGAATGGGGACAGCTCGGAGCCATGCTTTACCACTCGAGCGGGCACTTGCCGAAAGGAACACCGGTTTTTCAGCCAGTGCTGTGTTTCGATTTCGATCGGTTAACTTGGTATTCGACCAACGAGCCTATTCGGCAAAACGTGGAAGGACAGCCGCTCGACCAAGATGGTAGGTTCGAAGATGGAACCTATTACACTCCGCATACGTATCTCGGCCTCCAGTATTTCCCCGTATCATGGGGTGCTACCGCGCCAAGAGGCGAACTACTGCAATTTTTCCATGCGGGCGGGCGGATTAGGAACAGGGTCTTGCGGTTCGATTTGAACCAGAAGAAATTGGGAGTCACGAAGTGGTTGACCATCGATTTCGACGGCCTCATGGGAACTTATCCTTCCACCGTGATGGATCGCAAACGCAAAGGTTGGTGGGTAGGCGCATGCTATGGCACCTTATGGCGGATGGCTTTCCTGAGCGCCGACGGTGAAATTACCTATCACGATATACCGAACAATCGCTCCACGAGCTGGTTAATCAATCCATTAGCGGATGTGATGATTGGCCTGAGCGACTGGGATGACGAAAACCCACGTACCCAGCAAGTCTACGTCGTCGATCTGGGCGCACCCAGCAGACGACGCAATAGAGTCTCCTTGAAGATTTCAGCAAGCACCCAGAAACCTTTTCCGATCAAAGGAACAAATCGGGCGGAATTGTTCAAGCTCGGAATGGTTTGGTCTGATCTGCTCAACTGTGGAGTGGGGTACGAGGGGGGCGGCAGCCTGATAGTTCACAAGCTGCTCATGCCAGACGATCCTTTTCACGGGCCATACGTATTGACCCATGAACAACTCGCACCGCACAGAAGTGCAGTCCCCGCCTTCAATGGGGTAAGGAACGGAACCTGGGGTCGCTTTCGCGAGGTGCCGGCATTGCGATCGTTTTTTTGGGCGGATTTACCCGGCGGTAACCCGCAACTCTTTCGGTTGAAAGGAATGGCTTAAAGCGCATGAGCCAAGACTTAATCTGACAAGGCGTGTCGGTTTTGATATGTTTGCAGCACCCTCAGTCGAAGGGCCGAAGGGCGCTGTGGAGAGGACCGACACGATGAACAAGCAACAGAAAGTGATTCGCTGCGAGGTGGGGCTGCTGGAGCAGGCGCAGCAGCTGGACAACGTCAGCCAGGCATGCCGCATGATGGGGTGCTTGCGAGACAGCATTTGCCGTTTCAAGGAGCTCTATGAGAGGGGGCCAAGCTAGCGCTGCAGGATATCAGCCGGCGAAAGCCCGTGATCAAGAGCCGGGTCGTCCCCGAGATCGCACAGGCGATTGTGGCGCTTGGCGCGCAAGCAGCCTGGCTGGGACAGGCGCGGGTATCGATGTACTGGCCAGGCGGGTGTGCGCTGTGTTTGGCTGCGTCATGATTTAGAGAAGGCCCGAAAGCGGCTGAAGGCGCTGGAAGCGAAGGTGGCGCAGGGGGGCTGGTGCTGACCGAAGCGCAGTTGCCTGCCATGGAGAAGGCAAAGGCCGAGAAGGAGGTGTACGCAGAGTTCGAGTCCGAGCGCCCGGGCTACTGCGGCGCTCAAGACACCTTCTACGTCGGAACGCTCAAGGGCGTAGGGCGGATCGACCAGCAGAACTTCGTGGACACCTGCGCAAAAGTGGCCTTCGCGAAGCTCTATGACCGGAAGACCCCGATCAGCGCGGCGGACTTGCTCAACGATCGGGTGCTGCCCTTCTACGAGGCGCAGGAGGTGCCGCTGCTGCGCGTTCTCACCGACCGGGGGACCGAGTACTGCGGCAACCCCGAGCGGCACGAGTACGAGCTCTACCTCGCGATCGAGGACATCGACCACAGTCGCACCAAGACCAAGAGCCCCGAGATCCGCGGCATCGTCGAGCGGCTGCATCGCACGATGCTCGATGAGTTCTACCGCGTGGCGTTCAGAAAGAAGATCTACCGCTCGATCGAAGAGCTGTAGCAGGACCTCGATGCGTGGCTAGAGAACTACAATTGGCGGCGCCCGCACCAGGGACGCTGGTGCTTCGGCAAGACGCCGATGCAGACATTCCTGGACGCACGCCCGATCGCACAGGAGAAACGCATGGCATCCTAACAAAGACCACCTCACACAACACCGGGACACCGACTATCAAACGAAATCCTAGCTAATACGGATCAAAAGTGAGGGCTTTGTTTGTATCACGCCATTTTCCGAATCCGCCAGAACAGGCAACTTATGGCGTCTTTCAGCGATTGCGGATGTTTCTTGAGGCGGCAGCCGGTCTATGTGAGCGTCTCGACGTCCTTTTTTTTGCGCCACCAAGCTTCGAAATCAACAGAAGGAGCATTGCAGCCTGGCAAGATCTTCTACGGGTCGACTGGGCACTAGACATCAATCTTTTTCTCTCGCACCTTGATTATCTTGAACAGCCTACCACAGGCGCGCTCAGGTATTACTTGACTGGAACGCTGGATTACTGCAATCAACACCCATATCGACAAGCTGCAGGGACCAAACAAGCTCATGCTCTTCTTGAGAGACTTCAGGATCAGCCTGATTTTATTTTTTTACACAAGCTCTCTGTGACCTGCGCTTGCCGGCATCTGAGAAAGAGATTGCCGCCGCTCTTTATTGATCTTGATGACCTGGATTACCTTGCGCTTTTGCGACGGCTTAGGCAAATGGCGGCCTGGCCCGGAGAGAGACTCAAGCTCGCTCAGGTGCCTGCCTTGGCCTTCGGAACAAGGAAGGCTATAGCTGCTGCTCGAAAGGCTTTCGTCTGCTCGCAACTAGACAAAAAGCGATTGTCCAGATTCTGTCGTCCTGAGAGTATTTCTGTCATACCCAATGCCGTGCCATTGCACGAAGCAGTGGCTACACTCCAAGGCACCAAGACCATCTTGTTCATTGGATCATACGGATACCCACCCAACGCCGATGCCGCTGAGTTTCTCATAAAGCAGATATGGCCAAGAATTCAGCGCCACTGCCCAGAAGCCAAACTCATCATTGCCGGACCAGAACCGGAAAAAATCCCTAGCTTTCAAGAATCGCCGCAGAGCGTGGAATTCACCGGCTTTGTGCGCCGACTAGACGAGCTTTATAAAACCGTTAGCGTATTATGCTGTCCGATCAGGGCTGGAAGCGGAACGCGGCTCAAAATAATTGAGGCCGCCTCCTACGGGGTCCCGGTGGTCTCAACGACGCTCGGAGCCGAAGGGTTGGAATTCCGGAATCGTGAGGAGATCTATTTATCCGATGACCCAGAAGAAATGGCGGGCCTGTGTGCTTTTCTGTTGAACAATGTCGCTGCAAGACAGGCGGTGGGTAGTGCAGCAAGAACCGCCTTCGTTAGGCACTACGAAAGGAAGGCGGTTATACGACGCATTCAGGACGAGCTAACGGCAGCTCTTAGCCGCCGTGGTTAGACTTTCCTAACGGCAATGAGTGGATTGCCTTGAGCGGCACCCGCAGAGCCCTTTTTCTCTCCTTCGCCCAGCGCTACGTGGGGCTGATGATCTACCTCGTCAGCACCATGATCCTGGCGCGGCTGCTCACACCCGAAGAGATCGGGATTTTCTCCCTCTGCGCCGCCTTCACAGCGATTGCCGGGACTCTGCGCGACTTCGGCGTGAGCGAATACATCATCCAGGAGCGGGAACTGACCCGAGATCGGCTCAAGGCAGCCTACGGGCTCGCGATCGTAACATCGTGGTCAATCGCGGCGGTTGTCTTTCTATCACGCTGGCCCTTGGCCGAATACTACGACGAGCCTGGATTGCGAGCGGTGCTAGCGATATTGACCTTGAATTTCTTGCTTCTGCCTCTGGCGTTTCCCGCTTACGCCGTTCTTACTCGGGAAATGAAATTTGCCGCTATATTTGTCATTCAGACCGCTGCAGCGCTCACGCAAGCGGCGACGGCGATTGCGCTCGCATGGCAGGGCTTCAGCTACCTGAGCCTCGCCTGGGCTGGAGTTGCGGCCAATGTCGTGCAGATCCTCGGCACAGGTTATTTTCGTCCGCGAGAAGCCTGGCTGCTGCCCGGATTCAGAGAGTGGAGGCGTGTCTGGGACTACGGCTCCCGCGTGAGTGGCGCGACCCTGCTGCAAGAGGTGTCTAGAAACGCCTACGAATTCATCATCGCCAAGCAGCTCGGCTTCGCTTCGTTGGGTCTTTACAACCGCGCCGTCGGCCTGATGAGCCAGTTCCACCAGAACATCACTTCGGCCATCATCCGGGTCGCCCATCCCAGCTTCGCGGCAGCAAATCGGGCCGGCCGGGACATTGTTCCAGAATATACCCGGGCGCTTGCCTATTTCACGGGGGTTGCCTGGCCGTTTTTTGCTTTCGCTGCGGTGATGTCGCGCGAGATCATCGAAGTCTTGTTCGGCCATCAGTGGCTGGAGGCGGCTCCTCTAGCGAGGATTCTCGCGGTCAGCTCGATGATTTATTGCACCTGGGCCTTTGCGCCCACGTTGCTTGGGGCTCTTGGGCAAGCGCGGCGCAAGTTGCGTGTTCAGCTCTTTTTGACGCCTTTGACCATAGGCATTGCGCTGCTTGCCTCGTTACATTCTTTAACGGCGGTTGCCTACGGCGCTGCGCTCGGTTCCGCGATGGCGTTCGTGCTGTACGGTGAGCAGTTAAAGCAGGTCATCGGCTTAAAAGCGATGCGCGCCCTTCGCGCCTGTGGCGTAAGCGCTAAAGTTGCGCTCCTTTGCTTGGGAATTTCGGTGGCGGCGCACGCACTGATAGCGGCTGAGGCCACCAACCCCTTGCTGCAATTATTTTGGGTTGGAACTTGGGCAGCGATTGCCTGGATTGTAGGAATTCTGATATTTGGCCACCCGCTGCAGGCCGAATTGTCGAACGCATGGTCAAACATCAAACGCCATCGTTCGTTGGGCATCGGCAGGGATCCGCTAGACAGGTAATGCGCGTAATTACAACGCTTAGAAATGCGTGGCCGGAACACGTCTCAATCACAGGTTCGGTCAAGCATGCCTTACTGGGCTTGCTCGTGTTTATATCGGCGTCGGTCAGGCAGTTGTACCGCCTCGTTGACAAGCATCCTGGCATCATTATTCTCTCTCCCGCCGATCCCGGAAGCCTAGGGGATGAGGCGATGATGATCGTGGCTGCGGAGCGCCTTCGCTCGATCGGTTATGCCAAAATAGCCGTCATCTATCACACGCGCCGGAATCAGCGATATCCGGTAGGCGAGCACAAGAGCATCGTCCTGAGCAGGTTTTTCTCCTGGGGATCATGGAGCGACAAGTGTCGCTTCCTATGGATGAGCACGAGTTTCGAATCGTTCGTTTGCCTTGGCGCGGATGTGTTGGATGGAGGATACAGCGTTGAGGGTTCCGTAAGAAGGCTAGAGCTTGTTCGCTTGGTAGCGAGGGCTGGAATGAGTACACGGGTGGTGGGGTTCAGCTTAAACGTAGCTTTAGACATCGCCGTTATCCAAGCCATACGTGCCTTGCCGCCATCCGTTCTTTTCTTTCCGCGTGATCCCTTGTCGTTGCAAAGACTTCGCTCGTTCGCTGGCGTTCCTGGTGAATTATCCGCCGATCTGGCATTCTTGCTCCAGCCAAGGAGCACGCCGGCTTCCAGAGCCGTTACCGCTTGGATCGAAGAACGGAGGGCAGTTGGGCAAATTCCCATCGGGATCAACGCGAACTATCTGTTGGTCAAAGATCATCACGATGACCCTTATAGCGCGTTTTTGGAATTGATAGGTTTTAATGTAGCGTTGATTGAATCTCTACGCGCCGCAAATCCTCGATATTGTTTCATCCTTATTCCCCATGACTATCGGGGTCCTTGGAGCGACGATCGTCTTGCACAGCTCATCCATGAGAAGCTTGCCAATGTGACACGAGATTACGTCTTGACGGTCGCGAATAAGCTGTCAGCCGCGGAAGTCAAGGCCATCTGCGCACGCCTAGAGTTCCTCGTCACCGGGAGGATGCACCTCGCGATTGCCGCCCTAGGTATGGGAATTCCTGCCGCATGCTTTTCTTACCAAGGGAAAGTACAGGGCCTATTCGAGCATTTTGGAATAGGCGAGCTTGCACTTGAGTTACCAGCCACCCTGACTGCCGAACGGAGTACCGAGCAAGTATGGACTCATATAGAAAACAGGGTTGCGATCAAGCGATGTATTCAGGATCGTTTAAACACGGTGTTATTCTTGGCGTCAAAGAACTTGGCAGGCCTACCATCGCATCCTAGGCGGGGAAAACGACAGACGACGACTTTTTAATGCCGCACTTTTTCCGCTTTGTTGGAATTTCGGACCACTTCGTGAGATGTCGAAAATCGTGAGAGGAGGAGCGACTGTACGCACGGCTTCGAGGGCAGAAGGCATTTGGGCATGCCAGCGAGCATGCTGAAAGTTTGCGAGCGAACAGCGCATGCTTGGTGGGGTCTCATCCTCGCAGCGTATGCCCAGAAAGGGAGAGGGCGCTAAAAGACGTCACTTTGGCAAGACCTTTTGGAGCAGCGCCCAACGCGTTCGCGCGCTCGTCGGACCGATCGGCAACAGCGCTTTATAAAAGTCTTTAACAATCCCAGCGGATCAAGGAACAAGACCGCAACGCGCTTCTTTCACTATCATCATGCTGGCGGTCGAGTAAAATTCCTGAGAAGCGCTGTCAAAATAACCCATGAAATCAACGACTCTCCTGCATGATCTTCCGACAGCGTCGGCCGAAGGCATCCCTTCGAGCCGGGCCTTGACCTACGCCGAGGCGTCGCTTTCCTATAGCGAGCTTGCCGCACAGATCGACGCTTTTTGCAGCGGCCTTTTGGCGCTTTCGTTGGCCCGCGCCGAACGGGTGGCCGTCTACCTGGAAAAGCGCTTTGAGACCGTCATCGCCATCTTCGGCACCTCCGCGGCCGGCGGGGTTTTCGTGCCGATCAACCCGCTGCTCAAGGCGGAGCAGGTCGCCTATATCCTGAAGGATTGCAACGTCCGCGTGCTGGTCACGTCAGGTGAGCGCCTGGAGACCCTCACCGGCGTGCTAGTCGAGTGCCCCGACCTGCGGCACGTGGTCGTCGTAGGGGCAGATGGTCGTCAATCGATTGCCCGCGGCGCGTTGAAAGGCCTGTCGGTCCACGCCTGGAACGAGCTGCTCGCGTCGCCGCCCCGGCCCGGCCACCGGGTGATCGACACCGACATGGCGGCGATCCTTTACACCTCCGGCAGCACCGGCCGCCCGAAAGGCGTGGTGCTGTCCCACCGCAACCTGGTGGCGGGGGCGAAGAGCGTCGCCCAGTATCTGGAAAACGGCCCGGAGGACGCGATCCTGGCCGCGCTCCCCCTCTCCTTCGACGCGGGCTTCAGCCAGCTTACCACCGCGTTTCACGTGGGCGCCCGGGTCGTGCTGCTCAATTACCTTTTGCCCCAGGACGTGGTCAAGGCCCTTGCCAGGGAGAGGGTCACGGGCCTGACCGCCGTGCCGCCCCTGTGGATCCAGTTGACCCAGGTGGCCTGGCCCCAGCCCATCGCCGGACACTTGCGCTACATCGCCAATACCGGCGGCCGGATGCCTTTGGAGACGTTGAAGGCGCTCCGGGCGCGGCTGCCCGGGACCAAGGTTTACCTGATGTACGGGCTGACCGAAGCCTTCCGCTCCACCTATCTGCCCCCGGAGGAAGTGGACCGCCGGCCGGACTCCATCGGCAAAGCGATCCCCAACGCCGAGATCCTGGTGTTGCGGGAGGACGGGACCCCCTGCGGCCCCAACGAACCCGGGGAGTTGGTGCACCGGGGGGCGCTGGTGGCCATGGGCTACTGGAACGACCCCGAGAAAACCGCCGAGCGGTTCAAGCCGTTGCCCGGGCGGGAGGCGGGCCTCGTGCTGCCCGAGATCGCCGTCTTTTCCGGGGATACCGTGCGCATGGACGAGGAAGGCTTTCTCTACTTCATCGGTCGCCGGGACGAGATGATCAAGACCTCCGGCTACCGGGTGAGTCCCACGGAGATCGAAGAGGTGCTCTACAGCACCCAGCTCGTGGCGGAGGCGGCGGCGTTCGGAGTGGAGCACCCAACGCTGGGGCAGGCCATCGTGGCGGTGGTCGTGCCCAAGGATGGGCACGATCCCACGGCGGAGGCGATCATCGCCGAATGCCGGGAACGGCTTCCCGCCTACATGGTGCCCGCCCACGTGGAGCTTCGGCGGAGGGCGCTGCCGCGCAATCCCAACGGCAAGATCGACCGCAAGGGCCTGGCTCAGGAATTCGCGGGGATGTTTCGAGCTTCTTTTACATAGACCTATCTCAAAATCGGCTAGGCGGCGTTGTGCGCAGCCGAAACGCACTGCGCATCCAGAGGCGCCGCGACGGTGCGCTGAAGCGCCCTTCCGCGCCGGCGATTTTGAGACAGGTTCTAAGGGGCTTCTTCAAGTCACCACCGCCACGCCGGCGGAGCGGCAGGCCGCGGCCAGCTTCCGATCGAGGGTGGCGAGCGGAAGCTGCATGCGCAGCGCAAGCTCCAGGTAAGCGGCGTCATAGGCCGAAATCCCGTGGCGGTGGGCCAAATCCAATATCTGGAGCGCTTGATTGGAAGTATTAGGATCGACCTCGATGGGAAGCGCCCCAAGATCGGCGAAAATGCGCCGCCAGTCATCTTCCGCGAGTCGTCCCCGGCGCGTTGCCACGAGCAGAACGTTGGCCACCTCGATGGGCCACAGCTCGGGCACGACCGCCAGCTCGGTCACGAGAGCATCGCGCAGGGCCTCAGTCCTGTCGGTGGCCTCGTCCCGGAACACCCAGGCCATGGTCACCGAACAGTCCAGCACGAAGGGCACTATTTACGACCTTCCTCGATCATGTCGCGCACGGAAAGGCCGCCCAGGTCATGGGCCGCCTGGAATGCCTTAAGATCCTCGATAGCCTTGCGGATGCGCTGGGGATCGCGTTTGCTCACGGGGGCCAGCTCCGCCACCGGACGACCGTGCTTGGTGATCAGGAAACGCTCCCCCTTTTCCACCCGCTCCAGCAATTTGGGAAGATGGGTCTTCGCCTCGTAAGCGCCGATTTCACGCATGTTGATGTGCCCATATCAGACTAGTGTTAGACTAGTCTATTTATGTTAATAAGTGCCTGTCAATAAGAGCATAAAGGCAACCAATGAGCGCCCTTGAGCACGCTTTCGTCTGCCCCTTCCCCGTCATCGACGATTGCCTCCAGGTGGGCGGCATGCCCCTTACCCGGCTTGCCGAGCGGGTGGGCCGCACCCCTTTCTACGCCTACGACCGCGGCCTCATCGGCGAGCGGGTGGCGCTCCTCAAGCGCCACTTGCCGGAAGCGGTGAGACTTCACTACGCCGTCAAAGCGAATCCCATGCCGGCGCTGGTGGCCCATATGGCCGGGCGGGTGGACGGGCTCGATGTGGCTTCCGCGGGGGAGCTTCGCGTGGCGCTGGATAGCGGCATGGCGCCCGCCGAGATCAGCTTCGCCGGCCCAGGAAAACGGGACGAGGAGCTGCGCCAGGCGGTCGCGGCCGGCATCTTGGTGAACGTGGAGTCCTTCCGGGAGGCCCGGGCGCTTGCCCGGATTTCGGCGGAACTGGGACTCCCTGCCCGGGTGGCGGTGCGGGTGAATCCGGATTTCGAGCTCAAGTCGTCCGGAGCCAAAATGGGGGGTGGCCCCAAGCCCTTCGGCGTCGACGCGGAGAAGGTGCCGGAGTTGCTCCACGAGATGGGCGCGCTGGGCCTCGCTTTCGAAGGATTCCACATCTTCGCCGGCTCCCAGAACTTAAAGGCCGAGGCCATCGTCGAGACCCAGGTGAAATCCTACGAGCTGGCCGTCAGCCTCTCCCGGGAAGCGCCTGCGCCGGTCAAAGTGGTCAACATCGGCGGCGGGTTCGGGATTCCCTACTTCCCGGGGGAGCAGCCCTTGGATCTCGCCCCCATCGGGCGAAACCTCGCCGGGCTGACCGAGCGCGTGCGGCGCGATTTGCCGGGCGCCCACCTGGTGCTGGAGCTGGGGCGCTACCTGGTAGGCGAGGCGGGGATCTACGTGTGCCGGGTGATCGACCGGAAAGAGTCCCGGGGGCACGTGTTCCTGGTGACCGACGGTGGACTGCATCACCATCTTTCCGCCTCCGGCAACTTCGGGCAGGTGATCCGCAAGAACTACCCGGTGGTGGTGGGGAACCGGGTCCGGGGAGAACGGCGAGAGGTGGTCTCCGTGGTGGGACCGCTGTGCACGCCGCTGGACCTGCTGGCGGACCGCATGGAGCTGGCCGAAGCTCACCTCGGGGATTTGATCGTCATTTTCCAGTCGGGCGCCTACGGGCTCACGGCAAGCCCGACGGCTTTCCTGAGCCATCCGGCGCCTTTGGAAGTTCTAATCTGAAAGGAAAGTCGCTGTGCCGGAAGTCAGCGTTATTGTCCCCACGTTCAATAGTGAGCGCTTCATTGCTCAGACCATTGGCAGCGTCTTTGCCCAGACCTTCAGGGGCTTCGAGATATTGGTGGTCGATGACGGGTCGATCGATGGGACGATAGCGGCGATACCCAAAAATGATCCGCGCGTTCGCATTTTTCGGCAAGAGAACGCCGGCGTGGCGGCAGCCCGTAATACGGGGATCAAGAACGCAAAGGGCCGCTACATCGCTTTTCTGGATCACGATGACTTCTGGCATCCCCAAAAGCTGGCAGCGCAGCTTGAGTCCTTTCGAAGGCGTCCAGAAATTGGCGTCGTGTACGGCTAATTCAAAAATTGGGTTGATGGCACCGAAGCGTGCTTCCCCGAGCGCACGCTTGATCCAGACGATGTCGTGGAGACGCTTTCGGGCTGGATCTACCATCAACTCCTGCTGACTAACTGGGTGCTTCTGACCACAGCAATGTTCCGTGCTGAGGTCATACACAAGACTGGCTTTTTCGATGAGTCTCTCCCGCCGGCAGATGACTGGGATTATGTGATTCGCGCTTCAAGACGCTACAAGTTTTGCAAACTCAGGCAGGTGATAGCGCTTTATAGAGTGCATCACGGGCAAGCTTCACGAAGAGTATCTAGCAAGGATCACGCATCTGCGCTGCGGAAATCCGCCATTCGCAGATTTGGTTATGAGGGACGCGATGGGGCGAAACCAAACCCGATAGAATTCAGGCGTCGGTGTTTTCAGAGTCATTTTAGCTTCGGTCTTGCTCAGTACCGAGAGGGAAATAGGGCATTGGCGGCTGCCGCTTTTGCCGAGGCTCTCAAAGAGCGTCCATTTTCGGTCAAAGCTATCGCTTATCTTGCGGCCAGCGCGGGCTCGATCGCCCTAGGGCGTCTAGGTAGAAAATAGGCGGTGAGCTAGAGTCAGGGCTGCGTTGGAAAGCTTCGCCTGTTATCGTCCTGCATCAGGTTTATCGCGTCCTCATGACATAGAGGGGCGACTCACCCGAATCCATCCAGACAAGTAAATGTAAGCGGGGAAAATAGACCATATTACGTTCGACCACGTGGAACGTATTCGCGGGCAGCGCACCAGGCTTGATCCCAAGTTTTTCGTCTGCAAAGGTGATTTCGTAGGTTTTTGGATCGATTAGAAGCAGAACGACGCTGCGCTCGGCTCCGTCGCGGTTTTTCATCAATGGCACTGCGTAGATAAAGGCGTCCCAGTCATCGACATAAGTCAAAGCCGCTCCATCGGGTCCCTTGGTGGAGAATGAGTCTATGGTGATTCGCGGGTCGAGCCTTGCTTCCACCACCCGCCGCTGTCGCGTGTCGAGGTCATGGATGCGGAGCTTTAGCGGCCACCAGTCTCGCACGTGCATGTTTTTGCGGCTGACGAGCGTGATGAGCCACCACTCCCGCCCACGACGTTCCAGGGTGCCGCCACGCGCTTCATATCCGCCCTGGATATCTTTTCGATCTTGCCACTCGTTCGTGGCTGGGTTCCAGGCCATGAACCGCCCATAGTCGCCATTATCGGTGGGCCCGGCGATGACGAAGCCGCTTCGCTCGTCAAAGGTCGAATCAATGTTTTCGCCCATATACCCTTCCGCGCCCCGATAATCTTCCCCGGACCGAAACGATCTGTCGAAAGGAAAGCGCACGGACCATTTGCGCGTCTTGAGATCGAAATCCCACCAGCGACGGCACACCATGACGACCTTTTGATCAATCGGGTCGTAGGTTAGGGAGCGGTAAGTATGGCGGGCCGTTGGATTCCCTTGATTGTCGATGTCATAGTATTCGCTGCGATCTCTCTCCCATTGGGCCTTCGTTTCCGTGTAGACCGTGTAACTTCCTGTCGCTGGAGGCCGCTTTGCGTAACTGGGATCCCACTTGGCCGGATCGCTCGGCAGCGCTTCGATGTCCCACTGGAGCTTGGCCGCGTCGAGTCGATACAAGCCGTTGTTGCTTCCGTCCGCGTGGCCGCCGCCGAAGAACCAGGCTCGGTTACCTTCTCGGTCCACCGCAAATCCGTTCCATGCCCGGGTGTACAAGCCCCAGTTTCCGAGCTCTCTCCAGGTGGGAATCGCGGCCTTGATCCGCGGCTCCAGGTTGTCTTTCATGGCAGTGCCATCCGCCTTGACCCAAGTCTTGAGTGGCAACCGCTCGAAGGACACGCGGTTGATGAGTCCCTTGGCATCACGGCCTGGCTTCCATGTAAAAGTAGACGGGTCGTAGGTGCCGACATTCGTTCCTGTGCTCCAAGAACTTGCGTCAACGCCATGTTCAGCACGAACCAAGTCTGAAGCCAAAACTCCGGTGACTAGGAAGCAAGCGATCAAGCTGCGCACTGCGGTACTCCAAAACCGGCTTTCTATGAGAGTGAAAGTCACCATAAAAACATTTTTGCTGTGGCGCAACGAGATCATATGGCTGCGATCGTTGCCGGAGTACAAAAATGGTGTCCCGAACTGTAACACTTTGTTAGTATTTTCTTATGGCCCCTTTTTAGAACGGAGGCGACGTGCCGTATATGGGCAATGCTCCGGATGAGAGCGATTGTGGAATAGGAGAAGTTGCCGTGCGCTTTCTTATGTTCCTTTTGTTAGGCTTTCTGAACATGGGAGTTCCGGTGATGGCGGCTCATCAAGGTTATCATGCTTGGGACTGCGGCGATTTGGCCAACGGGTATGGCCCTTTCGACTATCGCAAGGCCACCTCCGAGCAGAAAAGGCTGGTTGAAGGCGCGCACTTCACAGCCGGTATTGAATCGCTGCTCCAAGGGCGTACGGGAAAGATAGGTGCAGATATTGACTATACGCTTCGGGCCTTTCCCAATCACCCCAGGGCGCTTATGGCCATGATTCGGCTTTCCGAGAGAGAGAAGCGTGATCAGCCGGATGGGGCACGCTATACCCTGGAGTGTTACTTTGACCGGGCGCTGCGCTTCGCCAACGACGACCCCAACGTGCGGCTCGTTTACGGAATTTACTTCCTGCGAAAAAACAATCCCCAGGCCGCCTTGCAGCAATTCGAGGAGGCGAAGGCACTGGGGCTGGAGGACCCGAACCTCGACTATAACCTCGGCTTAGCCTATTTCGAACTTGGACAGTACGACAAGTCCATAGAGCACGCGAAGCGAGCCTATGCGCTTGGTTACCCCTTGACCGGATTACGTGAAAAGCTGCAGGCGAAAGGTCACTGGAAGTAGTCTCGGTTGACGCTTGGCTTTGAAGCAAAGGTCCCCCATCCTCCTCCCGACTCTCCCCCTTAGGAGGGGGAGGCAAGTCGGCCGTGCCGTGGCAGACTGAAATGAGGCAATCACCATGAAAACAGGTTCCGCTTGGCCTGTTATGGTCTTGGCACACAACGAGGAGGAAAAGATCGGTGTATGCTTGGACAGCCTGTGTGCCGCGGAGCCGGAGCACGAGCTGGACATATACGTGATGGCGAACGGATGCACCGATCGAACGGAGGACATCGTTCGCGAGTATTCGCGCTCTCGCTCAGAGGTTCATCTGGTCTCGATCGCACTCGGCGACAAATGCAACGCCTGGAACGTCTTTATCCATGAAACGGTCCCTCTGCGGTGTCCCGGTCGAGAGGTCTACTTCTTCATGGATGGAGATGCACGGATACGTGCGGGCTCCCTCTCGACGATGGCCGAAGCGCTACGAGCCGACTCCCATGCTCATGCAGCATCCGCCGTCCCGGGCTCGGGTCGCAGCATGGTGAAAGACCGGCGAGAGATCCTCGAACAACGGGGCCTTGTGGCGAATCTGTACGCTTTGCGCGGCGCCTTCGTCGAACGCTTGAGGCGCCACGGCGTGCGACTGCCCCTCAAGCTCGAGGGCGACGACGGCCTCCTGGGCGCTCTCATCAAGTGGGACTTGGAGCCCCGGGGCGAGTGGGATGATCGCCTGATCCATCCCTGCCCGGATGCGGTTTTCGAATTCGATTCGGTTCCCATCGGAAAGCTGAGCGAATGGCCCAAGTATTGGCGGCGACTCGTGCGCTACGGGCGGCGGCACTTCGAGTTCCAGCTTCTGGGGCCACGGCTGCGGCGGATGGGGCTGGCGGGATTGCCCGCCGATATCCAGGAGTTGTACGCAGGTGCCGATACCCTGAGGCTGCCCTGGAAAGGCATCTACACGCTGACGCATATGGTCGCCCTGCGCCAGATGCGCAGGATCGGGCGGGCGCGCCAGGCAGCCGGGGAAGTCGGCTCCTGATGCTATGGTGCCTTACATAATCCTGCCACGAAGCGATGCGCTGTATGGCTCTCTCCCCTCTCCACGGAGAGAGGGGAGCCTTGCCGTCAGCATAGGCAAAGCAATTGTCATCCAGTTGCGTAATTCTCGGTAAGTTCAATCACAATACAGCTCATCGAGCGGGGATGGTTTCCTTCTACCTTCGATTTGCCCCTATCGTCGTCACGTTCACGGTGGTCTCGGTCTGCCTTGCGGAAGAGGTAATACCGCTCTACGACGGTCCCAGCGGCGCTACCTGCGATTACTACAACACCGCGGCTCGCATCCCCTGGAAAACGCGCGGCGGCGATTGGATCGATGCCAAGGGCAAGCAGGACGGTCCTGAGCCTTACGCCGAACGAGTGATTGCCCAGGAGGCCAGCGCGGTTCCTGTGCAATGGGATGTCACGGAACTCGTTCGGCGCTGGCTGGAGCAACCCTCGTCCAACGGGGGATTGCTCGTCCAGGCGATACCGGCGACCCGCTCGGGGGTCGTCAATTTTTACAGCCGCGAAAGCTCGGAACCTGCTTATCACCCGCGGCTGCGGATCACGTTCACCGACAGAACCGAAAAGGAGATCCCGCCGGCCGCCGACACCTCCTTGCATTGTTCCACTAACAAGTCGCTGGGGAAGATGGAGATCCTGCGCATCGGCGGTGGCTATCGGTCACTGCTTTATTTCGATATGCGCCCGGTCGCAGCCGCCAGCGGCCTCCAGCGCGCGGTTCTGGAACTCACCAAACAGGCCGAAGGACAGACCGGCGCGGCGACAGCCGGAGTCTACGAGCTGGATGCCCCGCGGATCGACCGCAGCGCTCAGGTGCGTCGGGGCCTTGCCGATCGCTATCCCAACGATCAAGGCATCGAGCGGGACCCGGCGGTGGTCAAGTTCGAGGGGTTCGAGAGCCGGTCCTGGACGAACGGGTGGGCGATCCAGAAAGAAAGCGTGTTCCGGGTGGTGGATCGGGACGAAAGCTTGCGCTTCGAGCCGCTTCAGGGAAGGGCCCTTCGCGTGACCGTCAGGAAAGGCGGCAACCTGGGGCTCAACATGGAGTACTACTTCGAAAAGGGGAGCGAACCGGAGGAGATCTACTTCCGCTATTACCAGCGCTTCGGCAGCAACTGGGCTCCTATCGCTGATGGGGGCAAGATGCCTGGGGTGGCAGGCACCTACGGCATGCAGGGTCGCGCCACCGGCACCAACGGCTGGTCCATCCGCAGCGAGTTCCTGCGCAAGCCTGAGCGGGAAAACCCCCTCGCGCGCTATACGATCGCCGCGAGCTACGCCTACCACGCGGACCAGAAAGGCAGATATGGAGACCTCTGGGTATGGTCTCTTGGGCCGCGCGGTTTTCTGGAGAACAACCGCTGGTACGCGATCGAGCACTACGTGAAGATGAACACGCCGGGCCACAACGACGGGATCTACAAGGTGTGGCTCGACGGCCGACTCGTGTTCGAGAAGACGGACGTCCGCTACCGGGACATTCCCAAGATCAAGATTCAAAAGATCCACGTCAATTATTGGCATGGGGGCATGACGCCCTCGCCCTACGACCAGGACGTGTTCATCGACAACCTGGTGATTTCTCGCGAGTACGTGGGGCCGATGTCACGGTAGGGCCTAAACCGTCGTATGGGTCAGCATCGTTCGGTGCGTTTCGCTTCGCTCAACGCACCCTACAGGAGGGCGGCCCGAGCAAGCTGTGGGCTGATGAGAGTGTCGAGGCACACAAAGTTCCTGCGAACCGTGGCCGTCCTCGTGGGGTGGAGCCTCGTGTCGCTCAGCGCGCCTTCGATGGCTGCCGAGTACACGGGGCGCCCGGACAATTATCTGGCCATTCTCGGGCGGCTCGCTCCCGGCGATACCCTCTGGCTCGCGCCGGGGACGTATCGCTACGGGCTTCCCATCCATCGGTTGAGCGGGACCGAAGAAGCGCCCATCGCGATCTCGGGGATCCCCGGCCGAGAGCGGCCAGTGTTCCTCGCCCGCCGGGGCGCCAATACCGTGAGCCTGGTCAACGCCGCTCACATCGTCGTCCGCAATCTGGTGCTGGACGGGCGGAGCCAGATCGCGGATGGAGTCAAGGCCGAAGGCCACGCGGCCTTCGCCCACCACATCACGCTGGAAAACCTCCTGATCATCAATCACGGGGTCGATCAGTCCATCGTGGGCATCTCCACCAAGTGCCCCACTTGGGGATGGGTGATCCGGGGCAACGTGATCCTGGGAGCCGGTACGGGACTCTATCTCGGCGATTCCGACGGCCGTGCCCCTTTCGTCTCCGGGTTGATCGAGCACAACGTGGTGCGCGACACGATCGGCTACAACCTGCAGATCAAGCACCAGATCGGGAGGCCGCAGCTTGCCGGGATGCCCATCGGGGATAGTGAGACCGTCATCCGCCACAACGTGTTCAGCAAGGCAAACAACGCTTCCACTGGCCCCAGGGCGCGCCCGAATCTCCTCGTGGGGCATTGGCCGCCCGAAGGCCCGGGGGTCAACGACCGGTACCTTATTTACGGCAACTTCTTCTACGACAATCCTTCCGGCGAACCCCTGTTCCAGGGCGAAGGCAATGTGGCCCTCTACAACAACGCTTTCGTGAACCCCTCGGGTTCGGCCATTCTCATCCAGCCTCACCGCGGCCTGCCGCGGGAAATCCACGTTTTCCACAACACCGTGGTCGCCCGGGACGCGGGCCTCGTCGTTCGCGGCGTAGCGCCGGGTCATGCGCCGGTGGTCGCCGGAAACGCTGTGTTCGCGGGGGAGCCTATTTTCGGTCTGGACGGGGAAGGAAACCTGGGTTTGCCCTACGCCGAAGCGGCGCAGTATTTACGGGCGCCTTTCGCCGCTCCCCCGCATCTGGACGTGTCGCCCCTGGGTGCATTGCGGCTCTCTTCGGACACGCTGCCCGAGCGGCTCCGGCGCTTGCCGGAAGCGACCATGGACTACGACGGGCTGCCCCGAAAAGCGGGGACAGTGGGGGCGTTCGCTTACCGGCCCGAAGGCAGGCCCCTTGCCCTGGAGGGCGGTCCGGGCGGGTCTCCCCGCCGGACGGCGGGCCCGTGAGCCCTAGGCCCACCCCCAAATTCGCCGCCCCTGCCCAGGTGGTATCGGGCGTTCCACATTGGCGCGCGTCCCATCATGGCACTGGGGGACCGCAATTCGATTCTCTCTCCTTCGAGAGGCGGCTGGGGGTTCGGGGAGGGCCGCTCCGCGTCTGCACACACATAGAACCCATCCCCCTCCTAGCCTCCCCCTTGAAGGGGCAGGAGGACATGGGCATGCCGGGCCGTGGGCGGGTTAGGGGAGGGGATGGGGTTCCCTCCCCTTCAAGGGGAGGGTTAGGGAGGGGATGGGTTTTCATGATCACCGCCCAAACCATTCCATTCCTGATTCTTTCCTTGAAGGGCGGCGCGGAAATAGCCAGTGAATGGTTGACGAGTTGTGGACTATGGGCATTAAGGGGGCCGTAAAGGGAGATCGGGATGTCAAAAAACTTAACATTCCGGTCATCCAAAAACCCGCCCGGTCCGTCAGGATTGGCTATACTTGGGCTTGTTCAAGGTGTTGGCGTCTACCCGGGGTACCCGGTACACAATTTGCTAGTCACTAGAGGTTAGAGCCAAGCGCCTTTCCCGGGATTATGGATCACGAACCGATCGAAAAAGGCCGTCGCGGCCTCCTGAAAGGGATAGTCGCCGCGCCGCTGGTGTTGACGGTGCGCCCGGCCTCGGCCGTCGCCGTGGGCAGCGCTGCCGCGTGCGTGGAAAACGATGCACTTAAGGCGACGAGTTACGGCACCAAGCCCGCCGAGATATCGGCTGTGGATGCAGACGAGTGGATGCGGGTCAGACTCTACGTCTATCACCTCTACAAAAACCCGCACAAAAAGATTCCCGGCCTTTACTTCATCGGCACCGACAACACCCGGTTCTGGCGGCTGGTGAACCAGGGCAGCGGCAAGTTTGGCGCCGAACTCACGGAGTACACGGTTTTCAACGTCCATCGCTTCGAGAAGGCCCCCGGAAACTACTACGCCCTTTCTTACGTGGACGGTGAGGGAACCGACATCCGGCAAGTGGGCTACGCGTGGGAGCCTAACGGGGGAACGCCGATCACCACTTCTTGCTGGACCTCGGTTTCTCCGATCAAGGTCTGAAGCCCCTTCCGGGCGTGGGCGCCAGGCGGGACGGCACCCCCATCGCTTCCGGCTCGTCTCGGCGCTGGGCATTGCGCGCTTCCGAGGGATTGCGCATCTTCCGCGAGGGGGGCGAAGCTTTGGTGTTCAATCCTCTGTCCTGGCAGACCCATTACCTCAACGAGACCGCGCTGCGCGTCCTGGACGCCTTGACCTCCGGGCCTCGGCCCCTGGAGGATCTGGTGGCCGCGGCCCTCGAGGGTTCCGCTCCCGCCGACGCCCATTGGCGATCCCAGGTCTTGCTCCTCCTGGAGGAGCTGGAGCGCATGGGGCTCGTCGTCCGCGCCGATGAATGAAACCGTCGCGGGCCTGCCCCACGAGGCCATCGCCACCCGCTTGCGCTCCGCCGGCCTGGCGCTGGATTTCGGCCTGGTGCGGGCGCGGGTGCGCTCCGACGTACCCGCCCTCCCCGATCTGCTGAAGCGGCTCTACGGGGCTTTCCCGGCGCTGCCTTCCGAAGGCTTCTTCGACTTGACCGTAGGGCTCTATCGGCAGCGGGGCTTGAGGCGGGTGGTGCGTCCCCAGGTGGTGTTCCAGGTGGACGGATCGGTCCCCTTCCAGCCGTTTCCCGCCGATACCCATTTGCCCTTGCTGGAGTGGGGCATGAACTGGTGCATCGCCCAGCGCTGCCACCGCTATCTGCTGCTCCATGCGGGCGTGGTGGAGCGGGAAGGCCGGGCGGTGGTGCTTCCGGCCCATCCGGGCTCCGGGAAAAGCACCTTGACCGCGGGGCTCGCCTGCCGGGGCTACCGCCTGCTCTCTGATGAGTTCGGCGTCGTGGATCTCGAGTCCGGGCGGCTGTTGCCCCTGCTGCGCCCTGTTGCGCTCAAAAACGAGTCCATCGGCGTGATCCGGCGCTTCGCCTCCCAAGCCGTGCTGGGGCCGGAATTCCCCAAGACCCGCAAGGGAACCGTGGCCCATCTGGCGCCCTCGCCCGAGAGCGTCGAGCGACGACACGTCCCCGCGCAACCCTTTCTGATCGTCTTTCCCAAGTACGCACCGGGCTCCCCCGTGGCGGTGGAGCGCGTCCCCGCTCCCCGCGCCTTCGTCAAGCTCTCGGGCAACGCATTCAACTACGAAACCCTGGGCCCCGCCGCCTTCGACGCGGTGGCCCGGCTTACTCGGGCGTGCGAAGCGTATCGGCTCCAGTACGGCGATCTGGAGCAGGCCGTCCGCGCCGTGGACCGGCTGACGGACCGAGCGCCCCGGGCGGGGGAACAAGAGGGCACTTTCGAGAAGCGAGCGGACGTTACCGGACATGGCTGACGAAAAGAAATCGGAAAGAGGGGATGTCGCAAGGCGCTGCTCTGGACCGCGCGTACCCCACCCCCTCCCAACCTCCCTCTTGAAAGGGGGAGGATGACATCGGCATGCCTGCTTTCCTTTTGAAAGGCGAGCATCTCGGGGGGATGCTGGCCCGTGGGCGGGGGTGGGGATGGAGCTCCCTCCCCTTCAAGGGGGCGGAGCGGGGGTTTTGCAGAGCACTGCTCTCTCGCCCACGGAGCCGGTCCGGCCTGCCTGCCGGGCCGTGGACGGGCCGGGGTGGGGATGGAGCTCCCTCCCCTTCAAGGGGAGGGTTGGGGTGGGGATGGGTTTTCATCCTCACCGCCGAAACCCATCCCGATATCGTGGATTTCGTCTGCTTTCAAGCCCGGCTGATAATCGAGGTCGATGGCGGGCAACACCCAGGGTTGCGCATCGGATCGGATACGCGACGCCTAGCGGGAAGAGCGCGGCTATCGGCTCTTGCGTTTTTGGGATTCACAAGTTTTGACTGAGTCGACGGCGGTATTGGAGAAAATCCTCGCCTCTTTTCCCCCTCTCCCCCGCCTCTCTCCCTCGGGGAGAGAGGGGTGATAGCCCATCTGAGGACCCTAGTCGATGCCCCTGCCTCCGCCGATCGCCTCCCTTGTAACTTTGCTCGCTCGTCCCGAGTCGGCACTGCGCTTGGATCTCGTCGCCTGGGACGGGGTGGTGCGGGTCGGGCGCACCGCCCGGCTGCTTGCTGCTCTGCGTGCGCGGCTGGAGAGGGCCGGAATGCTGGAAGCGCTGCCGGCGCCGGTGCGAAATCACCTGGATTCGGAAGCGGCGCTGGCCCGGTTCCAACGCCAGGCCGTGTTGTGGACCCTCGCCCGTGTCGAGGCCGCCCTGGAAGGCATCGAGGTTCCTCAGGTGCTCCTCAAGGGGGCCGCGTACCTGGTCCAGGGTTTGCCCTGCGCACAAGGGCGGCTGGTGGGGGACGTGGACCTGCTGGTCCCCCGGGATGCGCTGGCCGAAGTGGAAGCCCGGCTGCGGGAAGCGGGCTGGCAGTCCAAGCCCCTGGACGCCCACGACGAGCGCTATTACCGGCAATGGACCCACGAACTGCCGCCCCTGCGGCATCCTGAGCACGCCCTGGAGCTGGACGTGCATCACACGATTCTGCCGCCCCTGGGAAAGCTGCGGCCGCCGCCCGAGCGCCTGCTGGACGCGGCCCGCCCGGTCCCAGGAAGCCGATGGCGGGTGCTGGCCCCCGCGGATCAGGTGCTCCACGCCGCCGCCCACTTGTTCCACGATTCCGATTGCAGCAACCGCTTGCGGGACCTGGCGGATCTGGATAGCCTGTTGCGCGGCTTCGGGGTCGAGCCCGGGTTTTGGGAGGCGCTGCAGGAACGCGCCCAAGTGTTGGGACTGGGCCGCCCCCTCTGGTACGGGCTCCATTTCGCCGGCCGGTTCTTCGGCACGCCGGTGCCCCGGCAGTTGGCTTCGCAGGTCCAGGGCGCCGTGCCGCCCGCGCCGGTCAAGTGGCTCGTGGAGCCGCTGATCGCCTCCGTGCTACCACCCCCCGATCCGGACCGCCTCCCTGGCCCGGGGCGCCGCTTGGCTCGGCGGGTCTTGCTCGCCCGCGCCACCTGGCTCAAGCTGCCCTTGGGGCTGCTGGTGCAGCACATGTTCGTCAAGGCGCGGCGATCAGCCGCCGAAACTGCAAACGCACCATGAGGGAAGCCTTGATTTACGGTTGGGTGGATTTTTCTGGCGTGCGGCCGGGAGGCGCGCCCCGGGTCGATCAACGCCCCCAGGGAGGGCCGGCCCAACGCTGGACGGCGCCAGGCCTGGAAGTGGTGGTGGACCCCCTGGCCGCCGACGTGGCGGTCCAGGACACTGCCATGGCTTTGACCTGGGGGCGGCCTCGGTTCGAAGCCGAGGCTGGTGGAGGGGCGGCGGACCTATCCCCGGCGCGATGCTGGCTGCGCCTGTACCGGCGCCACGGCGCCGCCGTGGCGCCGATGGTCAAGGGCCCGTACGCGGTGGCGATCCTGGATTTCGCCCAGGGCCGCGGCGTGCTGGCCGTGGACCGGTTCGCCCGCGAGAGCCTGTGCTACGCCCGGGAGGGAACGCGGCTCGCTTTTTCGAACCGCGCCGACCGGGTGCCCCTCGTCCGGGCCCCGGAGCTGGATCCCCAGGCGCTATTCGATTACCTCTACTTCCACATGATCCCGGCGCCCCGGACGGTGTTTCGGGGCGTCTCCCGCCTGCCGGCGGGGCATGCGTTGGAGGCGAACCGGGACGGCGTGCGCGTGCAGCGCCACTGGGTGCCGCGCTTCGAAGAAGAGCGGCCGGCGCCGCTCCGATCCCTGGCGGAAGAGTTCCGGCGGCTGGTGCGGGAGGCGGTGGCCCGGGAAGCCGATGGGGCGGCGGTCGGGTGTTTCTTGAGCGGCGGCACCGACAGCTCCACCGTGACCGGTATGTTGCAGGAGGTGACGGGGCGCCCGGCCCGGAGTTTTTCCATCGGCTTCGACGCCGCGGGCTACGACGAGATGGCCTACGCCCGCATCGCCGTCCGCCACTTCGGCGCCGAGCACTACGAGCACTACCTCACGCCCGAGGAGCTGGTGGAAGGCATTCCCCGGGTGGCGGCCCATTACGACCAGCCCTTCGGCAACTCTTCGGTGCTGCCCGCCTATCGCTGCGCCCAGCTGGCGGCGTCCGCGGGCGTGGAGAAGCTGCTGGCGGGCGACGGCGGCGACGAGCTGTTCGGCGGCAATGCCCGGTACGCCACGCAGAAGCTCTTCGCGCTCTACGAAGCGATTCCGGCGCCGGTGCGCCGCCGCCTCGTCGAGCCGCTACTCGCCGACTCGACGGCCTTCGCTCGGCTTCCCCTCGTGCGCAAAGCCGCAGCCTACGTGCGCCACGCGCGGCTACCCATGCCCGACCGGCTGGAAACGTACAACCTGCTGACGCGGCTGGGGGCCGAGCACCTGCTCGCGGCGGATTTCCTGGCCTCGGTCGATCAAGCGGCGCCCCTCGCGCAGCAGAGGGCGGTCTATGGCGCCTCCAGCGCCCGCGCCCTGGTGAACCGCATGCTGGAGTACGACTGGAAATACACCCTGGCGGACAACGACCTGCCCAAGGTGCTGGGGGCGACGGCGCTCGCTGGCGTGCAGGCGGCCTTTCCGTTCCTCGCGGAAGAGCTCGTGGATTTTTCCCTGCGCCTGCCGCCACGCCTCAAGGTGCGGGGTTTGAGGCTCCGCTACTTTTTCAAGGAGGCGCTGCGCGGCTTCCTGCCGGAAGCCATCCTGCGCAAGAAGAAGCACGGCTTCGGGCTTCCCTTCGGCGTGTGGGTGCTGCGACATCCGGGCCTTCGGGAACTGGCTTTTGCCAGCCTCGATGCTCTGGGCGAGCGCGGCATGGTGCGGAAAACGTTTTTACGGGAGCTGATCCAATCCCATCTTCCACAGCATCCCGGGTACTATGGGGAAATGGTGTGGATCCTCATGATGCTGGAGCAATGGCTCCAGGCCCGGGAGCGGCAGGCGCGCGCCGAGCGACCGGCGGCCATCGCCTGAGCTTGAGACAAGAAGCAAGGGCGCGCTTCGGCGCGCCCCTGAAGGCCGGCTTGAACCTTTAGAGCGACCTGACTAGAATAGTGACTAGTTCATTTCCGACCGACGCGAACCATGTCCACATGGCCGGTGCAGGATGCCAAGGCGCGCTTCAGCGAGCTGCTGCGTGCGAGCTTGGTTGAAGGTCCGCAGTTCGTCACTCTGCGTGGCAAGGAGGCGGCCGTGCTGGTGCCCGTCAAAGAATGGCGTCGCCTATGCGAGCAGGCTCGGCCCCGGCTCAAGGCGCTCTTGCTCACGCCCGGCGCGCCTCGGAATCTGGAGGTTCCAGCAAGGGGGCGCCGCCGCCGTCGAGCGCTGAAGCTTGCAAAAAATCCGTAGCAGGGGAAGGCGGTCGCCGTTCTCCGAGGCGTGACGGAACTCTTATGAGCTCACGGCATGTACTTGCTTGATACCAACATCGTCTCGGAGCTCCGCAAACGCAATCCGCATCGCGCCGTGCTGTCTTGGCTCAAAGCCGTGCCGGAGACCGCGTTGTATCTTTCGGCGGTGACGCTCGGCGAGATCCAAGCAGGTATCGAAATCACCCGTGAGCAAGATGCCGCGAAGGCCGGCGAGATAGAAATCTGGCTTGAACAGCTCGCGCAGTCGTCCCAGATATTACCGGCGGACGCGGCCGTCTTCCGTCGTTGGGCGAAACTGATGCATCGCCGCCCCGACCATCACCTGGAGAACGCGCTGATCGCCGCCACCGCGCTCATCCACGGTCTTACGGTCGTCACGCGCAACACGCGCGACTTCAAACCCTTTTCCGTCCCCCTGCTCAATCCTTTCGTTGCCGGAAAAGATAAAAGCCCTTCTTGAGCGTCGCACGGTCGCTGTTGGAACGGGCGGTACCGTAGTAATCGTAGGGTGATGCGCTTCAGCGCACCGCTGCCCGGTTTCGAATGCACCGACACCCGGCGGTGCGCATCGCCGCGCTTGGCGCGCTTTATTTCGTCGGCTTCTCCGCCCTCATCAGGAAGGCGTGGCTCACGGCCAGCCCCAGCGGCGGAATCCAGCGCAGAAGGAGCCGGACGGCCGGATGCTCCATGACGGCCTGCCAGCGCTGCCACCGCACCGGCAGAATGGGCATCCAGTAAAGACGCACGTTTTCGAATCCGGCCTCCCGGATCACCCGCCGCAGGGCCCAGGGCGACTCGTAGCGCAGGTGCATGGGCTTGCCTCGCGCCCAGCGCTTGAGCCGAACCCACAGGTTCGCTAGGCACCAGCCGTTCAAGGCGTCGATCCACACCGCGCCGCCGGGGCGCACCGCCCGGGCGAGCTCGCGTACCGCCGGCGCCGAGGCAGAGAGGGCCTGCAGCACACCTAAGCACAGGACGCCGTCGAATCGAGCTGCACGGAATGGAAGCCGCTGCACGTCGGAGACCACCCAGGCGCAGTCCGCGCCGTCGCTTCGCTCGCGGGCTTTGCGGAGGGTAGGGGGAGAGTAATCCACCGCCACGACTTGGGCGCCTGCGCGGGCGAGGAGCCGGGAATAGGTGCCGGCACCGCACCCGGCGTCGAGCCACAGGGATTCGGGCGTCAAGCCTTCCCAGAAGGCGAGGAAATGGCGCAGCCGCGCTTCCAGCCCGCTCGCGCTCCAACCGGCGATCCCCGCGTCGTCGTCGCGCAGCTCGGCGAACTCCTGGAAGCGCCGGCGCCAGACGGTCTCGAACGGGGCCGGTCCTCGCGGCGGTCGGCTAGGCGTTTCTGGCGTCGTTGGATGCATTCGATGGTGGGACAGGGACGGACGGCGGCCACGCTCGAGGGGCCGGTTCGGTTGCCGGTACCACTTCCCGGGATACCACCATATGGGTGAGCGCCAACATCGCCGCCAGCAGGTAGGGGTAATCCCAGTAGGCGAGGCCCAGGAACGATCCGCCCACGAAATAACCCACCAAGCTCACTTGGATCATGGCCGCCAGATCGCCGGCCCAGCGCAGATCGTCGCGATCCTTGGATGCTTGGATGATCTTGGAAGCCGTTCTCCAGACAAACCACCAAAAAAGCATAAATAGACTCAGCCCGACGTAGCCATGCTCTCCAAGCACGCCGAACCAGATGCTGTGGGAATCGTGAAAACGCTCCGGCTCTGGAGCCCAGCGCTCGAAGGCGCTGGGCTTGAAGGCCTGGAAACCGCCGCCGGTGATGGGCCGGTCCTGGGCGAGATTCAAGGCGAAGGCCCAGGCGTTGAGCCGTCCGAGAGCCGAGGAATCCTCCTGGTAAGTGGCGATGGTGCCCATGCGCTCGAACCACCGCTCCGGCATCACGCTCAGGCCGAGGAGCAGGACCGGCGGCAGTAGGAGCAGGAGGAGCGCTTTCCTGCGGCTCTTGAGCCAGAGGAAAAACACCATGGCGATGATGGCGAGAAGCCCGCCCCGGGAATAGGAGCCGATGACCGCGATAGCGCATAGGCCCAGGGCGCCGTACAGACCCCAACGCAGCCACCGCTGCTCGGTCTGCTGGGCCATGTAGTAGAGGAGCGGCGCCACCATGGTGATGGCCAGCGCAATTTCGGTATTGCCCGAGATGTAGCTGCCGTAAGGGCCCAACACCATGCCCGCGCCACCGGTACGCAGCGTGAAAAGACCGCCCTTGACTCCATAGAAGGCGATGGAAAGCGCCACGACCCGCACGAGCCACAGGATGCGCTCCTTGTCCTGCATGACGAAAAGCGTCAGCAAAACCCCGAGCTGGACCTTGATGAACTTCTTCAATTGATCCACCGCGGAGTCGGGGTACAAAGCGAAAATGGTCGTGATACACACCCACACAATGAAGGCGATGAGCGTCATCGTCAACGCCGATACCGGAAAGCGCTTCTTCTCGGGAGAGAGCAGGAACGCGATGCCGGTGGTGAGCCCCACCACCTGGGCGAAGGGAAGATCCCGGGCGAAGCTCCAGGTGGAGCGGTGGGGGTTCATGAGCCCGATCCAGTGCCACAGGAGCATCCCGATCCATGGGCGCTTGAACACGAAGACAAGCGCCCCGAAGATGAATCCCGTGAGAACGATGTCGCGCAGGGGCATGATTAAGGCGCTGACTTCTCGGGTTCGAAAACCGGTTCTCGGATTTTGTTGACTACGTAACGGTACTTGCCCGTGGGCTCGGGGGCGATCGCTTCCACTTCCTCGATCTCCACCGTCACCCGATCCCCCAGATGGTGGCGGAACGCGGCGAGCATGCGCTCCCGCGTCCGCACCCTATCGTAGCTCCGCCTCACCACCAATTGCAGGCGCACGAGATCCAGCGCTTCCTGAACGATCTTGAATTGCTCGACGCCAGGCAACTCCCGAAGCAGTATCGAAAAGGCCGTGCCGTGGACGCGCTGGCCGCTCAAGCCCAGCAGGAGATCGTTGCTGCGGCCTTGCACTTCTTGAAGAAGGGGCAGCCCGCGCCCGCAGGGGCAGGGACGGTCGGACAGCACCGCCACGTCGCCGTTTTTGTAGCGAACGAAGGGAAACTCGTGGGAAAACAAGTGGGTCACCACCACTTCCCCCGGCTTCCCCGGCGGCACAGGGCGGCCGCGCGAATCCACCGTCTCCACGATCACGTCCTCCGCCGTGAGGTGGAGCCCCCCGGCCGGGCACTCGTGGGCGAGGAATCCGGCGTCGCGCCCGCCGTAACCGTCCGCTACCCGGCAGCCGAACACCCGCGCGATCCGCTCCCGCTGGTGGGGATAAAGCCGCTCGGCGGTGCAGAAGGCGACGGCGATGCCCAGATCGTCCAGCCGGATGTCTTTGTGCTCGGCGTGCTGGGCGATCAGGGTGAGGGCCGAAGGATAGCCGAACAGCATCTTGGGCCGGTAGGCGCGGATGTCGGCCACGATGGCATCGAGTTTTTCCGGGGTGAGCGCCGTTGCGGGGACAAGCCGGCTGCGCAGAAGCCGGTCGCGCAACCGCCGCAGGCGGTCCTGCGCTGATAGCTCGATGGGGGAGCTCCAGAGCACTATTTCCCGGTCGCCCACGTCTACGCCCCACCAGCGGGTGGCGCGCCACTTGGCCGCCACGTCATGGGTGATGCGCGCTCGACCGATGTAGAAGCGCAACGGATCCCCGGTGGATCCTGTGGTGGAATAGAGCTTCACGTTACGCGCATTTTCCGCCAGCAGGTCGTCGAAATTGGACCGGATCTCGGCCTTGGTGAGGACCGGTAACGCCGCCAGATCCGAGATGGACCTGATCCCGGCCGGATCGAACCCCGCCTCGACGAAGCGCTGCCGGTAGTAGCGCGTGTGGCTCGCCGCGTGCATGAGAAGTGCGCGCAGGCGCTCTACCCGTAGCCGGTCCAGCGCCTCCGGGGCTAACCACTGGCTACGCTCCAGGGAGCGCAGAACCTGCCGAGTGTCGTGCCCCTTCAAGCGCTCGTGGAGCGGGAAGAGGACCGCCGAGCAGAAGGCCGTGTATAGGCTCATGTGCTAGTTCCTACCGGAAGGCGGCAGCCGGAAAGCCGCCCGTATTCGGCGAGCCACAAGCCGCGGATCGCCTCCCAGCGGTAGCGCCGCGCTTCTTCCAACCCGGCCCGAGCCAGCCGGGCGGCAAGCTCGGCGTCGACCAACACCCGCACCAGGGCGTCGGCCATGGCTTGTGCGTCGCCCGGCTTCACCAGCAAGGCGGTGCGCTCGTGCTCGGCGATGTAGGGGATGCCGCCTGCGTCGGTGGACACGACCGGCACTCCGCTCGCGAAGGCTTCCAGGATCGAGATGGGCATGTTGTCCACCCGGCTGGGATTGAGCATGACGTCCGCGGATTGGTAGAGGAAGGGCATGTGTTCATTAGCCACTCGGCCAGCGAAGGTCACGGCTTCCTGGATGCCCAACGCCCGCGCCAGGGCCTGCAGCCGCTCCAGTTCGGGCCCCGTGCCCGCCACCGTGAGGCGCGCCTCCGGGATACGGGCGCGTACCCGGGCGAAGGCCGCCAGGGCGGAGGCGATGTCGTAGATGGGCTCCAGGTTGCGGGCGACCACGATGTGTTTGCCCGCAACCTCGGGGCGGCGGGCTGCCGGGCGAAACCGCTCCAGGTCCACGATGTTGGGGATCACCGTGGCCTGGAATCCGAACCGCTCGAACACGGCTTTCAGGAACCCGGAGGGGGTAACCAGGGCATCCGCCCGGGCGAGCGCGGCGCGACCGAGCCGTCCGGCGCCGGAAAAGAAGGTCTCGGCACCCCCGCCCCGGTAGTTCACGATCACCGCAATACCCTTGAGTTTCGCTACCCACACGGCGGGGCAGGCGTGCAGATACCAGGCCCAGCCCGAGTTGGCCATGACGTGAAAGAGACTGACCCGTCCCGCGGCGCGCCAGAGTTGTACCAGATACGGCAGGAGGCGGAACAGGGCCCGCAACCCGCGGATGCGGCCGATCCAGGCGGGGCGAGGCTCGGCATTGGTACGGATCACCTCCACCTCCAAGCCCTCCCGTTCCAGCAGCCCGGCGAGCTGCCGGGTCTGGTTGGCCATGCCCCCGAAGGGAGGCGGCAGGGGCCCCACCAGGCCGATCCTCAAGGCGCGTGGCGCTACGGGATTCATGATGTGGGGAACGGGAAAAGTTCGGCTGTCTGCAAGCGATCATTCGTCATGGAAATGGGACGCTTAGTGGCACAGCGCGGGCCGCCGCAACAGGTTTCGCGCCAGGCGCAGGCCGTACCGGATACGGGTCCGGTCCCAGGGTGTGAACCGGGGGATCTGGAACGGATCGCAGCCGGTCCCGGCGGCCCCCCACGCGGTGGAAAAGGCGGCGGCGAATCCCAGCTCCCGCACCATTGCCACGTGCTCGGGAGCATAATCCCGCCCGGGCCTGCCGTTGGGATAGGCGAAAAGCCGTACCGGCTCTCTCAACAGCTCTTCCAGGCGGCTCGCCCCTTCCACGATCTCTTCCCGCGCTTCCTGCGCGCCGACTTTGGCGAGGATCGGATGGTGGACCGTATGGGCCCCGATCCCCATGCCCGCCCGCCGCAGCGCCCTCAACTGGTCGCTGGTGAGCATCAGGTCCCGGGGGAGCCGCGCCCCCGTCCGCTCCACCAGGGCCGCCAGCTTTTCCGCCCGGGCTTCCAGGGGAAGGTACTTGAGGGCCCCGATCAAGGCGGCGATGGCTGCCCGCTTCTCCTCGACGCTGCCCAACGGGTGCACCCCCAGGTCTAGGTCGTCCAGCGCGAGGGGGTTTGCCCGAGATTGCCGCACCGCTTCGATCACCTGATCGTTCCACATGATCCCGCCGTCGAGGAAGCCGGTGGCGATGAAAAATGTGGCGGGGAGCCCGAGCCGCTGCAGAACGGGCAGCGCCACCGTCAGGTTGTCGGCGTAGCCGTCGTCGAAAGTGATACATAACGCCCTGGGTGGCAGTTGCCCGGTATGGAGCAGGGCCACCGCTTCCTCCAGGGGCAGGGGTTCGAACCAGTGCCGGACCCACCGCATCTGCTGTTCGAACGCTTGAGCATCTGGCTCGCCGGGAAAGAGGGGGTCGGGGCTCGTACGCACCCGGTGGAAGATGAGCACCGTGAGGCGCCCCCGGGCGCCGCCGGGAGACAGGCATTGCAGCAGAGCGCGCAGCGGCACGTCCAGCCCGCCGCGCTCTTGGCGGCCCAAGAGAGTGCGGCTTACCAGCATAACCCGAGGACCGTTCCCTTGAGTGGTAGCTTGCGCAGTGCCCCGGTCAGATCCAGCACGAGCTGATCCTCTTGCACGTGCCGCGCCAGGGCCTCCGCGAGCCTGTCGTAGGCCGCGCCCACCACCAACACCTCGGAATCGGCCACCACCGCCTCCAGGCTCGAGCGCAGGAGGGAGCCGATGTGGGGCAGGTGCTCCTCGATGAAGCGGCGGTTGGCGCCCAGCAGGCGCGAGAGCTGCACCTCCGGGTCGTAGACTTGCAACGACAGCCCCTTGCCGATCAAGTGCTCGGCGAGCAGCACCAGGGGGCTTTCCCGCAGGTCGTCGGTGCCCGCCTTGAACGAGAGCCCGATCAAACCCGCGCGTCGCTTGCCCGAGGCCATGATCTTGGCTATGGCGTGGTCGATGTGGGTCCGGTTGGACGGCAGGATCCCGCCCAGCATGGGCAGCTCCACGTCCCGCATCTTGGCCATGTGCAGGGTCGCTCGCAGGTCCTTGGGCAGGCAGGAGCCGCCGAAGGCGAAGCCCGGCTTGAGGTAGGCCCGGGAGATATTGAGCTGGGTGTCCCGGCACACCAGGTCCATCACTTCGAACGGGTCCACCCCGAGAGCCTCGCACAGCCGCGCCGTTTCGTTGGCGAAGGTGATCTTCAAGGCGTGGAAGTTGTTGCAGGAGTACTTGACCATCTCGGCGGCGCGAATGGAGGTGGCGTGGAACTCGCAGGGCAGGTGGCCGAACAGCGCCTTGAGCCGCTCCACCGGATAGGGGTGGGAGGCGCCCACGATGGTGAAGGGGGGGTGGTCGTAGTCGGCGATGGAGGAGCCCTCCCGCAGGAACTCCGGCTGGAAGCATATGTGGAAACCGTCCCCATCGCGTTTTCCCGACTGGCCTTCGAGCAAGGGTCGCAGCACTTCTTCCACCGTGCCGGGCACCAGGGTGGAGCGGTAGACGAAGACGTGGGGCGTGTTCTTCTCCCGCAGCGCCACGCCCAGGGATTTCGTCAAGCGCAGGATGGCCGACTGGTCCTGGCTGCCGTTGGGCGCGGAGGGGGTGCCCACACAGATCAAGGAAAGGTCGCTCTCCAGCACCGCCTCCCGGGCGTCGTCGGTCACCCGAACCCGACCCGAGGCCGCCACCGCCTCCATGAGCTCCACCATGCCTTCCTCCACCACCGGTGTCTTGCCGCGGCGGATCAGGTCCAGCTTGGCGGCGTCGATGTCCACGCCGATCACTCGGTGGCCGTCCCGGGCCAAGCAGGCGAGGGACACCGCGCCCACGTAACCGAGGCCAAAGATGCTGATGTTCACGACTGGGCTACCTCCTGCAAGGGAAGATCGCGGGCGCGGTACGTGGCCAGGCAACGGGCGATGGCCTGGTCCAGCCGTCGCATGGACATGGGCCAGGCGTGGTGGGAGAGCATGCGGGCGCGCCCGTTTTCCGCCAGCCGCTCCCGTTCCCGAGAGTCGTCCAGGATGCGCAGGATCGCGTCCTCGTATTCCTCCGGGGTGGAGGCGACCAGAAAATGCTCCCCAGGCTCCGCGTCCACACCCCCGGCCGCCACGCGGCTCGCCACCACCGGCACGCCCATGGCCATGGCCTCCAGGATCTTGTTCTGGGTACCCCGGGCAATGTTGAGGGGCGCCACCATGAGGGCGGAACGGTGCACGTAGGGCCGCACGTCGTCCACGCTGCCGGTCACCGTGACCCCGGGGATCGATCCCAGGCGCCGCACCCGCCGGGAAGGGTCGGCCCCCACGATGAAGAGCTTCAATCCCGGCCGGCGGGCCTTGAGTCGCGGCCATACCCGCTCACAGAAACTGAACATGCATTCCTGATTCGGGTAGTAGTCCATGCGCCCAACGAAGCAGAGCATGTCACGATCGTAAGGCTCTCGGGCGGGAGTGAAAAATTCCGTGTCCACCCCATTGGGGAACCAGTCGGTGGCCACCGGCACGCCGTAGCCCACCAGGGTTTCCCACTCGGCCCGGGTGGTGGCGGTGCACAGGTCGAACTTGCTCGCGAGGCGCTTCTCCGCCCGCATGAGTTTTACCCCTTCCAGCCAGTAGCCCAGGGACAGGGGGAAGGGCTTGTAGCAGGCGTACTCCAGCCACTTCTGGGAGTCCATGTCGCCGAAGTCCAGGATCTTGGGGATGCCCTGGACGTCCTCCACGTACTGCGCCACCGACGAGCAGTGCACGAAGATGAGATCGAAGCTTTCCCGCGCGAGCAGGCGCCGGATGCGCCGGGCGAGCTCCGGCGAGTAGAAGAAGCCCATGGACGAGGGCGCCCGGGTGGGCAGGCGCGCCACCATGCGCACCACCTGCACCGGATTGTGGACCTGCACCATTTCGAAGTGGGCGCACACCGAACCGAGGCCTTGCCCTTCCCGGGCTTCCGCTTCGGAGCGGGCGAGGGAGGCCACCGTGACCCGGTGCTGGCGGCTCAAGTGCCGGATCATGTTGAACGGCCGGATCTTCCCGCCCCGCTTGGGCGGATAGGGGAAGCGATGGCAGAGGTAGAGAATGTTCATGCCAAGACCTTTTCGCTACCCTGCCACCCGGGGTCTATCCCTGTTTGTCCAGTACAACGCAAGGTGGGTAGACTTTTCGTTTTCCGACGAGTTCTTTCCCCGTCAAGGGGGCGAAGCGGGGGTTTCGCGGGGCACTGCTCTGCGCCTGCGGAGCCGGCCCGGCCTGCCTGCCGGGCCGTGGACGGGCCGGGGTGGGGATGGGCCCCCTCCCCTTCAAGGGGAGGGCCGGGGTGGGGATGGGTTTCGATCGCCGTCACCACGATAGTGGCCATCACACGAATTCCTTCAACTCCGCCGTCACATCCTCCGGCGTGCGCTGGTCCAGGTAAATGCGACCCCAGATCTCCAGATTGAGAAGCGCCAGCAACAGGTCCGTGTAGTCCTCCCGGTTCGCCGCGTGATCGGCCACGATCCGGCGCAGCACCGGGTAATTGAGGAGACCCCGGCGCGCCACCGCCTCCTCGGATAGCACGCTCTCCAGCAGCCCCGCCAGGGATCCTTTCAGCCAGGCCCCCATGGGGGTGCCGAAGCCGCGCTTGCCGCGCTGGAGCACGTCCAGGGGCAGCAGGTCGGAAAGGGCGATCTTCATCAGACGCTTGAGTTCACCCTTGCGCACCTTGATCGCCTCGGGCATGCGGGCGGCGAGCTCCACCAGCTCGTGGTCGAGGAGCGGCACCCGGCATTCCAGGGAGGTGGCCATGCTCATCTTGTCGGTGAGCAGCAGCAGGTCGTCGGGGAGCTGGGTCTCGGCGTCCACCACCAGCATGCGGTTCAGACTGTCGTCGCTCGAAGCGGCGGCGAAGGCCCGGTCGAGGGCATCGTCCCCATCGAAGCTCATGCCGGAGAGCTCAGCGAGCATCTCGGGCGCGGCGATTTGTACGTAGGAACGGTAGCGCTCTTCGAAGGTAAGCTCGGCGCTGGCGAGGAAGCGCTTAGCAAGCCGCATAGCGTTCAAGGCGCCCGAGTGCCGGTCGCTGGGAAGCACGCGGCCGGCCCGCACCGCGGAGCGACGCAGCCACCCGGGCAGGCGCTCGAAGCGGGCGGCGAAGTGGTTGCCCAGGTAGCGGCGATAGCCGCCGAAGAGCTCGTCGCCCCCCACACCGGAGAGGATTACGGTGACTTCCCGCCGGGCGAATTCCGACACCAGGTAGGTGGTGAGGAAGGCGCTGTCGGCGATGGGCTCGTCCATGTGCCACAAGAGCCGCGGCAGGAGGGCCGCCACGTCGGGCTTGACCAGGATCTCGTGGTGGTCGGTGCCGAAGAGGCGCGCCACCCGCTGGGCGTGGGGCAGTTCGTTGTAATAGTCGTCGGCGGCGCTGCCCTCGAAACCGATGGAATAGGTCTTGACCGGGGCGTCGGCCGCGCGGCTCATGTAGCCCACCACGGCGCTCGAGTCGAGACCGCCGGAGAGAAAAGCGCCGATGGGCACATCGCTCACCATCTGCATGCGCACCGACCGCTCCATCTGCTCGCGCACCGCGGCGACCCACTCGGCCTCCGACATTTCCCGGTCGATCTCCTCGGGGATGCGCCAGTAGCGGCGCTCTTCCAGGCGGCCGTTCTCGGCCACCAGCAACGTGGCGGGCGGGAGCTTGCGGATGCCCTCGAACAGGCAGTGGGGCGCGGGCACGTAACCCCATTGCAGGTATTCCGCCAGGGCGGAGCGATCGACGCGGGGGGAAAAGCCCGGAGCCGCCAGGATGGACTTGGCTTCCGAGGCGAACGCGAGCCGCCGCCCGTTCAGCGCGTAGTAGAGGGGCTTGATGCCTAGGCGATCGCGCCCGATCAGGAGCCGCCGCCGCGGCGCGTCCCACAGGGCGAAGCCGAACATGCCGTTCAGGTGCTGGAGGAAATCGTCCCCGTATTCCGCGTAGGCGTGGAGGATCACCTCGCTGTCGGAGCCGGTGAGGAAGCGGTGGCCCCGGGCGGAGAGGGCTTGCCGCAGCTCCCGGAAGTTGTAGATCTCTCCGTTGCATACCAGCCAGAGGGTGCGGTCCCGGTTGGCGAGGGGCTGGTGGCCGCCGGCGAGATCGATGATGGACAGGCGCCGCATGCCGATGGCGCAGGGGCCGTCGTGGTGCAGGCCTTCGTCGTCCGGCCCACGATGGACGATCACCCGGCCCATGGGGGAGACCTGCCCCGGGTCGGCGGGGGAGTCGTCCAGATGGAGCACGCCGTAAATGCCGCACATGGCCCGACCTAATTCCTTGTCTTTTCAGCCGCCAATAAAGTTTTGTAGGGTGCGTGGAGCGAAGCGAAACGCACCGCCGCGGCGAGGTCGATACCTCCGGGCGGTGCGCTGAAGCGCACCCTACGGCTACTGGATCGCCCTCTCCCCTGTCCCCTCTCCACACGGGAGAGGGGGGCCGAGAGGCGCGCTCTCTTCTTCCTACCAGTCATATTCGGTGAAATAAGGCCTTGTCTTATTCGTGAACATTCGTGTCCATTTGTGGCTGAATAGCGATTTCCGGGTCTGACCCATTCACCGTCCGGCGATAACGGGAATCTTGGCGTCCCGCTTCGCTAGCACCCGTTCGTACACGGCCGCGTATCGCGCTACGCTGCGGGCCCAGGTGCGCTCTTCCTCCACGAACTTTCGTCCCGCCCGCTTGAGCGTCTCCCATCGTTGAGGTTCTTCCAGCAACCGCTCGATGGCCTGGGCCAGGGCTCCCACGTCGCCCGCGGGGAAGAGGATGCCTGTGCGCCCGTCCTGGATCAGCTCGCGGTGGCCCCCCACGTCGGAGGCCACCACCAGCTTCCCCTGGGCCAGGGCTTCCAGGGGTTTCAACGGCGTCACCAGCTCGGTCAACCGTATGGAGCGCCGGGGATAAACCAGGATGTCGACGAGATCGTAGTAGCGGCTGACTTCCGCATGGGGCACGCGCCCGGCGAAGATCACCCGGCCCATGAGGCCCAACGCCTGCGCTTGGCGCTTGAGCGCTTCTTCCTGAAAGCCGCCGCCCACCAGCAGGAGCTTGAGGGCCCCGTGGCGCGGCGCGAGCAGGGCCATGGCGTCGATCAGGAGATCCAAGCCCTCGTAGGCGTAGAAGGAACCGGCGAAGCCGAGCACTGTTGCGCCCTCCAGCCCCAGGGCGGCGGCCAGGGCTGGGTCCCGGGGCCGCCCGGCGCCGAACTGGGCCGGATTCACTCCGTTGGGGATCACGGTGATTCTCTCCTCCGGGATGCCCCGGGCGGCGATGTCCCGCCGCAACCCTTCGCACAGGGTGGTAACGTGGTCGGCCCGGCGCAGGGCGAAGGTCTCCAGGGCCCGGGACAGCCGGTAGCGCGCGCTCCCTTCGGTGGTGGTGCCGTGATCCACGGCGGCATCTTCCCATGACGCCCGCATCTCATAGACCACGGGGACGCCGCGGCGGCGCCCCACCCACAAAGCGGGAAGCGCGTTGAGCACGGGCGAGTGGGCGTGCAGCACGTCGGGCGCAAGCCGCGCCGTGAGGGCGTCCAGCCGCCGGGCCGTGGCCAGCATGCAGGCAAAGGGTTCAAGGAGGGTTCCCCTGGCCCAGAAACGGTTGCTTACCGGGGTACGGTAGAAGTGCCAGCCGTCCACCTGCTCCTCGTCCGCCGCGCAGGGGCCTTGCTTGGGGGAGGTCAGGTGAAAGGTCTTCCAGCCCAGGGCTTGGGCTTCCCGCAGGATCGCCAGGGTGCGAAAGGCGTACCCGCTGTGCAGGGGGGCCGAATGGTCCAGGAGGTGGAGGACGCGCAGGCTCATGCCGCCACGGTCTCCCGCCGCTGGGCGGTTTCCTGGCCCAGGGTATGGCGCAGGAATGCCTCGAACATGAGCAGCGTCCACAGGGGCGCGCTGTGGTCCGACCGTCCGGATTCGTGGGCCTCTACCAGTTGGCGCAGGAACGCGGGGTTGAACAGGCCGGTTTGCGCCAGGGCGTCGCCCAGGAGCGCCCGGCGCACCCTTTCCCGCAAGGGGCCGCGGAACCAGCGGGCGAGGGGCACGGCGAAGCCCATCTTGGGCCGGTAGAGGATTTCCTGCGGCAGCTTCGGCTCCATTGCCTTCTTGAGCAGGAACTTGCCTTCGCCGCCGCGCACCTTGAAGGTGGAGGGCAGGGTCGCGAGCCACTCCACCAGGGGATGGTCCATCAGGGGCTCGCGCACCTCCAGGGAATGGGCCATGCTGGCTCGGTCCACCTTGGTGTTGATGTCGCCCACGAGATAGGTCTTCAGATCCAGGTACTGTACCAGGGCGAGGGGGTCCTCCCGGTTGGCGCGGCGGGCGTGGCGCTCGAACACCTCGAAGGCGTTGTAGCCGCCGAGCTCGGCGCGGAACGCGGGGCTGTAAAGCTCGCGCCGCATGGAATCGCGCAGGATCGACACGCCCTGGAAGTACGCCTCCACCGAGCTTCTTGCGAGAGCCTCGAAGGTGCTCTTCGCCCGCAGGAACCGGGGCGCCCAGTCAGCTTTCGGATAGACGCGCCCGAGGAGCCCGAAGACGGACCGCCGTAGGGCAAGCGGCAGGGACGCCCTCAGCTTTTCTTCCCTCATGTGGAGCCGGTAGCGCCGGTAGCCGCCGAAGCTCTCGTCGCCGCCGTCCCCCGACAGGGCTACGGTCACGTGGCGGCGGGCGAGCTGGCATACCCGGTAGGTGGGGATCGCCGAGCTGTCGGCGTAGGGTTCGTCGTAGACGCGGGCGAGCTCGTCCAGGAGATCGAAATCGTCCACGTCCACCGGGTGGACGAAGTGCTCGGTGCCCAGCCGCTCCGCCACCAGCGCCGCGTAGCGGGACTCGTCGAAGGCCGGATCGGAAAAGGCGATGGAGCAGGTGCGTACCGGCTCCTGGGCGACCGCTGCCATGGTGGCCACCACCGCGCTGGAATCCACGCCGCCGGAGAGGAAGGCCCCCAGGGGCACCTCGGCGATCAGGCGCAACCGCACCGACTCCTCCAGCCGCGCCAGCAGCTCGGCCCGGGCGTCGGCCTCCGGGATGGGGTTGTCCAGGGTGAAGGCGACATCCCAATACTCCCGGGGTGCCGGAAGCGCTTCCCCGCGGCGCACGGTGAGGGTGTGGCCCGGGGGCAGCTTCAGCGCCTGCTTGAAGATGGTGCGCGGCTCCGGGACGTACCCGAGGGCGAAATACTCCTCCACGGCGCAAGGATCCAGGGTCCGGCTCAACCCCCCGTGGGCTAGCAGGCTCTTGAGTTCCGAGCCGACCAGCAGCAGCCCGTCGGGCAGGAGCGCGTAATGCAAGGGTTTCACTCCGAGCCGGTCCCGGGCGAGGAACAGGGTCTCCCGATTGCGATCCCAGAGGGCGAAGGCGAACATGCCCCGCAGCCGCTCCACGCAGGCCTCGCCCCAGGCCTCCCAGGCATGAACGATGACTTCGGTGTCGCTGCGGGTGCGGAACGCATGCCCCAGGCGCGTGAGTTCGGGGATGAGGGACTGGTAGTTGTAGATCTCGCCGTTGAACACCACGGCGACGCTCCCGTCTTCGTTGAACAGGGGTTGCTGGCCGGTGGCGAGGTCGATGATGGAAAGCCGCCGGTGGCCTAGGGCGAGGCCCGGCTCCAGGTGCACGGCCCCTTCGTCGGGACCCCGGTGGCGCTGGACCTCGTTCATGCGCGCCACCGCCTCCCGGGGGATGTCCCGGCGCCCCCGTGTGTCGAAGATGGCCACCAGCCCGCACATGGGTCACCGCCCCGGGGTGGGGCTCGCGGTGGCCGCGCCCCGTTCGCCGCGCCGCGCCGAAGCCAAGGCCTCGTAGACCTCCTGGTAGCGGGCCACCATCTGGGCCAGGCTGAACTGCCGCACCACCCGGCTGCGCCCGGCGGTGCCGTGGCGCCGGGCCACCTCCGGGTGATGGAAGTAGTCCAGAATCCGGGACGCCAGGGCCTCGGGGTCTGCGGGCGGGACGAGCCGCCCGGTCATGCCGTCGGCCACCAGCTCCCCGTTGCCGCCCACCCGGGTGGCGATCACCGGCAGCCCCGAGGCCATTGCCTCCAGGATGGTGTTGGAGATGCCCTCCGCCAGGGAGGGCAGGGCGAAGCAATGGAAGCCCCGCAGGAGCTCCGCCACGTCGGAGCGCTCCCCTGGCATCCACGCGAGATGGGCGACGCCCGCCTCCTCCAGGATCCGCCGGGTGGCCTCCCGCAGGGGGCCGTCGCCGACGAGGGCAAGCCGCAGCCGCTCGCGCGCGCCCGGGCTGCGCTCCAGGGCCCGCACGAAAGCCCGGGCCAGGGTGGGCTGGTCCTTGACCGTCTCCAAGCGGCCCACCGTGCCCACCACCCAGAGCCCGGGATCGTGGAAGGGATAGCCCTCGATCAACACCGGCGCCTCCTTGGCTGGACGGAAGCGCTCCGTGTCCACCCCGTTGTAGATCTGCAGGACCCGCTCCTTACCGATGCCCACGGCATCGGTGAGATAGCGCTCCAGATGCTGGGACAGGGCGATGTAGCGATGGACGAAGGGCGAGAACAACTGGCGCATGCGCCGGTAGCGGCCGTTGGTTCCGTCCAGATCCTGGGCGCCCCAGCCGTGCTCGCCGTGGATCCGGGCGGGCACCCCGGCGGCCCAGGCGGGAACCACGGCCTCCAGGGCGGCCAGGTTGCGGGTGTGGACGATGGCGGGCTTGAGCTCGCGAAAGAGCCGGTAGAGCCGGGGGTAGAGGCGCAAGGCATGGCCGGGGCTCTTTTGCAGGGCCACGAAGACCACGTCCTTGCGGGCGACGCGGCGGCGGAACTCCTCGGAAACGTCGGTCAGGGACACGACGCCGTGGCGAAACGCCTCTTCGGGCATGCGGTTGATGAGGTTCACCACCCCGTTTTCCAGCCCGCCCACGGCGAAGCGGTACACCACGTGCAGGATCAGAGGACGTTCGGCCCGGGCACTCATGGGCGGCCTCCTCCGGCGGCGCGCTCGAGCAGGTCGTCGATGGCGGGGGCCATGTCGGCGACGAACCGCTTGAGGGTTCGTTCGGCCGCTTCCCGGTCGTCTTCGACCGGGGTATAGACCACCACCAGGGCGGAATCGTCCCCCCGTCCCTGGAGCTTCAGCCAGGCTAGGTAGAGCTTGGCCAGGTGATCGACGGCAGTAAGCCGGCCATCGACCCAGTACCACTGGTAGACGAGGAACCGCTGGCCGGGGCCCGCCAGCAAGGCGGATTTCGCCTGGAGCGGCTCCCCTTTCCAGGCGAGTCGGGCCGTCCCGCCGCTCACCTGCCGCCAGCTCTGGTCGCTGGTCTTGACTAGGGCGTTCAACGAGCTCACCAGCTCGGCGCCCTGGCGCTGATCCCGGTAGTAGGCGAGGTAGAGCCCGACGGCAGCGCCGTCCCGCTGGAATGCGGCGTTGAGCTCGGCCCGGGGTGACTCGAACGCCGGCTTCCAGGGAGTGAAAGGTGCAGCGGGCTGCCAAGGCCCGGCGAGATCGCTCGCCGCCAGCGCGGGCGGCGGGGCGTTGCGGGGCGCGTCCAGGGCCGCCAGGGCCGCCGGCCACAGGCTCCCGATGGAGAGGGCGAAGGCGGCGGCGATGAGCAGCGACCCCGTGGCGGTGGACGCCCCCGCTGGTCCAGCGGGCGCCGCGGCAGGGGGGGCTTGCTCCGGCGGGTCGCGCCAGAAGTAGCCGATCCAGAAGGTCAGGGTTATCACCACGCCGAAAAACAGCCATCCGTAGATCAGATGGTCCACCCCGGCCGCCAGCTTGTTGCCGGAGAGATGGCCGATCATGACGATCAGATAGGCCCGCAGCCAGTTGGCGACCACCGGCACCGCCAGGGAGACGGCGACGAAGGCCAGCCGTTTCAGGGGCTTGCGGTAGACCAGGTAGGCGTAGAGGCAGCCCACCATGAAGCTGGCGATGAGGTAGCGTACCCCGCTGCAGGCCTCCACCACCGACCAGGCGCCGGTGGGAATGAGGAAGAAGTTGCCTTCCCGGTATACCGGGACGCCGGATGCGCGCAGGGCGGCGATGGTGACGTCGGCGGTCACGTTCATCATGGCCGGCACGAGAAACTCCCCCGCCGGCACGGCGAAGAGCAGAAAGGCGAGGGGGAAGACGATGCGCCGGGCGATCCCCAGGCCCAGGACCGCGACGAGGGCGGCCTGGAGCATGAGCACCAGGGCGAAATGGGTGACCCCGATCACGCTGGCCAGCTCTCCTAGGAGCCAGCCGAATCCCGCCAGCGCCACGCCCGCCAGGGCGGGGTAGAAGGGCCGCGGCACCTGTCCCGTCAGCCGGTGCCGGTCGCGCCACACGAGCCACAGGGCAATGGGCGCCACCAGGAAGCCGTGGGCGAAGGTCTCCGAGCGGTACCAGATGGACACCAGGTCGCGAAGCGTGTCGAAGTAAAGCAGCAGCAGTCCGACCATCACTGCGGCGGCCACCAGGACGGCGATCCCGCTCGTTCCGAAAGGCCAGGGGAAGCCCTGCCCGAAAAGCCCGGAACGCCCCGTCCCGGGAGGCGGGTCCGGCGCGGCGACGAAGGGGTCGGTTTCTACTTTCATTCCGGACTACCCTAGATGGCGCACGATGCGGGGCCCCAGCGCGTTGGCCACCCCAAGGGGCAGGCGCCGCCAGAGGGCGATGAAAGCCCGGTACTTGGGGTTGAGGGGATTGTGCTGGGGAATGGCGGTTCCCCGGTACAGGCAGTACTCGTAATGGAGGGGCGAGGGCTCGAACCCCCAGTGGCGCTTGAAGTCGTAGGACCCGGTGCCCCGCTTGCTCCTGCCGTAATCGAAGACCCGCACGCCCCGCTCGCATGCGCGCCGCATGAGCTCCCAGTACTTGAAATCGTTGGCCGCCAGCTCCCGGGCGCTGGCGTCGTCCCCGGCGTAATAGGGCAAGACCTCGTCCCGAAAATAGAAGGAGAGCACGCTGGAAAGGGGACGGCCCGCGGGGTCCACCACGGTGAGCACCTCGCAGTCGCCGCCGAAAGCCTGCTGGAGGGCCCGGAAGTAATCCTGGGGCAGGGCCGGCGTGCCGTGGCGGTGCACGTTGTCCGCGTAAAGGCGGAAGAAGCGGTCCACCGTGGCGTCGATCTCGCTGCTCAAGCCCGCCTTGATGCCTTTGCGCACCATGGCCCGCTGCTTGCGGGGAACCGCGTTCAGGTTCACTTCGGGTTCCGGAGCCAAGGTCTTGCGGAAGGTCACGTAGAGATCCTGGCGCGGCCAGGCGGGCTCCCGCGGCTCCCGATGGCGCAGCTCCAGGTGATCCACGCCCAGGTCCCGGCCCAGGGCGCGGGCGGCCTCGATGAGGGCGCGCCGGGCGCCCTCGCGGACCGCGGCGACGCCTCCGTACGCGCAGAAAGGCAGAGAGGTCAGGCGGTGGCCGAAGAGGAGGCTCTTCATTTCCGCCAGGGGCAGCACGCCCACCACCTCGCCGCCCTCCTCGGCCAGGAGGTAATGGGTGCGATGGCCGAAGACGCCCTCGATCACCTCTTTCCACTCGATGCGATGGAAAAAGGTCGCCTCCGGGCAGCCGGCCACGAAAGCGGACCAGCGGGCCCGATCCGCGTCCCCGTAGCGTCGCACGGCGATGCCGGCTGCCTTCTGCCGCGGGACGAGTACGCGCTCGATGCCCCCCATGCCTCAGTCCTTGAGAAACACCCGGTCCACCCGGTCCCAGGCGAAATCGTCGAGCAGGCGCTTGAGCCGCCGTTCGGTGCGGGCGAGGTTCAAGTAATGGCGGAAACGGGCCTTCAGCGCCACCCCGGGGACCCGGGGCTGTTCCGGGTCCAGCTCCCAGGGATGGAAATAGAACACGGCGGGCATGCCGTCCACCCGGTTCACGCGCCGGAGGAAGGCCCGGGACACCGCGTAGGGAAAGAGGCGGAAATAGCCGCCGCCCCCCGCCGGCAGGTTGGCGTTCCACAGCCGCGCCGTGGTCACGGGCACCTCCAGGAGCCCCGGTCGGGGCGAGTAAGGGAAGCGGGGCGCCTCGGGCATGCCATAGTGGTCGTGGCGCACCGGATAGACGCTGGAGCTGTAGCGGTAGCCGGCTTCCAGCACGCAGTCGAAGGCCCAGGAGTTGTGCCGGTTGAAGGAAAAGCTGGGGGCCCGGTAGCCTTTCACCGGCTGGCCGGTGATGTCTTCCAGGAGGGACTTCGCCCGTCGGATGTCCTCCAGGAACGCCGCGGGCGGCTGATCCCCCGCTCGCCGGTGGCCATGGCCGTGGCTCGCCACTTCGTGCCCCGCCTCGGCGATCGCTTTCACCAGGCGGGGATAGCGCTCCGCCACCCAGCCCAGGACGAAGAATGTAGCCCGCGCCCTGGCCCCCGCGAGGAGGGTGAGCACTCGCTCCACGTTGCGTTCCACCCGGCAGGGAAACCGCTCCCAGGCGTCCCGGTGGATCTGGGGCTCGAAGGCCGACACATGAAAGTAGTCCTCCACGTCGATGGACATGGCGTTGACCACGGTGGAACCGTCGGCCCTGGGAAGACCATCGGTCAAGGGAAGGCCGTCGGCCACGGGAAAGCCGTCGGCCGTGGGCCGGGGTGCGGGATCCGGCCTCATGGCGAAACCCGGGTCAAGGGCCCTTCAGCCGGCCGGCGGGCGAGCCACCCGGCGAGATGGGCGGCGATGCGCTCCGCGGCGTGGCCATCCCAGCCTTCGGGTCGTCGTCCCTTCTTTCCCCGCCCGGCCAGGATGGCCTCCACTAGGGAGAGGATCAGCCCCCGGTTGCGGCCCACCAGAGTGTTGGTGCCCTGCTCCACCGTGATGGGACGCTCGGTGTTGTCCCGTAGGGTCAGGCAAGGAACCGACAGGGCGGTGGTCTCCTCCTGCACCCCGCCGGAATCGGTGAGCACCACCCGGGCTGCGCCCAAGAGGCCCAGCATCTCCAGGTAACCCGCCGGGGGGAGCAGGGCGATGGAGGGGGTGGCGAAGCGGGCAGCGAGGCCGAAGCGCTCCAGGTTGGCGCGGGTGCGCGGATGAACGGGCCAAACCAGGGGCAAGCGCTCGCTTACCGCCTTCAGGATCTCTACCGTTTCGGCCAGCGCTTCGGGCTCGTCCACGTTGGAGGGACGGTGCAAAGTGACCAGCCCGAAGCCCCGCTCGTCGATGGAAAAGCCGGCCTTGCCCAAGGTGGACGCCGCTGGCACTGCATGGGGCAGATGGCACAGCAGGGAATCGATCATGACGTTGCCCACGAAGTGGATCTTCTCTGGCTCCACACCTTCCCGGGCCAGGTTCTCCGCCGCCGCGGGCTCGGTGGTGTAGAGCACCTCGGCGAGCTGATCGGTCAGGAGCCGGTTGATCTCCTCCGGCATGGTGCGGTCGAAGCTGCGCAAGCCCGCCTCCACGTGGACCACGGGCACCGCCTTTTTCACCGCCACCAGGCTGCAGGCCAGGGTGGAGTTGACGTCACCCACCACCACCACGCAGCTCGGTGCGTAGTTGTCCACCACCGGCTCGAAGCGGCGCATGATTTCCGCGGTCTGCAGCGCGTGGCTGCCCGAGCCCACCTCCAGGTTCACGTCGGGGGGCGGCAGCCCCAGGTCGCGGAACAACTGGTCGTTCATGAGCCAGTCGTAGTGCTGTCCCGTGTGCACCAGCACTGCGCCGGGCAGATCCCCCCGGGCGGAAAAGGCGCCGAGCAGAGGCGCCATCTTCATGTAATTGGGGCGCGCCCCCACCACGCACAGGATGGGTCCCTGCTTGCCGTCCGCAGCGCCCATCAGCCTCGCTCCCTCTGCCTGGCTGCGGGCTTCGCCCCCGGCGCGCCGGAACTTTCCTTGCGCACCAGCTCGCTCAACAGGTCCAGCACCGTGAACATGGCCCGCTCCAGCCGCAGCAGCCGTTGCTGCAGGCTCACCGGGTCCATGCCTTCGGAGCTGCCCAGGCCACCGGCTAGCTCCAGGCCTTCCCCGGGCCCGAGGCTGTCGGCCGGGCTCCCCTGTCCTGCCCCGGCCGCCGCTTTAGGGGCCGCCCGCTCCCTGGTGGCCCCCTGCTCGGCTGGCGCCGGGGCGCCCTCGTCCTGGGACACGGCCAGGTCCAGGCCGCCCTCGTCCTTCATCTCCGCGGTCACCGCGCGCACGTCCTCCCCGCGGAAGACGTGCTTTTCCGCCAGATAGCCAGCGAGGAGCAGGCGGTTGCACAGCGTGTTGATGCGCCGGGGAACGCCGCCGGTGGCGCCGTAGATCTCGTCCATGGCCTCGGCGTCGAACTGGGGATCGCCTACCCATCCCACCCGCGCCAGGCGGTGCTCGATGTAACCCTGGGTTTCCTGGCGGTCCATGGGACCCAGGTGGTAGGAGGCGATCACCCGCTGGCGCAACTGCTTCATGCGGGCGCTGCGCATCACTTCCCGCAGCTCGGGTTGCCCCACCAGCACGCTTTGCAGCAGGGCGTGGTTACCGAGCTGAAAGTTGGACAGCATGCGCAGCTCCTCCACCGCCCGGGGGCTCAAGTTCTGGGCCTCGTCCACGATCAGCAAGGCCCGCTTGTGCCGCGGCACCAGGGCGGTGAGGTAGGCCTCGATCTCGGCCAGCAGCTCCGCCTTGTGGGGCGCCTTCACCGGGATGCCGAAGGCGGTGGCCACTGCCCGCAGCAGGTTTTCCGCGTCGAGCTGGGTGCTCACGAGCTGGGCCGCCACCACTTTCTGCCGGTCGAGCTGCTCCAGGAGGCTGCGGATCAGAGTGGTCTTGCCCGTGCCGATCTCGCCGGTGATGACGATGAAGCCTTCCCCCTGGTACATGCCGTATTTGAGATAGGCGAGGGCGCTCTTGTGGCCGCGGCTCGCGTAGAGGAAAGCGGGGTCCGGGTTGAGCTGGAAGGGCTTGCCTTTCAGCCCGTAGAAGGCTTCGTACATGGCTCAGAAGCGGTGGTCGAGGCCGACGAATACCGCGAACTCGTTGTAGTTGTTGAACAGAGGATCGTCGGAGTCGAACTGCTGGTACCGGGCGCCGGCCAACCCCCGGGTTTTGGGGGCGAGCTGGGTGGAATAGGTGAGCCGCACGCTGTTCTGCTCGGAATCGGGGCGGCTGCCCGCAAGGGTTTGCTCGCGCTTGGTGCGGGTGTGGGAGAGCAGCAGGTTCACGTTACTCAAGCGGGTCAGCCGCAGGGTGTAGGAAATCGACGCCCCGATCTGGGTGAACGGCTGGTCCACCAACAGGAGTTCCGGAGGCAAGGTCGCATTGGTCGTGGAGACCGGCTCGTTGTCACTATAGAAGACCGAAAAGACAACGGTGTTACGCGCTCCGTTGATGGCGGCGGAGGCCTCGTAGCGCTCCCGCAGGAAGATCCGCTGGGTGAAAAAGCGCAGCGGCGTATTGAGGAAAAGAGGAATCTGGTTCTCCTGCAGGAACTGGACCACGGCGTTGAAGCGCTCCACCGGGTCCGGGATGCGCGCGGCGAAGATGGCGTCCAAAAGCAGCGGCGTGAAGCCGGGCTGCAGGGTGAAGAGTTCCTGGGGGAAGTCGCTGATGTCGCGGGAGGCCGAGAGCCGCCACGCGGTGAGCCGGGTGCGGTGGGTGAGGTTGGCCCCGAAAGAGCTGCCGAAGAAGCGCTCCTCCCAGAAGCCGTTCACCGCCGTTCGCGGGGTCGGGCGCCAATCGAGGCCGGCGCCGTAGATGGCGCCCTCCTGATCAGTGAGCCCGAAATCGTTCTGCTCGTAGCCGCCCCGGGCTTCTACGCGGAAGGTGGGAACGACCTGGTAGGTGACGATCAGGCGTCCCAGGTTGTTGGTAAACGTTTGCTGGTCTTCGAACTTGGTCTCCTCGCGAAACGCTTCGGCGCTCCAGCCGATACGCCGGGTTGGCGCCGAGAGGCGCCCCAGCCACTTGGTGCGCCGGGCGTTGGCGAGGCTCTCCCGATCGGTGTCGGTCCACGTGGTCTCGTAGCGGCCGAGGTAGTCGATGTTGCCCACCGTCCGGCCCTGGATATAGGGCGAAACCCGCAGCCTGCGGGTCTCGATGCGATTATCGGTGTCGAGGCCCACGTCCCCGGGCTGGGGGCCGAAAGGGGAGACGAACTCCTGGGAGATGTCGGCGTTGGCGTCGATGAAAAAAAAGTTCTCGATGGCCTCCAGCTTGGCGGAGGAGGCGAGCTCGTGGGCGATGCGGCTGCGGGAGGTCTGATTCACGTAATACAGCAGCCGGGGAGAGTAGTCGGCGGAAAGCTTGAGCCGCCCCCCCTCTCCCCGGATACCGATGCGGGGCCGCACTTCGGTGTAGAGGTCGCCCTCCTCCCGACCGCTGGGAGCAAGGTTCACGTTATCGGTGTAGGTTGCCCGCGCTGACACCCCGCTTTCCAGCCTCCAGTCGGCGCCGTGGGCGGCGGCGGCGAGGAGGCCGAGCGCCGCCCCCAGTACGAGCCCGCCGCAATGGCTAACATGCCGCTGGAAAGCTACCCCTCCTCCTCGGGGAGGAAAGCCCGCCCCCTCCCCTGCAAGGGGGCGGAGCGGGGGTTTCGCAGAGCACTGCTCTGGGCTCGCAGAGCCGGCCCGGCCTGCCTGCCGGGCCGTGGGCGGGCTGGGGTGGGGATGGGCTCCCTCCCCTTCAAGGGGAGGGTTGGGGTGGGGATGGGTTCCCTCCCCTTCAAGGGGAGGGTTGGGGTGGGGATGGGTTCCCTCCCCTTCAAGGGGAGGGTTGGGGTGGGGATGAGTTTTCATGCTCGCCGCCAGACCCCACCTCCATCCTGTCCTTCCCCAAAAGGTGAGGCATCGACTAAGCGCCAGTGTCCAGCTTGAGAGACAGTCCCAGGGCCGTAGGGTGCATTGAGCGAAGCGAAACGCACCGAACCAGGGACGGCGACCACTCGAAAAGCGCTGCGCTGAAGCGCACCCGATAGCTTTCCCGTTGCGGATGGACATGGAGGCGAAGACCGCGGTCAGCCGGCGCAAGGGCGTCAATCCGAAAACTGCTGGCGATAGCCGTAGTAGGAGCCGACCTCCGACTCGAATGCCTTGTTCAACACCGTCATGACCACTGGGCAGGGCTCCAGGGTCTCCAGGGCCTGCTGCACCGTGGCGTGGGTGGTGCGGTCCGCCTCCACCACCAGCACGATCTGGCCCATGTAGGTGGCGAGCACCCGCGCCTCCGGAGTGGCAAGCAGGGGCGGCGAGTCGAAGACGATGACGCGGTCGCTGTAGCGGTAGGCCATCTCGTTCAGCAGGGTCCGCATGGCCTCGCTTGCCAGGAGCTCGGTGGCGTGGGGGTGCCGGCGCCCCGCCAGCAGCAGGGACAGGCGTTCCACATTGGTGCGCAACAACGCCTCCGAGGGATCCAGGCCGGGATTGCTCAGCAGATCCAGCAGGCCGGGACCGGAATGCCGCACCCCCAGAATGGCCGGCAGCGACCGGCCGGCCACGTCCGTGTCCACCAGGAGCACGTAGGTATCCCGTTCCATGGCCATGCTCATGGCGAGGTTCACGGCCACGAAGCTTTTCCCTTCCCCGGGAACCGCGCTCGCCACCATGATCAGGTTGCCCCGCTCCACCGGCGCGGCGGAGCCGCCCCGGGCGTTCTGGAGCAGGGGCCACTTGATGACCCGGAACTCGTCCGAGAGCTTGGACTGGGGCATGTCGGGTACCACCATGCCGGCGGCCCGCATCCGTCCCAGATCGATCTCCACCCGGCGGCTGATCTGGCCCTGGGGCGCCTCCAGGGGATGGGAAAAGCCTTCGCGGCCGGCGCCCCGGTCCAGGTCGGGCGCCGGGTGGCCTATGGAGCCCAACGCGGGCTCGGCGCCGGTCAAACCGTCGGGCACCTGGATGCCCGACTTCTTGAGCTGTTCGAGCCGCTTGGCGGCTTGTTCGATGATACTCACGGAGGCGGCCTCACAGCAGAGGGGTTTTGGTCAAGGTGAACAGGATGCCCACGGCATAGCAGGCCACCAGCCCGGCGAGCCCGGCGGCGAAGGCCCCGATGCGGCGCCGGCGCTGGCGGGTGAGGGCCGGGCTCGGCAGCAGGGAAATGGTGCCGAGCACCGGCCGCCGGGTGACCTCCCGCAGCGTGCGGCTGTCGTGGAACGTGGGGAAGAGCTGGCTCACCAGGAAGCTCGCCAAGAGGCCCGCGCCGAGGGAGCCGGCGAAAACGACGGGCAGCAGCAGGGACCGGTTCGGCGCCACGGGCTTCGATTCGGCCCGGGGCGGGTCGATGACCCGGAATTCCCCGATTCCGCCCGAGCCCTGGAGCTCCTTGGACATGGCGGCCTGCTCCCGCCGGGCCACCAGGTTTTCGTAGGCGCGTTTTTCCACTTCGTAGTCCCGGTTCAGGCGCGCCAGCTCCGCCTCCATCTGGGGGATGAGGGCCTGCCTTTCCTGGAGCTGCCGGTAGCGCGCCTCGTAGTTGGCGACCCGGGCGCGCAGGGCCGCCACGTTGGCCTCGGCCGCCGCGAGGGACACCTTGATCTGCTGGTAGACGGGGTTGCGGTCGGCCGAGCCCATCGTCCCAGGACCCCCTCCGCTCGCGCGCCGCGCCTCGAGGATCTCTTTCCTCTCCTTTTCCAGCTCGGCGATGATGCGCCTGGTGTTCTGCACGTCCGGGTGCCGGTCCGTGTACCGGCGCAGCAGCTCGTCCAGGGCTTGCTTCAGGGTGGCCAGGCGCGCGTCGATCTCGGGCACCGCGCCCGTCTCCGCGGGCACGGCGGCTCCCGCATCGGGCAGGAACACCGGTTCTTCGCCGGCGAGCTCCCGCTTGAGGGCGTCCCGGGATTCCTCGGCCGCGCGCAGCTCCACCCGGGCCCGGGCCAGCTCCTCGCTCAAGGCGGTGAGCTGGCTGATGTAGTCCCGGTCGCCGCCCGCGCCCAGTCCCATGTACTTGAGGCGAAACTCCTTGAGCCGGTTCTCTGCGTCCTGCAGGCGCTTTTCGTAGATCGCGATCTGCTCGTTGATGAACTTCTCCGCCTGCTCCGCGTCGCTGCGCTTGTTCCCCAGGCTGGATTCCAGGAAGATGGAAAGGAGCGCCTGGACTACCCGCTTGGCCTGCTCCGGGTTGGTGTCCCGGTAGGAGATGGTGTAGAGATTGTCCTCTCGGCGGGCGGCCCGGATCTGCAGGCTGCTCATCATCCGGTCGATCAGCTTTTCCCGCTCCTGGGGCGACTTGATTCCCAGGTCGCTGTCGGTCATGCGCACCAGCTTCTCCACGTTGGGCCGGCTAATGAGGATCCGGCTCAGGATGGAGAGCTCCTCCGCCAGATTGCGCTGCACGGCGATGCCCGTCATTAGGGGCCGCAGCACCGAATCGGTGTCCACGTAGACCCGGGCCGAAGCCTCGTACCGGTCCGGGATCGAATAGACGACGAGCGCGCCCACGGCGCCCACCAGCCACGCCACCGCCAGTCCGTACCAGCGGCGGTGCCACATGCCGCGGGCCATGTCACGAAGCTGCTTGACCAGATGTTCCACCGTCTTCTCCGATGCCTTCCGGCGGGCTGCGCGACGCTACGGGGTCCGCCCCAGGCGGCTAGCAAGCTGCTGAAAAAACGCCCTCTCCCCTCAGAACCAGCTCTGGGGAATGACCAGCACGTCGCCCGGCTTCACTTCCACGTTGGCGGACACGTCCCCGTCCTTCAGCAGATCGTTCAGGCGCACGCTATACTGCTTGTTCCCTTCCGAGGTGCGCAGGATGATGGCCCGGTTGCCGTCGGCGAACTCGGTGACCCCGCCCACGGCGATCATGACGTCGAGCAGGGTCATCTTCTGGCGGTAGGGCAGCACCTGGGGCTTGGCCGCTTCGCCGATCACCCGGATCTGCTCGCTGAACGGGCCGATGAAGCCCGTCACCATCACCGTCACCACGGGATCGCGCACGTATTTGGAAAGCGCTTTTTCGATGTCCCGGGCGAGGGTGGTGGAGTCCTTGCCGATGGCCACCAGGTCCTCCGCCAGGGGCACGGTGATCTTGCCGTCCGGGCGCACGGTCACGGTGGTGGACAGGTCGGGGTTGCGCCACACCACCACGTTGAGGGTGTCGAGCGGCCCGATGATGTAGTTGTACTCCGGCGTGGCCGCCGTGGCCGGCGCGGGGGGCAAGTCGGACCGAGCGGCGCAGCCGCCGAGCAAAGCGGCCCATGCCAGCGTGATCCCGAGCAGGCGCCCATAGCGAAGAATGCCGGACGGATCGAACGAGCCCATAACCCACCTCTTGTTAATGGTTGCAGTGGACGGATTACGCCGCTATTTTAGCCCGGACGGATCTTTCCTGATCCACCCTGTCACGCCCGCAAGCCGCGGCGGCCGGGCAGAAAGCCTGTGCGTTTCCGAGCTTAGGCGAAGCGCCGCCGTCTGCCAAGGGGCCCAAGAAAAAGTAACATTCATTTAAATTTTGCGCTTGACATTCGACTATCAGCAGACTTTCTCCCGCAACATCGGCTGGGTGACCGCGGCCGAGCAGGCGCGGCTGCGGGGCTGCCGGGTCGCCATCGCCGGCCTCGGAGGGGTGGGGGGCGTCCATCTCGTCACCCTGGCGCGGCTGGGGATCGGCCGCTTCAGCCTGGCAGAGAGGGATGTCTTCGAGCCCGCCAACTTCAACCGCCAGCTCGGCGCCGGGGTGAGCACCGTCGGCCGGGCCAAACTGGAGGTGCTCTCGAGCCTCGCCCGGGACATCAACCCGGAGGTGGACATCCGGACGCTTCCCGATGGGGTCACCCGGGACAACGTGGGCGAATTCCTGCGGGAGGTGGATCTCTATGTGGACGGGCTGGACTTCTTCGCCTTCGAGGCGCGACGCCTGGTGTTCGCCGAGTGCGCGAGGCGCCGGATCCCGGCCGTCACCGTGGCGCCTCTGGGGATGGGGGCGGCGCTGCTCAACTTCCTGCCCGGGGGAATGACGTTCGAGGAGTATTTCCGCTGGAAGGGTTGTTCCGAGGAGGAAATGGCGCTTCGCTTTCTCATCGGGCTGGCGCCAGCCATGCTCCATCGGGCCTATCTGGTGGAGCCCGTCGCCGTGGACCTGGCGGCGGGGCGGGGCCCCTCCACAGCCATGGCCTGCCAGCTTTGCGCCGGCATCGCCGCCACCGAGGCGCTCAAGATCCTCCTGGGCCGGGGGCCCGTGCTCGCCGCGCCCCGCGGCATGCAGTTCGACGCCTACCGCAACCGGGTGGTCCACACCTGGCGCCCGTTCGGCAACCGCAACCCCCTGCAGCGGCTCGCCCTAATGATCGCCCGGCGTTTATTGGCGAAACGGTCTTAGGTTTCGTCGCTGACGCTTCGCCCATCACGCGCTCGCCCGCGGTTTGCGGGCGATCACGTCGTAGGTATTGCCCGAGATCTGTTCCTGCAAGATCTCGAAGCCTGCCACAAGCATCCGCCGGCGCACGTCCTGGGGCTCGTAGGGGGAAAAAAGAATCCCTTTGCCCATGCCCCAGGCGTTGATTTTGTTGGCGATCCAACGCAGCGGCCGCGGGCCCCGCGGGTAGAGCAGGACGTTCGCCGCGAGCCTGCCCCCCGGTTTGAGCACCCGGAAAACCTCCCGCAGGCCCGCGTCCACGTCCGGGAAGCAGTGGAGCGCGTTGGCGATATTGGCCGTGTCGAAGCGATCGTCCGGAAAGGGCATCGCGGCGACGTCCGCCAGATGGAGTTCCACATGAGGCTTTCCTGCAAAGCGCTTGATGGCCCCCGCCAGCATGGGCTCGGCGTAGTCGATTCCTACGACCCGAACTTCGGGAAGGCCCTTCCATTTGCGCCATCGCAGCACCAGTTCGGTCAGAGTGCCGGAGCCCACCGCCACCTCGAGGTGCTCCGGGCCCATGTTCTGTCCAAACAGGCGGAGTTGCGCCGTCAGCGTGCTCCGGTAAGCGAAGGTCAGAATGAAAAACCCGCGGACGTCGTACCACCAGGGAGGTGAAGAATAGGCTTGGGCGATTTTCTCCAAGGTCTTCTCGTGCTCGGACCGACTTGCTCCCATGGTTTGCCTCCCATCGATGGCATGCGGGTGCCTGGCGGGCTGTCGGGCATTTTTACAGGGCCGGCTACCCTGATCGCCTTCGGTCCCTGTTGGGGGTGCCTGTACCCAGATCCGCCTTTTCCCTCTCGTGCCCTTTTCGAGGCGGGCACGGGAGGGCTCATTGGGGGCCGCAGCCTTGAGGATCGCCCCGTCCGGGCTGAGATTATGGGTGAGCGTGAACGCTGCGCCAAAGGCTTTGTGGAAGTACCTCTGTAGAAATTGTCGGGGAAATTTACATTCCAGCTGAAGCACGGGAAGAGGCGGCCTTCACAGGATTGTTTTTTAAGCTTGTTTTCGGCCTGGCACGATCGGTGCTAAGTATCCGGGCAGGATTGCGGGATTTGCCTTCTTAAACGGATAAACGGAGAAAGATCATGGAAAAACTTCTGAGCAAGGCGCTGGCTACGACCGCGGTGGCCCTGGGGTTTGGCTTGGCCAGCCTGCCCGCGAGCGCCGTGGGGCTCTTCAACGAATTCACGATCGATGAAGGAGGCGTGCCCGGAAGCAGTTCGGTGACCTTCGTGGCCGACAAGATAAACGGCGCGTATACCGAAAAGATTACCTTCGACGGTATGGGCGGATTCGACGCGGCCGCCTTTGCTGACTTCGGCCAATATTTCGCGAACGATGGGACGACGCTGATCACGATTTCCCAGCTAAACACGAACTATGGACTGTACGCCCTGTTCGAGTCCTCGGGAACGGTCACCCCGCTCGGCCCCCCGTTTCCTGCGGGTTCGGCAATTTTTACCGGCACGTCCGGCGGGTTTAGCCTCTTCCTCGACCCCGACCAAAATACCACCAAGACTCTGGGGGCCACCGGGAGCGATCCCATCACGCTGGCGAATAATGCCGACGATATTCTGATCGCCTTTGCCACCGACCTGACCTCCGCCACCGGCACGCTGGTGGCCGGCGTTGGCGGATTCTTCGATCTGGTCTTTAACGACTTTACCCTCACCCCTGCCGGCGCGTCGTATTTCGTTGCACCGAGCCCCTTCTACTTCCGGGTCAACGTGGACGGGGACTTCGACAGCTTCTCCATCACGGGCACCCAAACGGTTACCGGCGACGTGAGCGCGGTGTTCGTGCCGGAGCCCGGGACCCTCGCCCTGGTCGGCATCAGTCTGCTGGGTCTGGGGGGATTGAGCCGGATTCGTCGGGCCCGCGCGTAAGCCTTCTCTTGAGACTTAACGCATCGGGTTAGCCAGCCAAGCCCCGGCCGCCAACTAGGCGGCCGGGGTTTTTTTCGGGACTTTCCTTCCCCCACTGGACCGCTTGGCCGCGGGTATCCCAGAATACCCGGAGGGTTGGCCGGTGCCCGCCGACCCTTGCCGTTCAACCCGATGGCCGAGAGATGAGCGCACTGGCGGTTCGCGGCGGGGCCTTCTTGCACGGTCTCACGACCGATTTTTTTCTGGCTTATCGCAATGTGGCCCGCCAGGGCCACCGGAGCCTGGTGGCCATGGGGGCGATCATTGCCGGCGTGGCCCTGTACATGCTCGCCGCCGGCTTCATCGACTGGTCGTTACGGATGGGGCGTGAATGGACCATCCGCGCCCATTTGGGTCATCTGCAGGTGGCGAAACGAGGCTATTTCGAGTCGGGAGCGGCGGATCCGTGGGCGTTTCTGATCGATCCCCAGGTGGACGTCGAAGGAGCGCTCCGGGGGAGCCGAGAGATCACCGAGACGGCGCCGCGCCTTTCCTTCTCCGGCCTCGTCAGCCTCGGCGATGCGACGCTCTCCTTCTCCGGCGAAGGGGTGGATCCCCGCCGCGAAGGGGGGCTCGCCCGCGCCGTCGTGATCGAGCGCGGGCAACCCCTCGACGCCAACGATCCGCGTGGCGTGATATTGGGCCAGGGGCTTGCCTTGAATCTGGGCGCCAAAGTGGGCGACACGGTCGTGTTGCTCGCCACCACGCGCACTGGCGGGGTGAACGCCGTCGAGGCCCGGGTGCGGGGGCTTTTCTCGACGGTGACCAAGGCCTACGACGACTACGCGCTGCGTGCGCCCATCGGGCTCGTCCAAGAATTGCTCCGGGCTTCCGGCGCTCACAAATGGTTGGTCTTGCTCAACGAGACGGAAGCGACCCCCGAAGTATTGGCGCGCCTCCGCCCCCGTCTCGAGGCGCTGGGGCTGGAGATCGTGCCCTGGTTCCGGTTGGCGGATTTCTATAACAAGACCGCGGCGCTTTTCAAGCGCCAGGTGGGTTTCGTCAAGCTCATCATCGCGGTGATTATCGTGCTCAGCATCTCCAACGTGCTCACCATGTCGGTTCTGGAAAGAACCTGGGAAATCGGCACAGCCCTCGCGCTGGGGGCAAAGCGACGGCAGATCATGCAACGCTTCGTCGGCGAGGGCCTGCTGATCGGGCTCGCTGGGGGAGGGCTGGGAGCCCTCCTGGGAGCCGTCGCCGCGGCGGTGATCTCCGCCGTTGGCATTCCCATGCCCCCCGCCCCCGGCATGGGCCGGGGTTACACGGCCGAAATCGCCGTGAGCTGGTCCCTCACGGCCGACGCCGCCCTTCTCGCTTTGGTCACCGCCTTTTTCGCCAGCCTCTATCCGGCCTGGAAGGCGGCGAGCCTGCCCATCGTGGATGCCCTTCGTCACAGCCGTTGAGCTCATGTCCCGTATCCGGCTGCGCTTCGAGCGCTTCGCTATTTTGCTGGGACTGGCCGCCCGCAACGTCGCCCGGCATCGGCTGCGCACTGGGCTCACGCTGGCGGCCATCGGGTTCGGGGTGAGCGGGTTGGTGCTGACCGGCGGCTTCGTCCAGGACATCTATATCCAACTGGGAGAGGCCATCATCCGCTCCCAGACCGGCCACGTGCAGGTTGCCCGGAAAGGCTTTTTCACCTATGGCTCCCAGGCGCCGGAGAAGTACTTAATCGAAGACGCCACTGCCCTGGCGAAACGCCTGGAAGGCCAGTCCGGCGTTACCCAAGTGATGGGGCGCCTTCACTTTTCGGCCTTGCTCGGCAACGGCCGCACCGACTTGCCGGTCGTCGGCGAAGGGATCGAGCCGGACAAGGAGGCGCGGCTGGGCACCTATATGGTGATCCAGTCCGGGGAGCGCTTAAGCTCGCGCCATCGCTACGGGATTCTCGTGGGCGAGGGGTTAGCGAGGGCCCTCAAGCTCGGGCCCGGCGACACCGTGACCCTGATGACCACCGCGATGGGGGGCGCGGTGAACGTCCTGGACTTCGAGGTGGTGGGGGTGTTCCAAAGTTACTCCAAGGACTACGACGCCCGGGCGGTCAAGATCCCTCTGGAGGCGGCCCAGGAGCTGCTCGCCACCTCCGGCGTGAACGTGCTGGTGGTGGAACTCGGTGCCACCGGAGCGACGGACCGTTTCGCCGCCTCGCTCCGAAGCCGGTTGGAAACGGCGGGCCTCACCCTTCGCACCTGGCGGGAACTTAGCGACTTCTACGAAAAGACCGTGGACCTGTACGAGCGGCAGTTCGGGGTGCTGCGCCTGATCGTGCTGCTCATGGTGCTGCTTTCCGTCGCCAACACCGTGAACCTGAGCCTCTTCGAGCGCATCGGCGAGTTCGGCACCATGTGCGCCCTGGGAGACCGGCGCCGCAAGGTGTTTGGCCTGATCATGACGGAAGGGCTGTTGATCGGCTCCATCGGTGCCGGGATCGGGGTCGCGCTGGGAGTGGGACTGGCGGCGGCGATCTCCGCCGTCGGCATCCCGATGCCGCCGCCCCCCAACGCCAACTTGGGCTACATGGCCCGGATCCAGCTCGTTCCCGGAGTAATCACGGGGGCGGCGCTGGTGGGCGTCTTCGCCACCGTGCTGGCCACCCTTCTGCCCGCCCGCCGCATGGCGCGGCTTTCCGTCGTGGACGCGCTGCGGCACAACGTCTAGAAATCGTGGCGCAGCTCGGTATAGATTCGATCCCGGTTGCCGTAGCGGCCGAAGAACCCGTCCTGCGGCCCGGTGAAGATATCGAGCCCGAATCCCAGGGTGGTGTTCTTTTCCAGCAGCCAGTTGAGCCGCGGGCGGATGAGCCCGCCCGCGTCCTTGAAGCTCTGGATCCAGAGGAGCTGGGGCTCGAACCGAGCCCCCAGCTTGGTGGTGAGCCGGAGGCTTCCGCCGAGGCCGTCGGTCTTGATGATGTGACCCCCGCCTCCCCCGTCCAGGAAAGCGCGCTGAAACGCCTGCACGTTGAGGTGGGTGGCTCCCCCCAGGGAGAAATCGGCGCCGGCGATGACGTCCAGGGTCTCCTGCTCCACCACCCCGTTAGGGGCCGCGGGATCGGTCACGCCGAAGCGTTGACCGTGGGTATAGACCGCCTCCGCCCGCAGCACGAAAGCGCCCAGGTCCTTGCTCAAAGTCCCCCCGAGCTGCCAGATGCGGTCGTAGCGGGGCTGGAATCGGGCGGGCAGTCCGGGTCCGGCCGGCGCCAGGCGGAAGAAGGTGGGATGGGCGCTGAAACTCCGGTAATAGAAGAGCGACCAGTCCCAGCCGGCGGTGAGGGTATTGAAGCGAAGCCCGTAGTTGCCGTTGCCAAGGGTGCGGGCCGGGCGCTCCGGGTCCATGAACAGGGCCGCCGCCTCGGGGGGCGTCGGCGAAGGCAGAGGCACGGGGTAGAAATCCGAGCCGGGCTTGCCGATGTCGTCGAACACGGGAACGGGGATCCAGACGAGTTCCAGGTGGGCGTCCCCGGCGAAGTACTCCGCCCGCGCCGCCCATTGGGGAATGCGGATGACATCGAAGCCGGGCAGGAGGAAGTCCCGCAGATCCCGCGCCGAAACCACGTCGGCGAAGAACAGCCCCACCACCTCGCCCCACACGATATTCTGCGCGCCGACGCGCAAATCCCATCCGGCGAGGGGAAAGTCCAGGTAGATTTCCCGCCAGAACGCCTCCAGCCGCTGGTCTTCCTTGACCTTGGGCAAGTAGAACTCGGAGGCGAAATAGACCGGGTCCGCGTCCACCCGGGCGCCCGCTTTCCACCGCAGGCCATTCCCCAGGCGCCCTTCGGCTTCGAGCTGGGTGCGTGCCACTGCCCGGGACCAGTGGGTGGGTTTGCTGTACGTGTAGGCCAGGGTGGAGTCGAGGAATCCGCCCCACTTGACCGCAGGAGCGCTTTCTTCGGCCGGCGCCAGCCCGAAAAGCTCCTCCCGGCTGCTGGGCAGCGGCGCGCCGGCATCCCCCGCGCCATGGGCTTCGGCCTGGGCCAGCCGCAGCGCCCCGTCTCCGGCCTTGACAGGCACGACGCTCACGTCATCCCGCCGGCCGTCAGCGGGCAGGGGGCGCCTTGGCGCACCGTTCACCGGCGCTGCCCGGTGCGCTTCGCCTCGCTCTACGCGCCCCACGGTTTTTGTCTCGGGGTGTTCGATGGATGCCGAGCCGTCCCTGGGAAGGGGTGGCGGGCTTGACGCCGCCTGTTGAGCGGCAAGACTCGCTAGCAGACCGCCCAGCGAGGACGCGCTCATCGGGTAGGGGGCAGGCACCGACCCTTCGAGCCGTGAACTATCCCGCTCCATGGCGGCAGGCCCGGCGGGCGCGGCCCAAGCCGCGCTGGCCAGGCTCGAAGCTGCCAGCCCGGCGAGCAGCCCAAAAGTGCTATGCCGCTTAATGGGACCTCCCCGCCACGTCGAGGGCACCCCCCCGCTTGCGGGCGTCCACCGCGACCCAGCGGTCGCCGGCGCGCACCGCGAGCCGGGTGATCCGACCGTCTTCGATCTGCACCAGGCGGTCGGCCATGTCCATCACCTTCTGATCGTGGGTGGAAAAGACGAAGGTGGTGCCGAGCCGGCGGTTGATGGCCCGCATGAGCTCCAGAATGCTGCTCCCGGTGCGATGGTCCAGGTTGGCCGTGGGCTCGTCCGCCAGCACGATGCTGGGATGGGTGGCCAGGGCCCGGGCGATGGCCACCCGCTGGCGCTGGCCGCCGGAGAGCTGGTTGGGGCGATGACGGGCGAATTCCCTGAGCTGCACCACGTCGAGGAAATGGGCGACCCGCGCTTTGCGCTCCTTGCGGGACAGCTCCGGAAACTGGAGCAGCGGGTACTCCACGTTCTCCTCCGCCGTGAGCACCGGGAACAGGTTGAACGTCTGAAAGATAAACCCGATGGTGCGCCCGCGCAATCCGGCGAGCTGGTCGGGCGTTTTCCCGGTCACGTCCTGACCGTTGACGAAGACCCGTCCCTCGGTGGGCGTGTCGATGCAACCGATCAGGTTGAGCAGCGTGGACTTCCCGCTCCCCGAGGGGCCGGCGATGGCCATGAAAACGCCCGCTTCGACCGCGAGGGACACGTCCTCCAGCGCCTTGACCGTCTGCGTACCCAGCCGGTAGATTTTGGTCACGTGCTCAACCAGGACGACGCTCATGGCATGGCGTGTTCGGAAACGCTCGTCTCTCGGTTGCAGTCGTTAAGCGCATGATGTCCGCGCTTCCGGCTCGCGGCCTCGCGACAACGGCGTTCGCTTGCGTGGCAGCGCTCGCTTTGACGGCCGTGTCTCTCGGCGCCGCTTCCCCTACCACGGACGCCGATGCGGTTGCCCGTAGTATAGTGGAAAAGGCCGACGCGATCCGATTTCCCCAGGAGGGGTTCGAAGTCGACGTCGCCATCACCACCACCAGCGATGGCGCCACCACCGAGAACCGCAAGTACCGCGTCCTCTCCAAGGGCAACGACAAGACCATCGTGATGGTGACCGAGCCCGCCTCCGAGCGAGGCCAGATCCTGCTCATGCGGGATCGGGACCTGTGGGTTTTCCTTCCCAACGTTTCCCAGCCGGTGCGGCTTTCCTTGTCCCAGCGCCTGACGGGCCAAGTGGCCAACGGGGACTTGGCCCGGGCCAATTTCACGGGGGATTACGCGCCCCGGCTGTTGCGCGAGGAGACGATCGAGGGGAAAGACTATTATGTGCTGGAGCTCAACGCCGTGGACCGGGGGGTGACCTACCACAGGGTGATCTACTGGGTCCAGAAGGCGAATTTCTTTCCCTACAAGGCGGAGTTCTACTCGGTGTCGGGCCGCCTGCTCAAGACCTGCCAGTACGAGGAGTTCCAGACCATGGCGGGGCGGGTGCGGCCGACCCGGCTGGTCATGCGGGATGCCCTGCGGGAGGGTGAGGTTTCGATACTGGAATACGCCAACATGAAGCTGCGCGACCTGCCCGACAAGGTCTTCACCAAGGATTACCTCAAGCGGCTGTGATGGGACGGGTTCCGTCCAGCCCTGTCGTCGATCGACGACAACAGGGGTTGCCAGGGTTGATCAGGCTTGCACCGCCGCATCGCCCGCCTGGGCGTTTTGGCTGTCGCATATCGGCGACAGGAAACGCGCCGCTCATTCGGTCGCCTGATCTCTAATGCGTTGAAAGGTAAACTTATATCGGTGGTGGCCCGGTTTTTGCCATGGAGGGGAGCATCGATTCTCGGGCCTAGGGGAGGGGTGGCACCGTATGGCGCCATACGAGGCATGGGGACTGCTGTCCGCGGTCCCAAGCACGGTTTCCTTTGTTTCTTCGGATTCTTTTCTGGCTGCGTTCCGCGCCCGGCGTTCAGGGCAAGACGAAGAGGGCGAGGCATCCCGCACTGCGGCCCAGGAGGCTCTCTCGAGAATGCCGTCCGGGTCCATGAAAGTGGTGGTGGCCCGCTCCAGGCGCGAGCACGAGTCCGCCATCACCCTCGTCCGCCAGAACTACGCCCGGCGCGGGTACCGCACGTCTTTCCTGACGGAACCGCCGGCGGCCGGTCGATCGCAAGGCCTCTACCGCCACGTCACCTTGCTGGCCCAGCAGGGTGAGCGGGCCGTGGGGACATTGACCCTGGGGCTCGACTCCAGCGCCGGGCTTTCGGTGGACGAGGCCCACCGCTGCGCCGTGGACGCGATCCGCGCCCAGGGGCGCCGCGTATGCGAGTTGATCCGGCTGGCGGTGGACGTCGGCGAAACCTCCAGATCGGCGTTGGCGCTGCTGGTTCACTCGGCCTACCTGGTCGGTCGGCTGGTGCATCGGGCCACCGATGTCTTCATCGAGGTGAATCCCCGCCACGTCGCTTTCTATGAGCGGGCTTTCGAGTTCCGCCGGCTGGGCGAGCCGAAAATGTGCCCCCGGGTCCAGGCCCCTTCGGTCCTCATGCACCTGGAGCTCTCCCAGCTCGACCGGCGCATAGGCCTGGCACGTCCCCTGTTCCAGGCCGCCTGAATTCCTCAACCTCAACTGACTCCCCCTACGCCCGTCGTCCACCGGGCCACGGGCACTCGTCTCGTCCAACGGCTTTTTTGCTCGACGGCGCAGCGACGGGCCCGGCTCCGAGCCCCGACCTGTCGGCAGACCTTACGATCTTAAGACGAACTCGACGATAGGGATAAAAAGCATCTGATTTCAAAAAGCATATTTGTCGGCATGGGGCTTGCTCCCCACTCGGGGGGCTTGTTCAAAAGAGGAGAAAACACCCATGCAAAGGTTTTGCCATTCCAAAACTTGGATCCAACATGGGCTGGCCGCACTTTTGTGGACTGCTGTCAGTGTCGCCCAAGCGGGGATCATCACCCAATGGACCACCACGGGGAGCTCAGCCCCCGCCTCGGGGCCCCGAACTTTTTCCTCAGGAGGGGAGGTTTTGAGGGCGTGGGCCTATTCCACCGAATACGAGAACGGAACGGGCGTTTTCAATCCAGCCAAGCTGGGCCTGTACAGCGGCGGCCTGGGGGTAAAAAACAACTACCCGGATGATAACGTGAGTGGGGATAGCAAGCGGGAAGCGGTGTCGCCTTACCATGCGGTGGACAATCACCGGCACGTAGATCTGGTGATCTTCGAGTTCCCTGACGATCATTACAGCCCCTTGAGCTTTGAGATCGGCTACAAATCGAAGGATGCGGACATCCACGTGTGGTTTGGCGGTGCCGCGCTGGGCCCGGGTTTTGACTTCAGCGGACAAAGCTTCGCCACCCTGGCGTCTCTGGGCTTTTCGGACTTCTGGTCTTTCACCAACGTGCCGGTCAATACGCCTCAACTCCTTACGGGCGCAGGCTACGGCCGCTACCTGGTGATTGCTGCCGCCCCGAAAACCAGCACCAAAGACTTGGACGCCTTCAAAATCAGCCGAGTGACCGCAGAGCTTCCTGAGCCCGGGACCTGGGCGCTGGTAGGGGTCGCCTTGACGATGCTCTTCCTGCTCAGCAGCCAAAAACAAAAATTGACAAATCAATAAACTTCGACTACTTTTTAAAGCGACACCTGAAAAAGGCAAACCTGGCGTGAGCCAGGGGCGCAAAGTCACCAGTCTGGCGGCACTGGCCTCAGACAGTGGGACTGCCAGGGGTCGGGGCATGTACGAGCGTCGCGCGTTCTTCGGGTCGGCGCAGTCCAAGGGACAACCTCTCTCCCGTTCCATGTGACCCGCCATTGGCTTCCCCCCTGTTTGCAGCCGGCAGGCCGCTTACCCAGGGGAGAACGTTATGGTGCCCGCTATTCCTGTTCCGGAAGTTCAGCAGCCGCTCCGGTATCTTCAACCTCGCCGTTTTGACCTGCTCCGTGCCTCAGCCTGGAGGCGAGGGACGCAATGGCGGTACTGGCTCGCCGCTGGCCTCTCCTGCGGCGCCCTGCTGAGCGCGCCCCTCGCCCACGGCGAGGTCGTGGCCGAGAGCCAGGTCCAGGATGGCAAAGTGGTGCGCTACGTCAAAGGCCGCCTCCTGGTACAGCCGCGGGCGGGGATCGGGATGAGCGAGTTCGAGAAAATCCTGAAGCCGTTCGGCGCCCGGGCGAAAGCAAAGCTCGGTCCGCTCAACGTCCACATCATCGAATTGCCGGTCCAGGCGAGCGAGGTGGCGATGGCCCAAATGCTGGCCCGGCATCCCCACGTCAAGTTCGCCGAGCTGGATCGGGCGGTGGAGCCCGCCCAGACCACCAACGATCCCGCCCTGGGCAGCGCCTGGCATCTCCCGAAGATCGGCGCCAATACCGCGTGGGATCGTTCCGTCGGTGAGGGAGTGACAGTCGCCATCCTGGATACCGGGGTGGACGGCAACCACCCGGACCTTACCCCCCATCTGGTCGCTGGGTGGAACTTTTACGACAACAATGCCACCACTTCGGACGTCCATGGGCATGGCACCAAGGTGGCGGGCGCGGCCGCGGCGGTGGGCAACAATGCCTTGGGCGCGGCGGGCGTAAGTTGGCGCTCACACATCATGCCCCTGCGGGTGACCGATAGCCAAGGTTACGGTTATTACAGCCTCATGGCCCAGGCCCTGGTCTGGGCGGCCGACCGTGGGGCGCGGGTGGCCAACATCAGCTTCTTGAGCGTGTCTTCCAGCAGCACGGTGCGGGAGGCGGCCCAGTACTTCCGCAACAAAGGTGGCATCGTGGTGGTGGCGGGCGGCAACACAGGGGGCGAGCTGGGGGATCCGGCGAGCGATGCCATCACCGCCGTCTCGGCCACCGACAGCTCGGACAACCGGACTTCCTGGTCCAGTTGGGGCAAGCACATCGACGTCGCGGCGCCTGGAGTGAGCATTTACACCACAACGCGAGGGGGCGGCTACGGGGGCTTCTCCGGCACTTCCGCTTCGAGCCCCGTGACGGCTGGGATCTATGCCCTCATGATGGCGGCCAACCCCAGTCTGGATCCGGCCAGCCTGGACCGGACCCTTTTCGAGACGACCCTCGATCGGGGACCGGCGGGCTATGACCCCTACTATGGTCATGGCCGGGTGGACGCGGCCGCCGCCGTCTCGGCTGCCCAGGGCCTGGTTGCCAAGGATATCCAGCCGCCGAGCGTGGCCATCGTCTCCCCCACTGGCGGTAAAGTCAGCGGGCTGGTGCCGGTGGACGTGAGCGCCAGCGACAACGGGGGCGTCGCCCGGGTGGAACTCTATGCCAACGGGCGCTTGGTGGGCACGGAGACGACGGCGCCCTATCGCTTCGGTTGGGACACCTCCGCCCTTCCCGACGGGGAGGCCTCCCTCCAGGCGAAGGCGGTGGACGCGAGCGGCAACCTAGGGAGTTCCGCTACCGTCTCCGTCACCGTCGCCAACGACACCGTGGCCCCGACCGTCAGCTTCTCCAGCCCCGCCAACGGGGCCACGGTGAGCGGTACCGTGAACGTGAGCGCGAGCGCCACCGACGACAAGAAAGTCGCCAAGATCTCCCTCTCCATCGACGGCAAGGAAGTGGCGGTGGCCTACGGCTCCAGCCTGAGCTACACTTGGGATACCGGGTCCCGGAAGGCCAAGAGCAAAGGACGATGGGAGGCCCGGTCGAGCTCTACTTCCACCCTGACCGCCCGGGCAGAAGATCCTGCGGGCAACGCGGGCAGCGCCTCGATCACCGTCAAGCGGCAGTAAAGCAGCGAAAGCGCTAGCATAAAAGCAGAAAGCCCGCTGATCAGGCGGGCTTCTGCTTTATTGTTATTGTGGCAAAAACTTCAATCGATTCGCCGCCGGGCGTAGCGGCGGACGGCGCCGAGTCCCAGGAGCGCGGAGCCCAGCAGGAGCAGGGTGCCCGGCTCGGGCATTTCTTGGGGCGGCGTGCCTCCCCTGCCGTAGAGGGACATATGGGAAATGTTTTTCAAACTGCCCTTATGATTACCCCACATGGACCACGTGCCGCACAGGTCCGCGCCCGCGGGAATCGTGGGCGTGACAAGCCCTGTGAAACCGACACAGGAATTGGCGCTCATGTCGAGGATGAACCACACCCACTGAATCTGGCCGAGGGAGGGAGGCGGCGGGTCGGGATTGGTAACTTCATCGCCCGTGCCCCCGTCCTTGAGCACGATAAGAAGCTGGCTGAACGGCACAGCCGCCAAATCAATGTACCAATTGCCTTGGCTGCCGCCCACCGGCTCGAAGGTCAGAGCGGTCGAAGGCAGACTTTCATCTCCCTCTTTGTCGATCAGGGCCCAGTCAGCGAAGCCTCCCGGGGCGACGGAATTCACCGCGCTGGCGCTATCGTTGCTGGGGGTACCCAGGCCGCAACTGGTGGCATCCGCGAGAAACGGGTCCGGGTTGAAAGCGGTATCCACCGTACACGCGGCCGCCTGCGCTGATCCGGGCGCAAAGCCGAAAAGGGCAAGCGCCATTGCCACCACCCCTAATCGAAGGGCTCTTCCCATTGCAGTATTCATGTTCTTATCCCCCAAGTCGGTTTCAACGCATTAGAAGCATATACCGCGCCATGGCAGTAGGGTATTGATTCGCCATACAATGTTCGCTTTTTGAAGGGGGGATGCACCGAATTCGTAAACTGGGTCGACACCTTCCCACCAGCAGTCGAGATTGAGACGCGCTCCGCCCCTTCAGAGAAAGGGGGAGCAGTTCGACCCGGTTAAGGAAAAAAAATCCCAAGTCATTGACGCCATGGGCCGATCTGAAAGCCCTTGCAATGTGTAAAAAGCATCGACATGGACTGGGTGGGAATGGCCTCATTGCCGCTATCCGACGCAGAGAGCGAATCCGCATCGAACTTTTTTATTTGTTGAGACCCAGATACCGCGCCGCGTTGGCAAGAAGCTCGTACAAGGCGTAATAGCTTCCCCGCAGCGCGCCCATGTTGGGGAGCCATTCGAAAATCGTCTCCCCGGTCCAGGCGGGGAGCCCCGTCGGGGCGGGAATCACCTCGATCCCCGCCGCTTCGAACTCGGCCCGGGCCCGGCGCATGTCGAAGGCGTGGGCCACCAGAACGGCCCGTCCAACGTTCGCCTGGCGGAGCAGCGAAGCCGAGAGGACCGCGTTTTCGTAGGTGTTGCGGGACTGGGCTTCCACCCAGCGCACCGGCACGCGGTATTCCGCCTCCAGCACCGCCTTCATGAGTTCGGCCTCGGGGGGTCCTCGATGGGCGGCGCCGCCGGACACCAACACGGGAAGGCCGGTCAGGCGGGCGATTCGCGCCCCGTAACGGAGGCGCTCGAGACTCAAGGCGCTCAGGGTGTCCCCGCCGTACTCCACGGCCTCCGGCCGGATGCCGCCGCCGATGATGATCACGGCCTGGGCCTGGGTCGCCCGGCGCAAGTCCAGGACGGGGTCGTCCTGCAAGAGGAGGCCCAGGCTCCAGGAAACCATCGGCAGGGACAAAGCGAAGAGGACGAGCACGCCGGCCCACGCCAGCGCTTTCCCCAACGCTGGCCGGCGCCTCAGGAACAGCAGCCCCGCCGCAGCGAGCAGCAGGGGCCCCGCGGGTGGGAGCACCATCAGAGCCAGAATTTTCTTCGTGTAAAAAAAGGATTCCATCGCGGACACTGTAGACAAGCGAAGAGGACCGGGAGGAAGATTTCTTGGCGCGGACAACCCCTTGCGGCTATCATGCGGAATCGATATGAAGAAATGATCATCTTCCCCCTTCGCAGAACCATAACAAAACTTAACACACCCTCCACTTTTCTGACGCACGGCCCGGTCTATGATATAGACTGGCATCGGGATGAGGCACAGCCGTTGTAGCCAGTCGACAAGAAGCAGGTAAGCACGCCTTCGCCCGGGGATGACCGGGCGGTTTCAATTTCTCGAAAGCGATCCTGTTAATCCTCGATCCGTCGAGGAGGCGAGACTCATCCTCACGGATTCGAGGGCGACCTGTGCGGCCCGACGCCAGGGGGAACAACCGGTTCGAAAAAATCGGCTTAAGAACCAGCAACAAGCAAGAAAAGAAGCAAGAAGGCAACCGACGGGAGTGGCGGGCCATGCTCAGGTTCTTCAGTTACCGGGTGGCACTGGCCAGTTTTTGTGAGCTGGCGGCGGAAGCGGGGCTGTTTTTCATCGCCATGGTGGCGGCGGTGGCGCTGGCCGCCCAAGGAGCGAAGCCCTCGGGCGGCACGATGCTTTCCGCCGCCTTGTTCTTTGCCGGCTTGATGGTGGCCGTCAACGGCTCCCTGGGGCTGTACCGGCAGACGCGAACGGGCAATCGGCTTCAGGTGCTGAGCGGCCGCGTGGCCTTGATGCTGGTGGTGGGCTGGCCGGTAGCCTATGCCGCCTTCCATCTTCTTCCCCACGGAGATCTGTACCAGAGCGTCCTCGGCTACGCCATGCTGCTCGGGCTCGGGGCGGTGGTGCTGCTCCGCGGGGCGATGCCCCAGGACAACCGGTCCCGGCTTTTCGCCCACCGTATCCTGGTGCTCGGCGCCGGCCCCGATGCGCTCAACGTGGAGCGAGCGCTCGCTTCCCTTTCCCAGCCGGCGGTCGAGGTGGTGGGCTTCTATCCGCTCAAGGATGGTACGCAGCCCGCGGTGCCCCAAGGGAA
>NZ_JBRBEM010000003.1:0-318576 GCF_052805615.1 Pelomicrobium sp. P1
GCCCGGCAGGTGGCCGGCTTCATCGGCCACGCCCGCGCCACGGAGGCGTTGCTGGAATCGCGCAAGTTCGAGGCCTTCAACCGCATGTCCGCCTTCGTGGTGCACGACCTGAAAAATTTGGTGGCACAGCTTTCGCTAATGCTCAAGAATGCGGAACGACACCAGGGAAATCCCGAATTCCAGCAGGACATGCTGGCCACCATCCGCAACGTGGTGGAGCGGATGAACAGCCTGCTATTCCAGCTCCGGGCCGGCACCCAGCCCCTGGACCATCCCCGGACGGTAGACCTGGCGGCGCTGGTTGAGCGGGTGGCGCAAGCGAAATCCGCCCAGGGGCGGCGCATCGCCTGGGAGGCCCAGCGCGGCGTGCAGGCGGTGGGGCATGCCGAGCGGCTGGAGCGGGTGATCGGGCACCTGGTGCAAAACGCGCTGGAGGCGACGGATGAAACCGGACGGGTGGAGCTCAAGGCCTATTTCGACGGTGCCCACGCGGTGGTGGACGTGGCGGACAACGGCAAGGGCATGACGCCGGAATTCGTACGGGACGAGCTGTTCAAGCCGTTCCGCACCACCAAGCCCGCCGGCACTGGCATCGGGGCGTACGAGAGCGCCCAGTACGTGGCCGAGCTGGGCGGCAAGCTCCTGGTGGACAGCCGCCCGGGGGAGGGGACGCGCATCCGTATGCTGTTGCCCCGGCCGGAGCGGCGACCGCTCGAGGGAGAAAAACGGGAAGTCGCATGAGCGAGAAGCGCAGACCTTTGCTCATCGTGGAGGACGATCCGGCCCTCGCCAAGCAGATGCGCTGGGCGTTCGACCAGTACGAAGTCGTGCTGGCGGGCGACCGGGACAGCGCCATCGGCCAGCTTCGCCGCCACGAGCCGGCGGTCGCGGTGATGGACCTGGGCCTGCCGCCCGCGCCGGACGACGTATCCGAAGGGCTGAAGCTTCTGGGGGAGATCCTTTCCGTCGCCCCGGACACCAAGGTGATCGTGCTCACCGGGCAGCACGACCGGGCCAACGCCTTGAAGTGCATCGCCTTGGGGGCCTACGACTTCTATGCCAAGCCTTTCGAGCCCGAGATCCTGGGGCTCACCATCGAGCGGGCGTTCCGGTTGTACGAGCTGCAGGAGGAAAACCGCCGGCTTCAGGAGCGGGAGGCGGCGGGACCCCTGTCGGGGATTCTGACCCGGGACCCCGAGATGCAGAGGATCTGCCGCACCATTGAAAAAGTGGCGGCGACCTCCGCCACGGTGCTGATCCAGGGTGAATCCGGCACCGGGAAGGAGCTTTTGGCGCGGGGGTTGCACGACCTCTCCTCCCGCCGCGGCCAGCGCTTCGTGGCGATCAATTGCGCGGCGATTCCCGAAACCCTCCTTGAGAGCGAGCTTTTCGGCTATGAAAAAGGCGCCTTCACGGGAGCGACCCGCCAGAACATCGGCAAGATCGAGACGGCCCATAAGGGCACCCTGTTCCTCGACGAGATCGGCGACCTTCCCCAGGCGCTCCAGGCGAAGCTGCTGCGTTTCCTGCAGGAGCGGGTGATCGAGCGCATCGGCGGCCGGGAGGAGATCCCGGTGGACGTGCGCATCGTCTGCGCGACCCACCAGGACCTGAAGGCCTTGATCGCCCGGGGCGAGTTCCGGGAGGACCTCTATTTCCGCCTGGCGGAAATCGTCGTGGAAGTGCCGCCCCTGCGCAGCCGCAAGGGCGACGCGAGCCTGCTGGCCCATGCGTTCGTGCGCAAGTTCGCCGAGGAATTGCGGCGCGGCGGCCTCACCATCTTGCCCGAAGCGATCGACGCCATCGAGGCCTATTCCTGGCCGGGCAACGTTCGGGAGTTGGAGAATTGCGTCAAGCGGGCAGTGATCATGGCCGACGCGTCCGCCCTGCGGGCGGCGGACTTCGGGCTCGCTCGCGCGGAGGAAAGCGAGGACATGTTCAACCTGCGACAGGTGCGGGAGCGGGCCGAGCGGGACGCGGTGGTCCGGGTGCTGGGGCGCGTCAACGGCAACTTGAGCAAGGCGGCCCAGCTCCTGGGCGTGAGCCGCCCGACCCTGTACGACCTCATGCACCGCTTCGGCCTCAGGTAGGGGTGTTAGCGTGCTCAACTTTTTTTTCGGAACGGAACCATGAACCAGCGAACGGGAGCCAGGGAACCTCTGATTCGAAGGTTCCCTAAAATGGGGCGCTTCGCCGCGCTGACCCTTTGCGTCTTGCTGTCTGCGGGTTGCAACGGCGATCCGCCCGAGAAGCTGATCGAATCGGCGCGTTCCTATCTGGCGCAGCAGGACACCGCGGCCGCCATCATCCAGCTCAAGAATGCTCTGCAGCAGGCGCCGAACCACGGGGAGGCCCGCTACCTCCTGGGGACTGCCCTGCTCAGGAGCGGCGATGCCGCCGCTGCCGAGATCGAGTTGCGCAAGGCCCTCGACCTGGGCTATGCGCCGGAGGCGGTCTATCCCGTCCTCGGGCGCGCCTTGCTCGCCCAGGGGAAGGCCGGCAAGGCCCTCGAGCAGCTCTCGGGCCTGACCCTCGCGGATCCGCAAGCGAACGCCCTGCTGAGGACCGTGGTGGGACAAGCCCAGCTCATGAGCGGGCGTCCCAAGGAGGCCAAGGACTCTTTCCTGGCCGCCCTTTCCCTGCGGCCGGACCTGGCCGAAGCGAAGCTGGGGGCGGCCCGGGTGGCGGTGCTCGAACGGGACCTGGCCCAGGCCACCAAGCTCGTGGAGGAGGTCCTTGCCCGGGAATCCACCCATGTGGAAGCCCTGGGGCTCAAAGGGGCGCTCGCCGCGGGCCAGGGGGACCTGGAGGCGGGGGTGCAGGCGTACCAAAAGGCTCTTGCCGCCGAGCCCCGCAACGTGCCCATTCGCGCCGCCCTGGTCGAGCTGTTGCTCCGGCGCGGGGAGCTGAAGCGGGCCGCGGAGCAGGCGGGGGAGCTCGAGAAGATCGGGCCCAAGCATCCTAGCACCCTTTACTATAAGGCGCTCATCACCGCGGAGCAGGGCGACCTGGCCGGGGCCCGGGATCTCGCCCTGAACGTGCTCAAGGCCGCTCCCGACCACGTGCCGGCGCGGATCCTGGCGGGCGCCTTGGAGTACCGGCTGAGGGCCTACGCCCAGGCCGAACAACATCTGCGCCAGGCCCTGAACCAGGCGCCGCAGCACGCCGGGGCGAGGCAGCTTCTGGCGGCGGTCTATCTGGCCACCGGGGAGGCCGATCAGGCCCAGGAGCTGCTGCAGCCCCTGCTCGCCCAGCAACCCTCGAACGCGCGGGTCCTGGCGCTGGCGGGAGAAGTCCATCTGGCCCAGGGCGAGCTGGCCAAGGCCGCCGAATACTACGAGAAGGCGGCCGCCCTGGACAAGGACAACCCGGCGCTGCGCACGCGCCTCGGGGCCTTGCACCTGCGCGCCGGCGAGACCGACGAAGCGCTGCAGGAGCTACAGGCGGCGGCGGCCATGGACGCTGCGGGCTACCGGGCAGACCTGGGGCTGGTGATGATCCACGTGGCGCGCAACCAGCTCGATCAGGCCCTTGCCGCGGCCGACGCCCTGGAGCGAAAACAGCCCGACCATCCGATCAGCCACAACACCAAAGGGGCGGTCTATCTCGCCAAGGGAGATCTGGCCAGCGCCCGCAAGAGCTTCGAGCGCGCCCTGCAGCTCAGTCCGGCCTTTCTGCCCGCCGTGCGCAACCTGGCCATGCTGGACCTGCGGGAAGGCAAGGCGGAAGCGGCCCGGGGGCGCTACCAGACGGTGCTAGCCAAGGAACCCAACAACGAAAGGGCGCTCCTCGGGCTGGCGGCGATCCTGCGCGCCACCGGAGCCGCCGACGCAGAGGTGGAGCGGACGCTGAAAAAAGCGGTGAGCGCCAACCCCGCTTCCGTGCCCCCTCGGCTCGCCCTGATCGATTTCTTGCTGCGCGCCAACCAGCCCAAGGCGGCCCTGGTGGCCGCCCAGGACGCTCAGGCGGCCTTTTCCAACGACGCCCGCATCGTGCAGGCCCTGGGCGCGGCCCAGCTCGCCGCGGGGGACGTGCAGCAGGCCTTGAGCACCTTCAGCCGGCTCGCCCAGATGCGGCCCCAGTCGGCCAGCGTGCAGCTGCGGCTGGCGGCGGCTCACCGCGCCGCAGGGGACGAGGCCGGCATGCTGCGGGCATTGCGCAAGGCCCTCGAGCTGGATCCCGGTTTCACCGCCGCCCAGCGGGAGATCATCGCCTACTACGTGCGCCAGGGGCGCTTCCAGGACGGGGTGAACGAGGCCCGGGCCATGCAGAAGGCGCGCCCCGCCGAGGCGATCGGCTATCTCATGGAAGGGGACGTGTTCCTGTTCCAGGGCAACCTGAAGGCGGCCGAGGAAGCCTACCGCAAAGGGCTGCGCCAGGCTCCAACCCCGTACCTGATCGCGCGCTTGCACAGCGTCCTTGCGCGGGCGAAGCGGGAAAGCGAGGCGAATGCCGTGACGGCTCAGTGGCTCCGGGATCATCCCGAAGACCTGATCGTGCCCACTTATCTGGCGGAAGCGGATCTCAAAAGTGGCGCGTATCGAGAAGCGGTACGGCGCTATCAGGCAATCCTGGAAAAACAGCCGAACAATCCCGTGGTCCTCAATAACCTGGCCTACGCCGCGTGGAAGGTCAACGACGCCAAGGCGCTCGAATACGCCGAGCGCGCCTACGCGCTGGCGCCCACCAGTCCCGCGGTGCTGGACACCCTGGGCTGGATCCTGGCGGACAAAGGGCAGGTGGAGCGGGGCGTGCAGCTCCTGGCGCGGGCCGTGGACCTGGACCCGGATTACGCGGAGATCCGGCTGCATTACGCCAAGGCCCTCCTCAAGGCCGGAAGGAAGGAGGAGGCGCGCAAGGAGCTGGAGACGATCGCCAAGAACGATGCCGCCTCTGCCTTCGGGAAGGAGGCGGCGGAATTGCTGAAGACGCTCTGAACCGCGCGCCTGCGCGGGAGGATTTAACCATTCCGGAGAAGAAAGCATCGCCATGGATACCATCGCCGTCGTGGGCTTGGGCTACGTAGGCCTGCCGCTGGCCGTCGAGTTCGGCAAGAAGTACCGGACCATCGGCTTCGATCTGTCCCAGGAAAAGGTCGACGCCTACTGCCGCGGGATCGATCCCACGGGGGAGGTGAGCGCCGAAGACTTGAAGGCCGCCGACGGCCTCACTTGCACCACGGATCCCTCGGCCTTGAAGGCCGCGGATTTCGTGATCGTCGCCGTTCCAACGCCGGTCAACGAGGCCCACCAGCCGGACTTCGGACCCCTCGTCTCCGCCAGCGAGACCGTCGGCCGCAACCTGAAGCGGGGCGCCACCGTGGTGTACGAATCCACCGTCTACCCGGGCGCCACGGAAGAGGTGTGCATCCCCAGGCTGGAACAGGCCTCTGGGCTGCGCTGGAAACGGGATTTCTTCGTCGGCTACTCCCCAGAGCGCATCAACCCGGGGGACAAGGAGCACACCCTGACCCGCATCGTCAAGGTGGTGGCGGGGGACACGTCGGAGACCCTGGAGCGGGTGGCGCGAATTTACGGCAGCGTAGTGACCGCGGGCGTGCACCGGGTGAGCAGCATCAAGGTGGCCGAGGCGGCCAAGGTGATCGAAAACACCCAGCGGGACTTGAACATCGCCCTTATGAACGAGCTGGCCATCATCTTCAACCGCATCGGTATCGATACGCTGGAGGTGCTGGAGGCGGCGGGCACCAAGTGGAATTTCTTGCCCTTTCGCCCCGGCCTGGTAGGCGGACACTGCATCGGGGTGGACCCCTACTACCTCACCTACAAGGCGGAGATGCTGGGCTACCACCCCCAGGTCATCCTGGCCGGGCGCCGGATCAACGACGGCATGGGCAAGTTCGTGGCCGAGCAGACCATCAAGGCCATGATCCGCAGCGGCTTCTCGGTGAAGGGCTGCGACGTGTCGGTCCTCGGCCTCACCTTCAAGGAAAACGTCCCCGATCTGCGCAACTCCCGGGTGATCGACGTGGTGCGGGAACTCCAGTCCTACGGGGTCACGGTGCACGTCCACGATCCGGTGGCGGACCGGAAGGACGCCCTGCGGGAATACGGCGTGGAGCTCAAACCCTGGGAGGCCCTGCCCCGATCCGCCGCCCTCGTGGCGGCGGTGGCCCATCGCCCGTTCAAGGAGCGCTCGGCGGACGATTACATGGGCAAGCTCCTGCCCAACGGCGTGTTCGTGGACGTGAAAGGCCAGGTGGACCCCGCGGCCTTCGGCGCCCGTGGCGTTCGTCTCTGGCGCCTGTGAGAAAAGGCCATGTCCGACAGGGTGTCCATGGAAGAGCGTCTGCGCCGGGAACCCCGGCGCTGGCTGGTGACGGGTTGCGCCGGATTCATCGGCTCCCACCTGACGGAATTCCTCCTGCGCTGCGGCCAGGAGGTCGCCGGACTGGACAATTTCGCCACTGGCCATCGGGCCAACCTGGAGGACGTACGGGAGGCGGTGGGCGAAGCCGCCTGGAGGCGTTTTCGCTTTATCGAGGGCGACATCCGGGATGTGGCCACCTGCCGGGACGCAGTGCAGGGAACCGACGTGATCCTGCACCAGGCGGCCCTGGGCTCGGTGCCCCGCTCGGTGGAAGATCCCGCGTCCACCCATGAGGCCAACGTGGACGGGTTCTTTAACCTGTTGCTGGCCGCCAAAGAGGCCGAGGTCGGCCGCTTCGTCTACGCCTCTTCCAGCTCCGTCTACGGGGACGATCCCTGCTTGCCCAAATCCGAGGAGCGAATCGGCCGTCCCCTTTCCCCGTATGCGGCGAGCAAGTGCGCCAACGAACTCTACGCCGAAGCGTTCTCCCGCTGCTACGGGATCGAGACGGTGGGACTGCGCTACTTTAACGTCTTCGGCGCGCGCCAGGATCCCGACGGTCCCTACGCCGCCGTGATCCCGCGCTGGATCGGCGAGATGCTGGCCCACCGGCCGGTCATCATTTACGGGGATGGGGAGACGACGCGGGATTTCTGCTACATCGCCAACGCCGTGCAGGCGAACCTGCTGGCCGCCACGACCCGCAAGCCCGAGGCCTTGAACCGGGTGTATAACGTAGCCGTGGGGAAGCGGACTTCCTTGAACGCCCTGTTTTCCATCCTGCGCTCCCTGCTGGCGGAGCGTTTTCCGGCCATCGCCTCCATGCAGGCCGAGTATCGGGATTTTCGTCCCGGGGACATCCGCCACTCCCTGGCCGATATCGCCCAGGCGCGGGGTCTGCTGGGCTACGAGCCCACCCACACCGTACTGACGGGCTTGCGGGAGGCGTTGCCCTGGTACCTGGAGCGGCTGGGTTCCCTGGGAGCCCAGGGCAAGGCGCCGCCGAGCCGGGCGGCGCGCTGAACGGGCGAGAACACGCCCCGGATTTTTTCATGGAGGTTCCCAGATGACCCCCGGATGCGACAGGAACCCCACGACGATCAGGATCGCAAGGAAATCCACGACGCCCGGCGGCGAAAGCCGGCGCGCCCGATGGCTTGCCGGGCTCGCGGGCCTGATGACCGCCCTGCTGACGATTCCGGCGGGCCCGGCCGCGCGGGCCGACAACCCCAAGACCATCGAAACCGTGAGCGCTTCGGTGGTGGCGGTGGGCACCTTCATGCGCACCCGCAGCCCGGCCTTCGGCTTCCGCGGCACCGGCTTCGCCGTGGGCGACGGCACGCTGATCGCGACCAACGCCCACGTGATTCCCCTGGTGCTGGACTCGGCGAATCTGGAGACGCTGGTCGTCGCTTTGCGTCATGCCGACGGGCGGATCGAGGTGCGGCGGGCCCGTCAAGTCGCCTCCGATGCCGAGCACGATCTCGCCTTGTTGAAGATCGACGGGGCTGCGTTGCCAGCCCTGCGCCTGAGCGAGTCCGACGCAACCCGGGTCGGGGAGGGCTTCCTGCTGACCGGATTCCCGATGGGAGAGGTGCTGGGGCTCATCCCGGTCACCCATCGGGCGATGGTTTCGGCCCTCACCCCCATCGCCATCCCCAGCGCCAATGACCGGCAGCTCGATCCCAAGGTGGTGCAGCGGCTCGCCCGAGGCGCCTATCCCGTGTACCAGTTGGACGCCACCGCGTACCCGGGAAACAGCGGCAGCCCCCTCTACGACATCAACACCGGGGCAGTGGTGGGGGTCATCAACCTGGTGTTCGTCAAGGGCACCAAGGAAGCGGCCCTCAGCAACCCGAGCGGCGTCACCTATGCCATTCCGGTGAAATACCTGCGGGCGCTGCTGGCCCGCCAGCAACCCTGATGCCCGCCCCCATCGGCCGGAGCGGTCACCCTAAGAAAATATCCGGCTAGAATGGCCGGAAGCGCTTGGCCGGCGACAAGGGTGCGGCAGCATCCCATCAAGGCGGCGTCGAAGGGCACCCGCGGGCCGAGTCTCCTACAATAGGATTAGCGCATCGCTTGCTCTGGGTCGGACGTGACCCCATCCGGGCGCTGCGGGAGCTTCAACCGAAGACGATGCCGAGGAGGGCAATGGGGTTGGCTAGCGCCGGGTACACGGAGACGCGGGAGGGATTCCGCAAGCGCTTCGAGCTCATTCCAGCCCTGGACGCCGAGCTCAAGGACCGGGTCTACCGGCTCCGCCACCAGGTCTATTGCGAGGATCTGAAGTTCGAGCCGATCCGCCCCGACGGCAGAGAGTCCGACGAGTACGACGCTTTTTCCACCCATCTGCTCCTGCGCTACTTGCCCACGGATGAATTCATTGGCTGCGCCCGGCTGGTGACCACGCCCCCGGACGACGCCCTCTATCCCCTGCCCTTCGAGCGCACCTGCGCGGCCACCCTGGACCGCACGGTGATCGATCCGGCCAGGCTCGATCGGCGCAGAATCGCGGAGGCCTCGAGGCTGGCCGTCGCTTCCGCCTACCGGCGCCGGCGCGGGGAGGCGCTCCAGCCCGTGCCCCTCTCCCCCGAGGATTTCGGCGGGGCGGACCGGCCCCGCTTTCCCTATATCCTGGTGGGGCTCTACTTGGGCGTCGTGGCGATCGCCCACCTGAAGGGCATCGAGAAGATGTTCCTGTTGAGCGAGCCGCGCCTGGCCGATCATTTTTCCCGGCTCGGCGTCCAGGTGCTGAGGATCGGCGGGCCCGTGGAGCACCGGGGGATCCGGGTTCCTTCGGTCATGGACGTGGAGGGGATCGTCGCGGGATTGAACGCCTATTCCCGCCCCATCTATGACGAGATCCTGGGCGAGCTCGAGCGCCGGCTCGCTTCGAATCCGTAGAAATTTTTCCTCCCATCCATCCGTGGCGCTAGGCCCTGTCGGCGATCGGAGACAGGGCAAAAAGCCTTGAAAACAGGCGATTGAGGTCGCAGCCGGGCGGCAGGCGTCGTCCCTGGGTGACATGCCCGCTCCGGGGGCTGCACGGCAGATCCCCGGATTCAAAGCATTTTTGGGAATGGCACGCGAATTGCGAAGGAATTCGCGTTTTTTTTGGGCGCAATCCTTGCGTCTTAGCCTATCAGAGGAGGACCCATGTTCAACAAGGAAGGAATGCTCCCCCGCAATCGCCGGTTCGGGCAGGAGCGCGGCTCCGGTCAACTGCGGCCGGACCACGATAGTGGCTCATCGCCGGCTCAGCGGGCTGGAGAGGCGAGCCCGCCCCCCCATGAGACGCCCGCCACCGCGGCGCCCGAGCGCAAAACGGACGAAGGCGGCGCCCGCCTGATCGTGGGCCCCAATATCAAGCTCAAGGGAGCCGAGATCACCGACTGCGAAACCCTGGTGGTGGAAGGGCGGGTGGAAGCGTCCATGAACAGCCGCGTGATCCAGATCGCGGAAGACGGCGTGTTTTCCGGCACCGCGGGGATCGACGTGGCGGAAATTCGCGGGCGCTTCGAAGGAGAACTCACCGCCCGCCGGCGACTGGTGATTTATGCGAGCGGCAAGGTTTCGGGAAAGATCCGCTATGGCGCCTTGTCCGTCGAGGAAGGGGGCGAGCTCAGCGGCGACGTGGGACGGCTGGCGGCCGAGCCGGCTGCGGGCGCGACAAGCCGCGAGGAAAAGAAACCGGCTGTGGGTGCCGCGTTCGCCCAGGAAGGCGAGGCCCGCCCTGCCGCCGCTGCGCCGCTGGATATCGCCGCGTTCAGCAAGCGGGGGAGCTGAGGGGGCTCCACTGTCTGCCCCGATCCCCCGCGGCTTGCACGGGGCCCGGACGCACAGGACGTCGTACCCCGCCGGCGGCAGTGCCGCCGGAATGCAGGCCGAGACGGCCATCCGCCAGGGAATGGCGGCGAGCCGGAGGCCGGCGTCGATCGCCGCCACGACACGCCGGACGGTCTCGTCGGCGCTCAAGCGCCGGTGATGCGCGCCGCACTGGTCCGGAAAATCCCGCTTCAGCGGCTGCGGGGGCGTTCCGCGCGCGCCTTTCTCACCAACTGGTCCATGACGGCCACGGCGCCTTGCAGCGACCCCGCCTGGGTGCCGGAGGTGAGGTATTTGCCGTCCACCACCAGGGTCGGTACGCCCCGGAGCCGGTAATCCCGGGCCATCTGCCGGGCCTTGGCCACCTTGGCCTGCACCGCGAAGGAGTTGTAGGTGTCGAGGAACTTCCGCCGGTCCACGCCCTGCTTGGCCATCCAGTCCAGCAGCACCCCCTCGTCGTTCAGGTCCACCTGCTCCAGGTGGATGGCGTCGTACACCCGGTCGTTCAACCGCTCCAGCTCGCCCAGGGCCTCCAGCGTGTAAAAGAGCTTGGCTCCCGGCACCCAGCTCTCCCGGGCGACGGCCGGCACGTAGCGGAATTCCACGTCCTGGGGTTTCTGCTTGAGCCATTGCTTGAGATAGGGATGCAGCTCGTAGCAGTGCGGGCAGCCGTACCAGAAGAACTCGATCACCTCTACCTTGCCTTCGGCTGCGGTGGGTTGGGCCGGATTCAACACCAGGTAATCGCGGCCGGCGACGATCTCCGCGCGGGCCGCAGCGGCGGCGATCGAGGCGGCGAAAATGCCGAGGGCGAGCCGGTGGGCTAGGCGCATGCTGTCTCCTTGCTCGAATTCACGGGGTGGCGCTATCGTTGACCCTGATTAGGACCGCCTCGATGCCCTGTTGTTTCAGGATCGCCTGGGCCCGGTTGACCTCCTCCACCTTGCGGTAAGGACCCACTCGGACCCGGTGCCAGGTCCCCCTATCCGGTAGGGCGGCGGTCTGGACGCTCGCCTCCAGTCCGGTCAGGGCGAGCTTGGCCTTCAGGTTGTCCGCGTCCTGGGCGTTCTGGAAGGCGCCGGCCTGGAGATAGTAAACCTCCCTGGCCGGGCGGGCGGCGGAGCGCTGCTGGAGCTCCTGGGGCGTCACCGCCTCCTCCTTGCCCGGCAGGATCTTGTAGAACTCGAAGCGCGGCTTGGCCTCGGTCTTGGGAGCGCTTTCGGCCGGCGCGGATTGCTGGGGCAGCCCGCGCACGGCCGAAGGCGGCGGGGCCGCCTCCTCGGGCTTGGTGTCGGCGACGTAGGGGCTGGGCCCCCGGCTCAGGTACCAGGCCACCGCCAGGGCCACGGCGAGCCCCAGCACGAGCCCGATGACGATGCCGAGCAGCAGGCCGCTGCCGCGGCGCGCGCCGCGGGAACGCACGTGTTTGTAGTCGCGGGTCATGGCGCGCTCACATTTTATCCGGTGCGCTCACGCCCAGGAGGGCGAGGCCGTTGCGGATCACCTGCCGCACGGCGGTGACCAGAGCGAGCCGGGCGAGCTTCACCGGCTCTTCCGGCACGAGGAAGGGCGTGGCGTTGTAATAACTGTGGAACTCTCCGGCCAGGTCCCGGAGAAAGAAGGCGAGCGCGTGGGGCGCCAGGTCGGCGGCCGCGCTTTCCACCACTGCGGGATAGTCCATGAGCCGGGCGAGCAGCGCGGCTTCCTGAGGGAGCGTCAATGGCGAGGGGTCGACGCCGGGAAGCACGCCCGGATCTCCGCCCCATTGGGCGAGCACGCTGGAGACGCGGGCGTGGGCGTACTGCACGTAGTACACCGGGTTTTCCGCGCTTTCCGACTTGGCGAGATCCAGGTCGAAATCCAGGTGCTGGTCGCTTTTGCGCAGCACGTAGAAGAAGCGGGCCGCGTCGTTGCCTACCTCCCGCCGCAACTCCCGCAGGGTGACGAACTCCCCGGCGCGGGTGGACATGGAGACCTTCTGCCCGCCGCGGTAGAGCACAGCGAATTGCACCAGGGCGATGTGGAGCCAGTGCGGGTCCAGCCCCAGGGCCTGCAGAGCGCCCTTGACCCGAGGCACGTAGCCGTGATGGTCGGCGCCCCAGACGTCGATCACCCGCTGGAAGCCGCGCTCGAACTTGTCGAGATGATAGGCGATGTCGGAGGCGAAATAGGTGTACTGCCCGTTCTCCCGCTGGACCACCCGGTCTTTTTCGTCGCCGAAGCGGGTGGCGGGGAACCACAAGGCGCCGTCCCGGCGGTAGAGAAGCCCGCGGCTGTCCAGGAGCTTCAACGCCCGCTCGAGGCCGCCGGACTCGAGAAGCGAGCGCTCGGAAAACCAACAGTCGTATTCGACGCCGAACTCCTGGAGGTCGTTGCGGATGTCGTTCAGTTGCTCGGCGAGGGCGAAGCCGTGGATCCGGTCGTAATCCGGCCCCAACAGGCGCTTGGCATTGGCGATGAGGGCGTCCAGGCGCTGTTCCGGATCGTCCCCAGCAGGCGGCGCACCTTCGTAGAGGGCCTCGCCTCCGGCGGCGAATCGGGTGCCGTGAATCTCGAAGAGCCGCCGCGCCATGGCGCGCACGTAATCGCCTCGGTAGGCGTTGTCCGGGAACGGCAGCTCCACGCCGCATAGCTCCAGGTAGCGCAGCCAGGTGGACAGGGCCAGGATGTCCATCTGCCGGCCCGCGTCGTTCACGTAGTATTCCCGGCTTACCTCGAACCCCACCGCCTGCAACAGGTTGGCGACGCTCGCCCCGTAGGCCGCGCCCCGTCCGTGGCCCACGTGCAGGGGCCCGGTGGGATTGGCGGAGACGAATTCCACCTGCACCCGGGTTCCGGCGCCCAGCCGGCTGCGGCCGTACTCGGCGCCGAGACTCAGCACCCGGGAGACGATCCGCTGCTTGGCGGAGAGCTTGAGGAAGAAATTGATGAAGCCGCCGCCCGCCACCTCGATTCTCTCCACATAGGACGAAGGGGGGATCTCCTGGATCAGCCGAGCCGCCAGCTCCCGGGGATTGCGCCCGAGGGGCTTGGCGAGCTGCAGCGCAAGGCTGGTGGCGTAATCCCCCAGATGGGCGTGCCTGGGCCGGTGCAGTTCCGGAGCGAGGTCACCGGCGTTCAGTCCGGCCTTGGTGATCGCCTGGCGCAGCAGCTCGGCGAGATGGGCGCGAAGTTCGAGGGGCGTGTCGGCGGGCATGGAGGGGGGAATCAAAGGGCGGAATTATAGTCGGCGCGGGGGCCGGGCGAAACCGAAAGGCGGCGTGCGCATTTCAGAACTCGAGGGGATCCACGTCCAGGGACCACCGCACCCGCCGGGCGGCGAGGTGTTCGAGCCGGGGGACCCAGCCGTCGAGGAAGCGCTGAAGCGCCTCGCGGCTTGTCGATTGCACCAGGAGCTGGGCCTGGAACAGCCCCTTGCGCCGGGGCAACGCCGCGGGTACCGGGTCGAAAACGCTCACGCCCTTTCGGGCTTCCCCGGCGGCCTGGGCGGCGGCAGCGAGGAAAGCGAGGCAGGCCTCCAGGCGGTGGCCCGCGGCGCGCAGCAAGGCCTGGTGCACGTAGGGCGGGAAGCCGGCTTCCCGGCGCTCTCCCAGGGCGGCTTCGGCGAAGGCTTCAAAGCTGTGGGCCGCCAGGGCCCGGTAGAGGGGATGGTCGGGAAAGCGGGTCTGCAGGATCACTTCCCCCGCCCGGTCCGCGCGGCCGGCGCGCCCGGCCACCTGCATGAGCTGGGCGAAGAGGCGCTCCGAGGCGCGAAAGTCCGCCGCGTAGAGCGCCGCGTCCGGATCCACGATACCCACCAGGGTGAGCCGGGAAAAGTCGTGGCCCTTGGCCAGCATCTGGGTACCCACCAGCACGTCGACCGCGCCCTCGTGGATGGAGCGCCGCATGGCGGGCCAGGCTTGGCGCCGGCGGGTGGAGTCCCGGTCCACCCGCAGCACCCGGATCCCGGGAAACGCGCTCCGCAGCGCCCCTTCCAGGCGCTGGGTTCCGTGACCCAGGGGCAAGAGGTCGGCGCTGCCGCAGTCTGGGCAGCGCGCCGGGGGCATCGCCTCGGCGCCGCAGTGGTGGCAGCGCAGACGCCGGTCCGCCGCGTGGAACACCAGCTTGGCCGCGCAGCGCCGGCACTGGGAGGTCCAGCCGCAGGCACGGCAGAAGAGCACCGGAGCGAACCCTCGGCGGTTGAGGTAGATCAGGCTCTGCTCGCCCCGGGCCAGGCGTTCTCCCAGCGCCTCCCTGAGGGGCGCCGAGAGCAGCTCGCCTGGACCGGCCGCGCCGCGCAGGTCGACGATGCGCACGGAGGGCAGCGTGGCCTCGGCGTGGGCCCGGCGCGTGAGGGTCAGGCGCCGGTAGCGACCGGCCAGGGCATTGGCGTGGCTTTCCAGGGAAGGGGTGGCGGAGCCCAGCACCACCGGCACGTTGCGGCCGCGGGCGCGCAGGACCGCCAGGTCCCGGGCCGAGTAGCGCAGCCCTTCCTGCTGCTTGAACGAAGGATCGTGCTCCTCGTCCACCACCAGGAAGCCGAGGCGGGGAAGGGGCGTGAACACCGCGAGCCGCGTGCCCAGCACGATGTCGGCCTCGCCCGTGGCGGCCAGCAGCCAGTGCCGGGTGCGCTCCGCTTCCGGCAGGCCGCTGTGGAGGGTGACCACCAGGGCGCCGGGCAGGGCGGAGCGCACCCTTTCCTCCAGTTGCGGAGTGAGATTGATCTCGGGCACCAGCATCAAGGCCTGGCGCCCGCCGGCCACCACTTCGGCGATGAGGTGCAGGTACACCTCCGTCTTGCCGCTCCCCGTGACCCCATGCAGGAGCCAGGTGTGGTACCGGTCCAGGTTGGCCCGGATGCGGTCCGCGGCTGTCGCCTGTTCCGGCGTGAGGGGGGGAAGGGAGGTGCCGTTCCCAGACTCTCGGGGCTCCCGTGGTTCGGACCGGCACTCCGCGAGGCCCTGGGCCAGCAGGCGGGCCATAGCCGGGCGCCAGCGGGGAGACAAGCGCCGTGCCTCCGCCGCCTCCAGGCCGCCCGACTCGAGGAGCCGCCGCGCCAGGCGGCGGGCGAGCACCTGGCGCGGGGGCAGAACCTCGATTCCGGCGGCCGCGAGCCTCGGGGTCGGAAAATAGCGCCGTGGATCCTCCAGGCGCAACGGCTTCGCCCTGCGGGCGGCGGCGGGCAGGGCGGTCGCCACCACTTGGCCGATGGGATAGTGATAGTAGCGCTGGCAGAAGCGCAGGAGCGCCAGGACGTCTGAGGCGAGCCGCACCTCGTCGGGCAGCACCTCCTGGATGGGCCGAAGCCGCTCCCGGGACACCGCGGGCTCGGAGCTGGTCTCCATGACCACTCCCACCGCGGTACGGCGGCCCAGGGCCACCCGAACCCGGTCCCCGGGGGCGACCCGCTGTCCGGCCTCGATGCGGTAGTCGAACAGGGTATCGATGGGCACGTCCAGCGCGACCCGGGCGATGGTCAAGCCGGAGGTCTCGCTCGCCTCGGTCATGGAGCCGTCTGGGTCTCGAGGGGTACGGGATTGTGGATAACTTTGTGGATTTTAGCGGCGCTGGTCCCGGGTGGCCGGTTTCCGCCGACACCCGCAAGCGCCGCGACCGAAGGGGGGAGTGTCCGATTCCCTTGGGAATTCAACCCATCGAGACGGGCCGCTTATTCCCTGTGGGTCCCCTCCAGCCCGGAAAACCGTACCTTGCAGAGCGTGTGAATAACGACTCACCGTGGAACATGGGTTGAGGGGCCGTGAAACCTAACGCCTTTGGGCCCAGGCTCAATGGTACCGGCGGCTCAGCTCGTGGACGCTTTCCACCAGCACGGCCACGTTCTCCACCGGGGTATGGGGCGAGATGCCGTGTCCCAGGTTGAAGACGTGCCCGGGTCCGGGGCCGTAGCGGGCCAGCACCTTCTCCGCCTCCCGCCGCACGGTCTCGGGCTCGCCGAACAGGACCGCCGGGTCCAGGTTGCCCTGCAGCGCTACCCGCTCCCCTACCCGCCGGCGGGCCTCTCCGATGTCTGTGGTCCAGTCCAGGCCCAAGGCGTCGCACCCGGTATCCGCCAGGCTCTCGAGCCACTGGCCGCCCCCCTTGGTGAACAGGATGCTCGGTATCCGTTGACCGTTCCATTTCCGGGGAAGCGCATCGATGACCTGGCGCAGGTAAGCCAGGGAAAACTCGTGGAAGGCCTCGCGCGAGAGCAGGCCCCCCCAGGTATCGAAAACCATGACCGCCTGGGCCCCGTGGCGGATCTGGGCTTCCAGGTAGGCGCTCACGGCGGCCGTATTCTTGGCCAGAATTTGATGCAACAAATCCGGCCGGCGATACAGCAGGGTCTTGAGGTGGAGGAAATCCTGGCTTCCCCCCCCCTCCACCATGTAGCAGGCGAGGGTGAAGGGGCTGCCGGAGAAGCCGATCAAGGGCACCTCGTTGTCCAGGGCCTTGCGGATCTGCTCCACGGCCTTGAGCACGTAGCCCAGGTGGTCCTCGGGATCGGGCACGGTGAGATCCCGGATCTCCCACTCGTTGCGCAGGGGTCGCTCAAGGCGAGGCCCCTCCCCTTCCTGAAAGTACAGGCCGAGCCCCATGGCGTCGGGGATGGTGAGGATGTCGGAGAACAGGATCGCCCCATCCAGGGGAAAGCGCGCCAGAGGCTGCAGGGTGACTTCGGTGGCCAGATCGGGATCGCGGCACAGCTCGAGAAAGCTGCCCGCCCGCAACCGGGTCTGGTGGTACTCGGGAAGGTAACGCCCCGCTTGGCGCATGATCCAGATGGGGGTGTAGGGCGTCGGCTCCCGCAGCAGCGCCTTGAGCAGGGTGTCGTTCTTGAGCTTGGGCAAATTTATCGCGGTTATCGCGGCAGGTCGGAGCGGCCCATCAGAAACTCGTCCACGGCCCGAGCGCACTGGCGGCCTTCCCGGATGGCCCACACGATGAGGGATTGCCCGCGGCGCATGTCGCCGGCGGCGAAGACCTTGGGCACAGAGGTGCGGTAGGCGCCCGGCTCCTCGGTGCTCGCCTTGGCGTTGCCGCGGGCGTCCCGCTCGACGCCGAAACCTTCCAGGATTTTCTGCACCGGGCCGACGAAGCCCATGGCGAGCAGCACCAAATCGGCGGGTAGCTCGAATTCCGAACCCGGGATCTCGGCCATCTTCATTTGGCCCGTGACCGGGTCTTTCTCCCATTGCAGCCGCACCGCCTGCAGCGCCTTGACCCGGCCGTTTTCGCCGATGAAGCGCTTGGTGGACACGGCCCACTCCCGCTTGCAGCCCTCCTCGTGGGAGGTGGAGGTGCGCAGCCGTACCGGCCAGTAGGGCCACACCGGGTTGCGTTCCACGTCCGGGGGCATGGGCAACAGCTCGAACTGGGTGATGGATTTGGCCCCGTGGCGGTTTGACGTGCCCACGCAGTCGGAGCCGGTATCGCCGCCGCCGATGATGATCACGTGCTTGTCGGTGGCCCATAGCTCGGGCACGTTCTGGTCCCCGGCCACGCGCCGATTCTGCAGAGGCAGGAACTCCATCGCGAAATGGATGCCCGCGAGCTCGCGCCCCGGAATGGGCAGGTCCCGGGGCTGCTCCGCCCCGCCAGCCAGCACCACCGCGTCGAAGGTTTCCAGCAGCTCCCGGGGCTCCACGACGGTCACGGCGCCGTCCTTCTCCGCTCCATCTGCCGGGCCGACGTAATGGTTGGGACGGAATTCCACGCCTTCGGCCTGCATTTGGGCGAGGCGCCGGTCGATCAGCCACTTCTCCAGCTTGAAGTCCGGGATGCCGTAGCGCAGCAGCCCGCCGATGCGGTCGGCCTTCTCGAACACCACCGCGTCGTGTCCCGCCCGGGACAACTGCTGGGCGCAGGCGAGCCCCGCCGGCCCCGAGCCGACGATGGCGACGCGCTTGCCCGTCTTGCGCTTGGGCGGCTGGGGCGTGACCCAGCCCATCTCCCAAGCCTTGTCGGCGATGGCGTGCTCGATGGACTTGATGCCCACCGGATCGTCGTTGATGCGCAGGGTGCACGCCTCCTCGCAGGGCGCCGGGCAGACGCGTCCCGTGAACTCGGGAAAGTTGTTGGTGGAGTGGAGGGTCTCGATGGCCTCGCGCCAGCGGCCCCGGTACACCAGGTCGTTCCAGTCCGGAATGATGTTGTTGACCGGACAGCCCTGCATGCAAAAGGGAATGCCGCAATCCATGCAGCGCGCCCCCTGGATGGCCGCCTCCTCGTCGCTCAAGGGGCGGATGAACTCCCGGTAATGGCGCACCCGCTCCCGGGGCGGCTCGGCAGCCTCCTGGAGGCGCCGGTACTCCATGAATCCGGTGATCTTTCCCACTCTATGCCTCTGTGGCCTTAAAACAAACTCTACGCCGCCAGGCGCTTGCCCTTGGCGGCCAGCTCCCCGAGGGCGCGGCGGTACTCGTTCGGGAAGACTTTCACGAACCTCGCGCGGAACGCGTTCCAGTCGGCGAGAATGCGCTTCGCCTGGGCGCTTCCCGTGTAGCGGGCGTGGTTCTCGATCAGGCGCTTGAGGATCGCCTCGTCGGACTGGCCCAGGTGCCAGACGTCGCGGGACACCTTGGCTTCCTGCTCCGCCTCCGCTAGCACCGGCTCGAGGGTCACCATGACCGTGTTGCACCGCTGGACGAAGGTGCCGTCCTCGTCCAGCACGTAGGCGATGCCGCCCGACATGCCCGCGGCGAAGTTGCGCCCGGTCATGCCCAGCACCACGGCAGTGCCGCCCGTCATGTACTCGCAGCCGTGGTCGCCCACCCCCTCCACCACCGCTGAAGCGCCCGAGTTGCGCACGCAGAAGCGCTCGCCCGCCACCCCGCGAAAATAGGCTTCCCCGCAGATGGCGCCGTAGAGCACCACATTGCCGGTGATGATGTTGTCCAGGGGATTGCCCCGGAACTTGGGCGAGGGCTGGACCGCGATACGCCCGCCCGAGAGGCCCTTGCCGCAGTAGTCGTTGGTCTCGCCGATGAGATCCAGGGTGATCCCCCGCGCCAGGAAGGCGCCGAAGCTCTGCCCCGCGGAGCCGGCGAAGCGGACGTGGATGGTGTCGTCCGGCAGCCCCTCGTGGCCGTAGCGCTTGGCCACCTCGTGGGAGAGCATGGTGCCCACCGTCCGGTGGATGTTGCGGATGGGCATCTCGATGGTCACCTTCTCGCCCCGCTCCAGCGCCGGCTGGGCGAGCTGGATCAGCCGGTGATCCAGGGCCCGCTCGAGGCCATGGTCCTGCTCCTCGCACTTGTAGCGTGCCACCTCGGGCGGCATCGGCGGCATGTAGAAGATGCGGGAGAAGTCCAGCCCCCGGGCCTTCCAGTGGTCGATGCCCTTGCGCATGTCGAGCAGATCGGTGCGGCCGATCAAGTCGTTGAACCTGCGCACGCCGAGTCGGGCCATCAGCTCCCGCACCTCCTCGGCGACGAAGAAGAAGTAGTTCACCACGTGTTCGGGCTTGCCTTCGAACTTGCGCCGCAGCACTGGGTCCTGGGTGGCCACCCCCACGGGACAGGTGTTCAGGTGGCACTTGCGCATCATGATGCAGCCTTCCACCACCAGGGGCGCGGTGGCGAAGCCGAACTCGTCCGCGCCGAGGATCGCGCCGATCACCACGTCGCGCCCGGTCTTCATCTGGCCGTCAGCTTGGACGGCGATGCGGCCCCGCAGGCGGTTCAGCACCAGGGTCTGCTGGGTCTCCGCCAGGCCCAGCTCCCAGGGCGTGCCCGCGTGCTTGATAGAGGACCAGGGGGAGGCGCCGGTGCCGCCGTCGTGGCCGGCGATGGTGACGTGGTCGGCCTTGGCCTTGGCCACCCCGGCGGCGATGGTGCCCACGCCCACTTCTGAAACCAGCTTGACGCTGATCTCGGCCTCCGGGTTCGAGTTCTTGAGGTCGTGGATCAGTTGCGCCAGGTCCTCGATGGAATAGATGTCGTGGTGGGGCGGCGGGGAGATCAATTCCACCCCCGGGGTGGAATAGCGCAGCTCCGCGATGTATTCCGACACCTTACGCCCGGGAAGCTGCCCGCCCTCGCCGGGCTTTGCCCCCTGGGCGATCTTGATCTGGATCTGCTCGGCGGAGGCGAGGTACTCGGCGGTCACGCCGAACCGCCCCGAGGCCACCTGCTTGATCTTGGACTTGAGGGAGTCGCCCTCCCGCAGGGGGAGATCCACCTCTACCCGGTCCCGACCCAGGCGCGACATGAGGGTTTCCCCCGGCTGGACCGGCGCGTAGCGGCGCCGGTCCTCGCCCCCCTCGCCGGTATTGGACTTGCCGCCGATGCGGTTCATGGCGATGGCGAGGGTGGTGTGGGCCTCGGTGGAGATGGACCCCAGGGACATGGCGCCGGTGGAGAAGCGCTTGACGATCTCGGAGGCCGGCTCCACTTCCTCGAGGGGCACCGGGGCCGCCTGGTCGAAGCGGAATTCGAACAGCCCCCGCAGGGTCATGAACCGCTTCGACTGGTCGTTGATGATGTCCGCGTATTCCTTGTACGTCCGGTAGGAGCCGGAACGGGTCGCGTGCTGGAGCTTGGCGATGGCGTCCGGGGTCCACATGTGGTCCTCGCCCCGCACCCGGTAGTGGTACTCGCCGCCCGCGTCTAGGGCGTGGGCCAGCACCGGATCGTCGCCGAAGGCTTCCCGGTGGGTACGGATCGCTTCCTCCGCCACTTCGAACACGCCGATCCCCTCCACCGTGGAGGTGGTGCCGGTGAAATACTTGTCCACCAGCGACCGGGCGAGGCCTACCGCCTCGAAGATCTGGGCGCCGGTGTAGGACATGTAGGTGGAGATGCCCATCTTGGACATCACCTTGCGCAACCCCTTGCCCACCGCCTTGACGAAGTTCTTGCACGCCTTCTTAGCATCCACCTCGCCCAGCAAGCCCTTTTCAGCCATGTCGATCAGGGTCTCGAAGGCGAGGTAAGGGTGGACGGCTTCGGCGCCGTAGCCCCCCAGCAGGGCGAAGTGATGCACCTCCCGCGCCGATCCCGTTTCCACCACCAGGCCCGTGGAGGTGCGTAAGCCCTTGCCCACCAGGTGCTGGTGGATGGCGGAAAGCGCTAACAACGCCGGGATCGCCACGTGATCCCGGTCCATCTTCCGGTCCGAGATGACAAGGATGGTATAGCCCGAGCGCACCGCGTCCTCGGCCATGGCGGCGAGGCTCGCGAGCCGCGCCTCGATGGCTTCCTTGCCCCAGGCCACCGGATAGGTGATGTCCAGCTCGAAGGACTTGAACTTGCCGTCGGTGTACTTCTCGATGTGCCGGATGGTCTCCATCTGGTCGAAGTCCAGCACCGGCTGGCTTACCTCCAACCGCAGGGGCGGGTTCATCTCGTCAATGCCCAGCAGGTTCGGCTTGGGTCCGATGAAGGTGACGAGCGACATCACCAGCTCTTCCCGAATGGGGTCGATGGCCGGGTTGGTGACCTGGGCGAAGAGCTGCTTGAAGTAGTGGTATAGGGTCTTGTTCTTGAGGGACAGCACCGCCAGGGGGCTGTCGTTGCCCATGGAGCCCACCGGCTCCTCCCCGTTCACCGCCATGGGGGCGAGCTGGAACTTGAGGTCCTCCTGGGTGTAGGCGAAGGCCTGCTGGCGGTCGAGGAGCGGTTCCCGGGCCGGCTCCCGCTTTTCGGCCGGCGCGGGGAGTTCGTCCAGCTTGATACGGATGCGCTCGATCCACTCCCGGTAGGGACGGGCGGCGGCGAGGGCGTCCTTCAGCTCCTTGTCGTCGATGATGCGGCCCGCCTCCAGGTCGATCAGGAACATCTTGCCCGGCTGCAGCCGCCACTTCTTCACGATCCGCTCTTCCGGGATCGGCAGCACGCCGGTCTCGGAAGCCATGACCACGTGATCGTCGTCGGTCACGAGATAACGGGCGGGCCGCAGGCCGTTCCTGTCCAGAGTCGCGCCGATTTGGCGCCCGTCGGTGAAGGCGATCGCTGCCGGTCCGTCCCAGGGCTCCATCATGGCCGCGTGGTATTCATAGAACGCCCGCCGGGCGGGGTCCATGAGGGTATGGCCTTCCCACGCCTCGGGGATGAGCAGCATCATGGCGTGGGCCAGGGAATAGCCGCCCATCACCAGCAGCTCCAGGGCATTGTCGAAGGAGGCCGAGTCGGACTGGCCCGGGTAGATGAGGGGCCAGACCTTGTCCAGATCCTTGCCCAGGATGGGGGAGCTGATGGCCTGCTGGCGAGCACGGATCCAGTTCACGTTGCCGCGCAGGGTGTTGATCTCCCCGTTGTGGGCGATCATGCGGAAGGGGTGCGCCAGTTCCCAGCTCGGGAAGGTGTTGGTGGAGAAGCGCTGGTGCACCAGGGCCAGGGCCGAAGCGACCCGCGGGTCCTTAAGCTCCAGGTAGTAGTTGGCGATGTCCCGGGCGAGGAGCATGCCCTTATAGACGATGGTGCGCGCCGACAGGGACGGGACGTAGAACTCCTTGCCGTGGGCCAGGTTCAGGGCCCGGATGGCGTTGCCCGACACCCGCCGGATGATGTAAAGCTTGCGCTCCAGGGCGTCGGTGACGGTCACCCCCTTGCCCCGGCCGACGAACACCTGGCGGATGACGGGCTCGATGGCTTTCACCGATTCGCCCAGCACCGAGGGGTCCCGGGGCACGTCGCGCCAGCCGAGCAGGACCTGACCCTCGTCCTTGATGGCCCGCTCGATCTCGTATTCGCAGGCGAGGCGGGAGGCGGGCTCCTGGGGCAGGAACACCATGCCGACCCCGTATTGGCCGGGCGGGGGCAGCCGCACCCCCTGCTTGGCCATTTCTTCCCGGAAGAACTGGTCCGGGATCTGGATCAGGATGCCGGCGCCGTCCCCCGCCTTGGGGTCGGCCCCGACCGCACCCCGGTGGGTGAGGTTTTTGAGGATCTCCAGGCCCTGTTCGATGATGGTGTGGGACTTTCTACCCTTGATATGGGCGATGAAGCCCACGCCGCAGGCGTCGTGCTCCTGGGCGGGGTCATAAAGGCCCTGGGGGGGTGGCAGGCGGGGGTCGCTCACTTGTATACCTCGTCGCGGTAGCTCCCGGCAAAAATTTCTATTTTAAAACAAATGATTGGAACCTTGCTGCCGGGGCGTCTCGAAAACTAAGCGCAAGTGACTAATAGTAACCCGGCACGATAGGACCAGCAACCCGATATTGCGCTGCAAGAGAGGCCTTGGCGCTTGCCGCAGGGCCGGAGGAACGCCGCCTTTAGGAGGAAATCTCCCCCACGGCGAAAAGGCGCTGGTGCTCCCGGATGGCGTAGCGGTCGGTCATGCCGGCGATGTAGTCGGCCACCGCCCGGTGCAGGTGGCTCTTCGCTTTTTCCTGGAACTGGGGGGGCAGCAGCCGCGGGTCGTCCACGAAAGCCTGGAACAGGTCGAGGAGAATGCGCTTGGCCTTGGCGGTCATACGGGCGACCCGGTAGTGCTGATAGAGGTGGATGCGCAGGAATCGTTTGAGCTCCCCCTGCCGCTCGGCGATCTCGGGGCTGAAGGCGATCAAGGGCGGGCATTCCCGCACCTCATCGAGGCTCGCCGGCCGGTGGGCGGCGATGAGGGCCTGGCTCTGGCGGATGAGATCGTTGACCAGGGTGTTGATCATCCGCCGCACCGTCTCGTGGATGAGCCGGCGGCCGTCGAGGGCGGGGTAGGCGCGCCGAACCTCGTCCAGGTGCTCGGCGAACATGCGCACCTCCCGCAACTGCGCGAGTTCTAGTAGCCCCGAGCGTAAGCCGTCGTCCACGTCGTGGTTGTTGTACGCAATCTCGTCGGCCAGGTTGGCGAGCTGGGCCTCCAGGGAGGGCCGCTTTCCCTGGAGAAAGCGCTGGCCCACGTCTCCTAGTGCCCGGGCGTTCTGGGGCGAGCAGTGCTTGAGGATCCCCTCCCGGGTCTCGAAGGTGAGGTTCAGGCCGTCGAACTCGGCGTAGCGCTCTTCCAAGAGGTCCACCACCCGCAGGGATTGCAGGTTATGCTCGAAGCCGCCGTGGTCCTTCATGGCCCCGTTCAATGCCTCCTGCCCCGCGTGCCCGAAGGGGGTGTGGCCCAGGTCGTGGGCCAGGGCCACGGCCTCCACCAGGTCCTCGTTCAGGCGCAGGTTGCGGGCGATGGTGCGGCCGATCTGGGCCACCTCCAGGCTGTGGGTGAGCCGGGTGCGGAAGAGATCCCCTTCGTGGTTGACGAACACCTGGGTCTTGTACTCGAGCCGGCGGAACGCGGTGGAGTGGACGATGCGGTCCCGGTCCCGCTGGTATTCGTTGCGGCCCGTGGGGGGTGGTTCGGGATGCCGGCGGCCTCGGGAGCGTTCGGGGTGGGCCGCGTAGGGGGCTAGCTCAGCCATGGCCGCAGCAGGCCGCGAAGGCCTGTTCCAGCACCGCTTCCGTAACCGACCCGCTCACGAACGCTTCTCCGATGCGCCTGAGGAGCACGAAGCGGATCCTGCCTTCCTGGACCTTCTTGTCGTGGCCCATCAGGGCGAGGTACCGGGCGGCGCCCAGGTCCGGCGCCCGGGTGGGCAGCCCGGCCCGCCGGTACAGGGCAACCAGGCGCTCCTTCTGCTCTCGGGGAAGGAGCCCGAGCCGGACCGACACCTCGGCCGCCAGCACGGTGCCGGCGGCCACCGCTTCTCCGTGCAGCCACTCCCCGTAGCCGAGCCCGGTCTCGATGGCGTGTCCGAAGGTGTGGCCCAGGTTGAGCAGCGCCCGCACCCCGGTTTCCCGCTCGTCCGCCGCCACGATCCGGGCCTTGTTGGCGCAACTGCGGACGATGGCGAAGGTGAGCGCCTCGGGATCGCGGGCGAGCAGCCCCTCCAGGCGGGTTTCGAGCCAGTCGAAGAACTCGGCGTCCCGGATCAGGCCGTACTTGATCACCTCCGCCAGGCCGGCCCGGAGCTCCCGCTCCGGCAGCGTGGCCAGAGTGTCGGTGTCGGCGATCACCGCCCGCGGCTGGTAGAAAGCGCCGATCATGTTCTTGCCCAGAGGGTGGTTGATGGCGGTCTTGCCGCCCACGGACGAGTCCACCTGGGCGAGCAGGGTGGTGGGGATCTGGTAGAAGGGTACGCCCCGCTGATAGGTGGCGGCGGCGAACCCGGCGATGTCCCCCACCACCCCCCCGCCTAGGGCTAGGACGGGGGTGGAACGCTCGCAGCGGTTCTCCAGCAGAGCGTCGAAGATGCGGTTCAGGGTCTCCCAGGTCTTGAACGCCTCTCCGTCGGGGATGGCGATGTCGATGCAAGCTACGTTCAATGTTTCCAGGGTCCGCCGCAGGCGAGGGAGATACAGGGGTCCCACCGTGGTGTTGGTGACTACCGCCACCCGCTTCGCGGGGGCGAGGGACGCGAACCAGCGGGGATCGGCGAGCAGCCCCGGCCCCACGTGGATCGGGTAGCTGCGATCCCCCAGGGCGACGTCAAGCGTCTGTATCGAGCTCGAGGGCATCCTTGGCCTGGGTCCTCTCGGCCTCCCGCAGCCGCTTTTCGATCCGTCGTACCAGGGCCAGGGCGCCGGCTCGGCCGGTGTCCACCACCAGATCGGCGACCTCCCGGTACAGGGGATCCCGCTCCCGCAGTAGCTCGTCGAGACGGGCCTTCGGATCTGCCGTCTGCAGCAGGGGCCGGTTGCGGTCGTGAAGCGTGCGCGCCCACAGCTCCTCCACCGAACCCCGCAGATAAATCACCGCGCCCCGCGCCTTGAGAAGCGCCCGGTTCTCGGGCCGCAACACCGCTCCCCCGCCGGTGGCCAGCACCACGTCTTCCCGCTGCGTGAGCTCCCGCAGCACGGCCGCCTCCCGGGCGCGGAACCCTTCCTCCCCCTCGATTTCGAAGATGACCGGAATCTCCACGCCCGTGCGGCGGCGGATCTCGTGATCGGTGTCGAGGAAAGTCTTGCCCAGGTGCCGGGCCAGGAGCTTCCCCACGGTGCTCTTGCCCGCCCCCATCATGCCGACCAGGAAGATGTTACGGCTCGGCAGCATCGCTCGATTGTATCCAAAACCGCCGCCGCCGGCACCGCGGACGGCCCGGGCGTCCAAAAGAAAAGGCCGGGAGATCCCCGGCCTTGGGAGGGGTCCAGGTTCCTTATCTCAAGGTGAGGGAATCTTTCAGGATCCGCGGCGTAATGAAGATGAGCAGCTCGGAGCGGTTGTCCGTCCTGGCAGTGTTGCGGAAGAGCCCGCCCACCATGGGCAGGTCGCCCAGCAGGGGCACCTTGGTCACGTCGTTGCGTTTTTCCTGTTCGAAGATGCCGCCGATCGCCACCGTGCCGCCGTTTTCCACTAGCACCTGAGTGGAGATCTGCTTGGTGTCGATGGCCGGGCCGGCCGTGGTGTTGACCCCCGGGCTGTCCTTGTTCACGTTGAGGGTCATGATCACGTTCTCGTCCGGGGTGATCTGGGGCTTTACCTTGAGGGAGAGGGTGGCCTTCTTGAACGCCACGCTGGTGGCCCCGCTGGAGGTGGCCTGCTGGTACGGAATCTCCGTCCCCTGCTCGATGGTGGCCTCGATCTGGTCGGCGGTCATCACCCGGGGGCTGGAGATGATCTTGCCGCGGTTGTCAGCCTCTAGCGCGGTCAGCTCCAGGTTCAGGAACTTGGTGGCCGCCTCGTTGAACAGCAGCAGGGAAAAGGCCCCCGGGTTGAAGGCGCCGATGCCCGCGGCGGGCAGGTTCACGTTGGTGAAATCGCTGAGGGTGGGTACCGGGGTGCCGATCTGGCCGGTGTGGAAGGTGGTATCCTCCAGGCGGGCGCCGATCAGGCCTCGGGAGCTTCCGATACCCGTGCCGAAGCCGTTGGATCGACGATCATGGTAGCCCAGCCGCACGCCCAGGTTGCGGGAGAAGTCGTCGTTCGCCTCCACGATCCGTGCTTCAATCATCACCTGCCGCACCGGCACGTCGATCTGGCGGATGAGGGCACGGATCTCGTCCAGCCTGCTTGGCGTGTCCTGGACGAACAAGATATTGGTGCGCGGGTCGACCACGGCGCTGCCCCGCTTGGAGAGGATCTTCTGGGTCGGATCGCTCAGGATCCTTTTGACGTCCTCTCCTCTCTGGTAGTTGAGCTGGAAGCTCTCGGTGATAGTGGGCTCCAGCTCGGCGATCTGTTGCTGTGCCTCGAGCTGCAGCTTTTCCCGCGCCGCGATCTCGTCCCGGGGCGCCACCAGGAGGACATTGCCCTCCCGCCGCTTGTCCAGCCCCTTGGCCTGGAGAATGATGTCCAGGGCCTGGTCCCAGGGCACGTCCTTGAGCCGCAGGGTCAGGTTGCCCGCCACCGAGTCGCTCACCACGATGTTGAGGCCGGTGAAGTCGGCAATCACCTGCAGCACCGCCCGCACTTCCACGTTCTGGAAGTTGAGGGAAAGCTTCTCCCCGGTATAGCGGGGCCGCGTACCGGCCGCCGCCCGGGCCGGGTCCTGGGCCACCGGCTTCACCTCGACGATGAACTTGCGGTCCGCCTGGTAGGCCGACTGCTCCCATAGCCCCCTGGGCTCGATCACCAGACGGGCGTTCCCGCCAACGGCGAAGCTCTCCACGAACTGGACGGGGGTGCCGAAATCGGTGACGTCCAGGCGGCGCTGCAGGTTCTTGGGCAAAGAGGTGTTGTTGAAGTCGACGATGATCTGGGTGCCCTGCCGCCGCAGGTCGATGCCGGTGGTGGTGTCGGACAGGTCCACGACGACCCGTCCTTCCCCCGCCGGTCCCCGGCGGAAATCCACGTCCAGGATGCTGTGCCTTACGTCGCCGAGCCGCGTTTCCGCGAACCGGGACAAGGTGGGCCCGGCCGCGCTACCGGCGGTCTCCACGCCGAGCAGGGTCACCACCACCTCGCTGCCCTCGACCCGGGTGTCGTAGCCCAGAGGGCGCTCCAGGTTCATGACCAGCCGCGTGCGGGAAGGGGCCTCAACGATGTTGACCGAGCGCAGGTCCCCCTGGCCCACCTGGAAAGTGCGGCCTAGAGCGTTCCCCGTGTCGGGGAAGTCCAGGGCGATGCGCGGCGGTTTCTGGACGGCGAAGCCGGCGGGCGGGTTCGCCAAGGGGTTCTTGAGCTTGATCTTTACCACCAGCCTGCCCTCGGCGCCGGGGGTGACCTCGAGCGCTTCGATGCTGTTCGATTGGGCCCATACCCGCCCGGCCACCAGGCTCGCCGCGATCGCGGCGGCGAGGCATGCCAGGGCGAATAAGCGCTTGGGTTCCTTGAGGAGGGTACGGCTCATGGCGACTGCTCCCTGAGATTTATTCGACGAGTTGCAGGCTCGCGGTCCGCTCGGTCCAGCCTCCGGCCCCTTCCTGGACCAGTTCCGTCAGCGTGACTTCCGCCTCGGTGATCCTGGTGATACGGCCGAAGTTCTGGCCCAGGTAATTGCCGACGGTGACCCGGAACACGTTGTTATCGGGGGTCTTGATGAGGGCGTGGACGCGCTTTCCGCGCTCGAGCGTCCCCACCATTTTCAAGTTTTCAAGGGGGTAGGCCTCCAGCGGTTCCCGAGGCCGGTTGAGGTCGGGCCCTGGACCGCCGGGGCCCGGCTTTCCACGGGTGTCGATCTCGCGCAGGGTGAACGGGTCCGGGAGATCGAAGGCGTTGTAAGCGAAGGCTTCATAGGACTTGACCTTGGGCAGGGGCGGCACCTTGCCCCGCAGGCCCTGGCCGGACTGCTCCACGAATTGCTTGAGATCGCTGAATTCCTCGGCCGAGCAGCCGGCCAGGGCGAGCGCGAGGAGAAGGATCGCGCGCTTCACTTCTTCCCTCCTTTCGCCGGCGCCGCCGCCTTGCGCTGGGCCGCCACTTCTTGCTCGTCTAGGTAGCGGTAGGTCTTGGCGACGGCGTTCATCACCAGGCCGTCCTTGGTCTTCTCGATGGACACGCTGTCCAGGGTGACGATCCGGGGCAGTTGCGCTACGTCGCTGGCGAACGCCCCCATGTCGTGGTAGTTGCCGGTGACGCGCACCTGGATCGGAAGCTCGGCGTAGAAGTCATACAGGGTCTCCCGGGGGGCCGGTTTGAACAGCTCGAACTGCAGCCCCCGGCCCAGCCCTGCCTGGTTGATGTCGGTGACCAGGGCGTCCATTTCCGCTTTGTTGGGCAACTGCCGCAGCATGGCGCCGAAAGTCTGCTCGATTTCCGCGAGCTGCTGGCGGTAAATGTCCAAGTTCACCGCCTCCTTTTTCTTTTCCAGGAAGGTTTGCTTGAGCCGTTCCTCCTCTTTTTTGCGGCTCTCCAGGGTTTCCAACTGGCTGCTCCAGTCGTAGAAGTAGCCTGCGGAAACGATGGCGAGCAACAGGAAAAGCATGACCCCCGCCTTGACCGGGGCCGGCCAGCCGCCGGGATTGCGGGTATCGAGTCGTCTCAGGTCGTCCAGGGTCATGGCGCTTACCCCTTGGCCTGGGCGCCCGCCGCCTGAGCGGTGCCCTCACCGCCCCCGGGCTGGGGCGGCGTCAGCTTGAAGTTGAGGGTGAACTGGTTCAGCCGCAGCTTGCCCACCTGCTCCGCCTTGATCTCGACGAGCTGGGGCTCCCCCAGCCAGGGAGAGTCCTCGATGTTGCGCATGAGGGTGGAGACCCGGGCGCTGGACTGGGCGTAACCCGTGAGGCTCAGGTTGTTGCCCGTCTGCTTGAGCCGGGTGAAATAGACGCCCTCCGGGACAATCCGCACCATCTGGTCCAGGAGGTGGACCACCTCGGTCCGGTTGGATTGGAGCTTTTCCACCACCTCCTTGCGGGCGAGCAGGGCCTGGATCTGGGTTTTCAAGGTCTTGATCTCGGCGATCTGCTTGTCCAGGACGGCGATTTGCTTCTTGAGATAGTCGTTGCGCGCTTCCTGGTGCTCGATCCGGCCGGCGAGCACCGTGTGCCCGGCGAACCAGACGACGACGCCCAGGCCCGCGGTCAGGGCCGCCGCGATGCCGAACTGCCGGTTACGCGCCCGACGCCGCTCAGCACGGTAGGGAAGCAGGTTAATGCGGATCATGCTGGATCGAACCTCCGAAGGGCCAGCCCGCACGCCACCAGGAGGGCCGGGGCGTCCGCCGAGAGCTGCACCGGCCGGATGCGGCTCGCGAGCTCCATGCCGGCGAACGGATTGGCGATCATGGTGTCCACCTGGGTGCGGGCCGCCACCGACTCGTCCAGGCCGGGGATGGCGGCGCATCCCCCGGCCAGCAGCACGTGGTGAACTTCGTTGTATTGGGTCGAGGTGAAAAAGAATTGGAGCGCGCGGGCCACTTCCAGGGCCAGGGTGTCACGGAAGGGCGCCAGGACCTCGCTTTCATAGCTTTCGGGCAGGCCGCCGCTGCGCTTGGCCGCTTCCGCTTCCTCCAGGGAGAGGCCGTAGCGGGCTTGGATCTGTTCGGTGAGCTGATGCCCGCCGAAAGGCTGGTCGCGCATGTACACCGACTGCCCGGCGCACAGCACGTTGAGGCTCATGTGGTGGGCGCCGATGTCCACCAGGGCCAGGGTCTGGTCGTAGTCCACGCCGGGAAGGTAGGGCATGACCCGTTCCAGGGCGTTCAAGGCGGCGTAGGGCTCCACGTCCATGACCGTCGCCTTGAGCCCGGCGGCCTGGGCCGCGGCTACCCGGTCCTCCACTTTTTCCTTGCGGGAGGCGGCGATCAAGAGCTCGACCTCCTCGGGGCTGGCGCCGGCCGGCCCCAGCACCTGGAAGTCCAGGTTGACCTCGTCCAGGGAAAAGGGGATATATTGATTGGCCTCCGACTCCACCATGACCTCGAGCTCTTCCTCCCGCTGGCCGGCGGGAACGACGATCTTCTTGGTGATCACGGCCGACGCGGGGACCGCCATGGCGACGGTTTTCACCCGGGTGCCCAGCTTTTTCCAGGCCCGCTTGATGGCCTCCCCCGTGGCCTCCAGGTTTACGATATTGCCTTCGGCCACGGCATCCTTCGGCATGGGCTCGATGACGTAGCGCTCGACCCGGTGCTTGTCCTTGCCGGCGGGGGCGAGCTCCACCATCTTCACGGCCGAGCTGCTCACGTCGAGGCCGACCAGGGGGGGCCAGGAAGCCGGGAAGAGGCTGGGGCCGAACTGGAAATTCCCTTTGAACATAGGCAGCTAGGTCATATTATCCAGAAGCTACATTAAAGGCTAGCAGCAACTACAAAAGATGTAAAGCAAAATTTATAGGGTTTTTTCCGTCGTGGTGTGCGCCCTATAATCCCCGCCTTTCCTGTCTTCGAGCGTCCCGCCTGATCATGTTCCGACGCTGGTGGTTCATCGCGCTGGTCGCCCTGTTTGGCTTGGGGGTGGCGGGCGCCCTCTTGATCGCCTTCGCCGCGATCATCACCTATCCCAAACTGCCGTCCTTGGAGGTGCTGACCGACTATCGGCCCAAGGTCCCCTTGAGGGTCTACACCCTGGACGGCCATCTGATCGGGGAATTCGGCGAGGAAAGGCGGGCCGTGGTGAGCATTCGCGAGGTGCCGGAGGTCCTGAAGCTAGCCATCCTGGCGGCCGAAGATGAGCGCTTCTACCAGCACGGCGGCGTAGATTATCTCGGAGTCTTGCGGGCCGCTTACAGCAACTTCGCCGCCGGCGGCGCCCGTCAGGGCGCCAGCACCATCACCATGCAAGTGGCGCGCAATTTCTTTCTGAGCAAGGAGAAGACCTTCACGCGGAAATTCCACGAGGCTTTGCTCGCGTTCAAAATCGAGCACAGCCTGAGCAAAGACCAGATCCTGGAGCTCTACATCAACCAGATCTATCTAGGCCAGCGGGCCTACGGGTTCGCCTCCGCCGCCCAGACGTATTTCGGCAAGTCGATTCAGGAATTGACCCTGGCCGAGGCGGCCATGCTGGCTGGGTTGCCCAAGGCACCGTCCCGCTACAACCCGGTCGCCAGCCCGGAGCGGGCGAAGCAGCGGCAGCTCTATGTCCTGCGCCGCATGCGCGAGCTGGGGCACATCACCGAAGCCCAGTACCGGGCGGCGGCGGAGCAACCCGTGGTGGCGCGCCGGCAGGCTCGAGAAGGGGAGCTTTCGGGAGATTACGTGGCCGAGATGGCGCGCCAGCTCATGGTGGACCGGTACGGGGAGGAAGCCTATACGCGGGGCTTCCGCGTCTATACCACCCTCCTCAAGGCCCACCAAGAGGCAGCACTTCAGGCGCTGCGCAACGGAGTGCTGGAGTACGACCGCCGGCACGGCTACCGGGGGCCCGAAGGCTACATCGATCTGGATCGGGCGGGCGACAACCTGGAAGAGGTGTTGGAAGACGCTCTGCAAGAGGTGCCCGAGGTGGGCCAGCTTCTGCCGGCGGTGGTGCTGGAGGCTGGGGGCGGCAAGCTCAAGGTGTACGTGAAAGGGGGCAAGACCCTCACCCTGGCGGGGGAGGCGATCCGCTTCGCTCAGCGTAACCTGAGCGACAAACTGCCGCCGAATCAGCGGTTGCGCCGAGGCGCCCTGGTGCGGGTGCGTAGCGATGGCGGCGAGCGCTGGCAGATCGCCCAGTTGCCGGCCGTCGAAGCGGCCCTGGTAGCCATCGACCCGACCGACGGCGCCATCCGGGCGCTGGTGGGGGGGTTCGACTTCGGCCGCAGCAAGTTCAACCACGCGGTCCAGGCGTGGCGCCAGCCCGGCTCCGGGATCAAGCCCTTCGTCTATTCCGCCGCCCTGGAAAAGGGGTTCACCCCGGCCTCCATCATCAACGACGCGCCCATCTATTTCGACGCCGCCCAGACGGGAGACGAACCGTGGGAGCCCAAGAACTACGACGAAAAGTACGAAGGCCCCACGCGCCTGCGCACCGCGCTGGCCAAGTCGAAAAACCTGGTGTCGGTGCGCATCATCCAGGCGATCGGCCCCAAGTACGCCCAGGATTACCTGACCCGGTTTGGGTTCGATCCGGCGCGCCATCCCCCCTATCTGACCCTCGCCCTCGGCGCTGGGACGGCCACGCCTGTCCAGATGGCCACCGCTTACGCGGTCTTCGCCAACGGGGGCTATCGGGTGGTGCCCTACTTTATCGAGCGCATCGAGGACGAAAACGGCACGGTGATCGCCCGAGCTATGCCGGCCCGGGTGGGCGAAGGCGCCGAGCGGGTGATCGACGAGCGCAACGCCTTCATCATGACCTCCATGCTGCGGGAGGTGGTGCGCAGCGGCACCGCCGCCCGGGCCATGAAGCTCGGCCGCAACGACCTGGCGGGCAAGACCGGCACCACCAATGATTTCGTGGATGCTTGGTTCAGCGGCTTCCATCCGTCCCTGGTGGCGGTGGCATGGATCGGGTTCGACAATCCCCGCTCCCTGGGCAAGGGAGAGACCGGGGCCAACGCCGCCTTGCCCATCTGGATGGAATACATGGCCAAGGCACTCAAGGGGGTCCCCGAGGCCGACTTCCCGATGCCTGAAGGCGTAGTCGTGGCCCGGGTGAATCCGGATACCGGCCTTCTGGACAGCACCGGCCAAGGCATCCCGGAATACTTCTATCGGGAAAACGTCCCCCTAGCTGACCAGGGCACGTGGCTACCCGCCCTGGGCGCCCGCGGCGGGGACGAGATCAGGAACCAGTTGTTCTAACGCCTAGGCTTGTGACGAGGGCAGGATGGGCCGAACGACCGGACCCAGACGCAACCTGATGCGGGAGCGCATCGCTCATCTCGCCGCTAGGCTCATGGCCCGGGACGGCATCCAGGACTTCGGCACCGCCAAGCGCAAGGCAGCCGAGCAACTGGGGGCCGCCGACACCCGCAACCTCCCCAACAACAGCGAGGTGGAGGAAGCGCTGCGGGCTTTCCGGGCCCTCTACGAGCCGGAGGAGCACCGGGCGGTGCTGCGGGCGTTGCGCCAGGTGGCCCTTGCGGTGATGCGGCGGCTGGAGGCGTTCAATCCCCATCTCACCGGTGCGGTGTTGACCGGGGTGGCCGGCAAGCATTCCGACATCAACCTGCAGTTATTCACCGATTCGGTCAAGGACGTGGAGTATTTCCTGATGCGGGAGCGCATTCCCTATCGGGTGGGGGAGCGGCGGGTGGCCACGGGAGACGGGTGGCGCAGCGTGCCCCTCTTCACCCTCGAGGCCGAGGGGGCGACGGTGAACGTGGCGGTCTACGGCACCAAGGATCTCTGGAGCGCTGGACGCCCGGGGGCGGAAGACGGCGTCCCAGTCCGGGCCAAGACGGCTTACGTGGAGACGCTTCTGCGGGAGGACGGCGAGGAGTAGCCCACGGCTCTTCACCGCTCCTCTTCTTTGAGCCAGCGGGCCGCGTCCAGGGCGAAATAGGTGAAGATCCCGTCGGCGCCGGCCCGCTTGATGGCGAGCAAGGACTCCAGCACACAGGAGCGCTCGTCGAGCCAGCCGTTGGCCGCCGCGGCCTTGAGCATGGCGTACTCCCCGCTTACCTGGTAGACGAAGGTGGGGGAGCGGAAGGCGTCCTTTACCCGGCGCACGATGTCGAGGTAAGGCAGCCCCGGTTTCACCATGACCATGTCGGCGCCCTCTTGCAGATCCAGGCCCACTTCCCACAGGGCTTCGTCCGAATTGGCCGGATCCATCTGGTAGGTGAATTTATTTCCCTTACCCAGGCTCGCGGCCGAGCCCACCGCGTCCCGGAACGGGCCATAGAAGCTGGAAGCGTACTTGGCGGCGTAGGCGAGAATGCGGGTATGGATGTGGCCCGCTCCGTCCAGGGCCTCGCGGATGCGCCCGATGCGCCCGTCCATCATGTCGGAGGGGGCGACCACGTCGGCGCCGGCGGCGGCGTGCAGGGTCGCCTGGCGGGCGAGCACGGCTACGGTCTCGTCGTTGACTACGTAGCCCGATGCGTCGATCAAGCCGTCCTGGCCGTGGCTCGTGTACGGGTCCAGGGCCACGTCGGTGATGACCCCCAGTTCGGGAAAGCGCTGCTTCAAGGCCTGGACCGCCCGGGGCACCAGCCCTTCCGGGTTCAGGGCTTCCCTCGCGTCGGCGCTTTTCAGCGCCGGGTCCACCACCGGGAACAGGGCCACGGCGGGCACCCCCAGCCGCAGGCACTCTTCAGCCCGGGCAAGCAACCGGTCGAGGCTGAGGCGATGTACCCCCGGCATGGACGGGACCTGCTCCTCGCGGCTCGGGCCGTCCAGGACGAACACCGGGTCGATCAAATCGGCGGGATCCAGGCGATGCTCCCGCACCAGCCGGCGGGAAAACTCATCGCGGCGGAGCCGGCGCATCCTGCGCCGGGGGTAGCTGCCCAGCGGTATCATGAGCTCACCTCGCGTCGTCGGCTTGGGCCTCGGGCCGAAGCCGGGGGAACTTTCGCCCCAGACGGTAATCATAGCTTGCAGACGATGGTTTTCATCGTCTCCCGCTTCTCCTCCCTGAGCGGGTGCCTTAATCCTTATTAAGGCCGTGGCCCCCGGTTTTACTCCCCTTTAGCCGGGGGCATTTTTTATCTCCAGCCAGTGGGCGAGCCGCCCGGCAAGCTCGTCCGCCCCCTGGCGGGTGACGGTAGAAAAGAGCTGCAGGCTTACCTGGGGCGCCTGCCGGTCGAGGGCTTCCCTCACCGCCGCCAGGGTTCGCAGCGCCTGCTGGCGGGAGAGTTTGTCCGCCTTAGTGAGCACCGCGTGCACCGGTTTACCGCTCTCTTGCAGAAAGAAAAGGAGCTGCCAGTCCAGGGGCGTCAAGGGGTGGCGCACGTCCATGAGCAGCACCACCCCCACCAGGGAGGGCCGGGCCTGTAGATATCCGCTCACCAGCTCCCCCCAGGTTTCCCTCACCGCCAGGGGCACCCGGGCGTACCCGTAGCCGGGCAGGTCCACGATGAAGCGGCCGTCACCGCAGCGGAAGAAGTTGATCTCCCGGGTACGGCCCGGCGTCTTGCTCACGTAGGCGAGACGCCTGCGCTGGGCCAGGGCGTTCAGCAGGCTGGATTTGCCGGCGTTGGAGCGACCGCCGATGGCCACCTCTCGCACTGATGGGGGCGAGTCCGCCAGCCGGGTGACGCTGACGGCGAAGGAAAGCTGGTGAAAAGGATTCATCTGGGAGCGCTTGGGACTCCCTGCAGGGGCCATCGATGTCTCGTACGGGTGGCATGGTAACAGAGGGCTAGTATAGAATTTCGCAATTTTTCAGTCACAAGGAGCCGAGATGAAGCGGACCCGCGCCGGTATCGGGGCGCTTGGGCTAGCGGTTTGGGCCCTGACCGCCTCTGCCCAGGAAGGAAGCCTGGCCCAGGGCCAAAGCATCGCGTCCCAGGTCTGCGCCGCCTGCCATGGGGCGGACGGCAACAGCCCGACGCCCACCAATCCCCATCTGGCCGCCCAGCACGCCCGATACATCGCCAAGCAGCTTGACAACTTCAAGTCCGGCGCGCGGCAAAACGCCATTATGGCGGGCATGGTGACGACTCTCACCCCGGAGGACATGAAAGCCCTGGGCGTCTACTATGCCCAGCAGAAGCTGCGGCCTGCCCAGGCGAAGGACGAGGCGCTCGCCCGGGAGGGGGAGAAAATCTATCGGGGCGGCATCGCCTCCAAGGCGGTCCCGGCCTGTGCCGCCTGCCACGCGCCCAACGGCGCCGGAATCCCTGCCCAGTACCCGCGCCTCGGAGGACAGTACGCGGAGTACACCGCCGCCCAGCTCAAAGCCTTTCGCTCGGGAGAACGGGCGAACGACCCCGAGGGCATGATGCAAGCCATCGCTTCCAGGATGACGGACCGGGAGATTCAGGCGGTGGCGGAATACATCGCGGGGCTGCGGTAGGAGGCTGCGCTTCGGTATGGAGGCGGCCGGCTCGGGCCGCCTTCTCCTCTTGTCAAGACCGCAGGGCGTCGAAGGCTCGCTCCGCCGCTTCCAGGGTGCGCTCGATCTCGGCCGGCCCGTGGGCGGCCGAGACGAAGCCCGCCTCGAAGGCCGACGGCGCTAGGTACACCCCTTCGCCCAGCATGCGGTGAAAGAAGCGGTTGAAGGCTTCCCGGTCGCAGGCCAGCACTTCCCCGTAGGTGGTGGGCGGCTCCTCGCGGAAGTACAGCCCAAACATGCCCCCGATCGCCTGGACCGAGAAAGGAACCCCCTTGCGGCGGGCCGCCGCCGCGAGTCCGTCGGTGAGGGCCCGGACGGTGGCGGCAAGCCCCTCGTAGAAGCCTTCCACCTGGACCCGCTTCAGGGTGGCGAGCCCCGCCGCCACCGCTACCGGGTTGCCGGACAGGGTGCCCGCCTGGTACACGGGCCCCAGGGGCGCGAGATGCTGCATGATCTCCCGGCGCCCACCGAAGGCGGCCACGGGCAAGCCTCCCCCGATCACCTTGCCCAGGGTGGTGAGGTCGGGCTGGAGGCCGAACAACCCCTGGGCCCCGCCGAGGCCGACCCGGAAGCCGGTCATCACCTCATCGAAGATGAGGAGAGCCCCGTGCTGGGTGCACAGGGCGCGCAGCCGCTGGAGGAAATTGAGCCGCGGCAACACCAGGTTCATGTTGCCGGCGATGGGCTCCACGATCACGGCGGCGATCTCGCGCCCGAGCCGGGCGAAGGCCTCTTCCAGCCCCGCCGTATCGTTGTAGGCGAGCACCAGGGTGTGGGCCACGGTTTCCTCCGGCACCCCGGCCGAGCTGGGCTGGCCGAAGGTCAACGCCCCGGAGCCCGCTTTCACCAGCAGGGCGTCCCCGTGGCCGTGGTAGCAGCCTTCGAACTTGACGATGCGGCTGCGCCCCGTGTAGCCCCGGGCGAGTCGGATGGCGCTCATGGTGGCCTCGGTGCCGGAGCTCACGAGCCGCACCTGTTCCATCGACGGCACGAGCCGGCAGAGCAACTCCGCCATCTCCAGCTCCAGCTCGGTGGGAGCGCCGAAGCCCAGGCCCCGCTCGGCCTGGGCCTTGACCGCCGCCACCACCTCCGGATGGGCGTGGCCGAGGATCGCCGGGCCCCAGGACCCCACGTAGTCGATGTAGGACCGTCCGTCCGCGTCCCACAGGAGCGGGCCCTGGCCGCGGACGAAGAAGCGGGGCGTACCCCCCACCGCGCGGAAGGCCCGCACCGGCGAATTGACCCCGCCGGGGATGTAGGCGGCGGAGCGCTCGAACAAGGCTTCGTTGCGGGAGGGCTGGCCGGAGGCTGGCTCAAGCGGCGGCGTTGTAGTCATGGCGATGGCTGATCGAACAAGCGGCTGAACGCCCGCGCCGCGCCCTCCACGTCGGGGGCGTCGAACAGGGCGCTGATGACGGCCAGGGCGTGGGCGCCGGCGCGGATCACCTCGGAGGCGTTTTGCGGCGTGATGCCGCCGATGGCCACCAGCGGGACGTCCAGCGCCCGCCGCGCCTCGCCCAACAAGGCGAGGGGCGCGCGCACCGCCTCGGGTTTGACCGGAGAGGGGAACACGGCGCCGAAGGCCACGTAGTCGGCGCCCTGGGCCACCGCCTCCCGGGCCCGATCCAGGCGGTCGTAGCACGAAACCCCCAGGAGCATCCCTGGCGGCAGCCGCCGCCGGGCGGCTTCGACGGCCTCGTCCTGGGCCCCCAAGTGCACTCCGTCGGCGCCGACCGCCAGGGCGAGGTCTACCTGGTCGTTGACGATGAAAACGCGCCCGAAGGCGCGGCACAGGCGGGCTAGGGCCCGGGCCTGCTCCAGGGCAAGGGCCGGGGTGGCGCCCTTGGCCCGGTACTGAATCACCCGCGCTCCCCCCCGCAGGGCCTGCTCCACCTTCGTCTCGAGCACTCCCGTCTCGGCACACTCCGGGGTGACGGCGTACAGGCCGGCGATGGGCGTGCAGCTCCGGGCGGGCGCGGCGTTAACGGCTCCCTTCATCGCCTTCCCGCGCCCAGAACAACCGGTCGGGCAGGTGCTGCCCCATACCGGGCCGGAACCCGGACTTCAGGGCATGCCAGGTGTATTCCTGGGCTTCCCGCACCGCCTCCGGCAGCTCCAGCCCGTTAGCCAGGGTCGCGGCGATGGCGGAGGCCAGGGTGCACCCCGAGCCGTGGAAACTTCCCGGAAGCCGCGGCCAGGCGTCGGAGCGCACGATCCCTTCGCTGGAGTAGAGGGTGTTGATCACCTCGGGGGTGTTTTCGTGGGTGCCGGTGATGAGCACGTACTCGCACCCCAACGCCAGCAGCCGCTGGGCGCACTGGTGCAGATCCGGGTCGTCTTCCTCGTCCGCTTCGTCGGCGGCGAGGCGCCGCGCTTCCATGCTGTTGGGGGTGATCAGGGTGCTCTGGGGAATGAGCAGTTCGCGGAGGGCAGAGAGCATCTCCTCGGAGGCGAGCTCGTCGCCTCGTCCGGAGGCGAGGACTGGGTCCAGCACCAGGGGCACGTCGGGATAGTCCGCCACCACCTCGGCCACCGCCGCGGCTATCTCCACGCTGCCCAGCAGGCCGATCTTGAAGGCGTGGACCGGCATGTCCTCGAGGACGCCCCGCGCCTGGTCGGAGACCCAGTCGGGATCCAGGGGCATAAGCCCTTCCACCCCGGCGGTGTCCTGCACCGTGATGGCGGTGATGACGGACAAAGGATGACAGCCCATGCTGGCCAAGGTCAGGATGTCGGCTTGGATGCCCGCGCCGCCGCTGGGGTCCGAGGCGGCGAACGCGAGCACGATAGGAGGGGTCTCGGCCATGATGGCTTATAATATTCAGCTATTTTACTGAAAACCCCGTTCCATGGTCGAAACATCCACCACCGTCGTCTACAAGAAGTACATGTGCCTCGTGTGCGGCTTCATCTACGATGAGGCGCTGGGGCTGCCCGAAGAGGGCATTCCCCCCGGCACCCGCTGGGAAGACGTGCCCATGAACTGGACTTGTCCCGAGTGCGGGGCGCGCAAGGAAGACTTCGAGATGGTGGAGATCTAGCCCGAACATTTCACGAAAACCCCCCTGACATGAGGTGCCGGTAGGCAAGGCATCGAATTGGGCTAAAACCCCCAGGCGTGATTTGTCCCGCCGGGCTAGCCTGCCGATCCTGCTTCCCGGGCAAGACCGCGCCGCTCCGCCACCCGATTGGCGGCGGCGACGAACTCGGCCACGCCCAGAGTCTCGGGCCGGCGCCGGGGATCCAGCCCCAGGGCGGCCCAGTCGGCTTCCTCCAGGTATGCGCCCATGGCGTTTCTTAGCATTTTGCGCCGCTGGCTGAAGGCGGCGGTCACTATTTCCCGGAAGAGCCCCTCTACCCTGGCCGGATGGGGGAGTTCCCGATAAGGGACGAGTCTCACGAAGGCCGAGTGCACCTGGGGAGCGGGCCTGAAGGCCCGGGGCCCGATGTCGAACAGCCGCTCGATGCGGAAGCGGTACTGGAGCGTTACCGAAAGCCGGCCGTATTGGGCGGTTCCGGGGGCGGCGGCCATGCGCTCCACCACCTCTTTCTGCAGCATGAAATGCATGTCCCGCACCTCCCGGGCGAATCGCTCCAGGTGAAACAGAAGGGGCGTGGAGACGTTGTAGGGAAGGTTGCCTACGAGCCGCAGGTCGTCGCCCAGGGCGCCGAAGTCGAAGCGCAGGGCGTCGGTGCAGTGCACGGCGAGCCGCCCTTCAGGGTAGCGGGCCCGCAGCGCCGCCGCCAGATCCCGGTCGATTTCCACCACGATCAAGCGGCCCGCCTGCTCCAGGAGCGGCTCGGTGAGGGCCCCCCGGCCGGGCCCGATCTCCACCAGGCGCTCCCCCGGCCGGGGGTGCACGGCGTCCACGATGCGCTGGATTACCCGGGGCTCGACCAGGAAATGCTGGCCGAAACGCTTGCGGTGAACGGGCACCGGCGCCTCGGGGCCTCAGGACGGGCGGCCCGCCTTCTCCCGCGCGGCGAGCCGCCAGGCCAAGGCGATGGCGGCCCGCAGGCTGCCTGGGCCCACCTCGCCCGTGCCCGCGCGATCGAGGGCCGTGCCATGATCGACGGAAGTGCGCACGATGGGCAACCCCAGGGTGACGTTGACGGCCTGACCGAAGGAAGCGTGTTTCAGCACCGGCAGGCCCTGGTCGTGGTACATGGTTAGCACGCAGTCCCCCTGGGCCAGCACAGGAGGGTTGAACAGGGTGTCGGCGGGCAGCGGTCCGCTGAGCCGCATCCCCTCGGCCCGCAGCCTCTCCACCACGGGGACGATCACCTCCAACTCCTCTCGGCCCAGATGCCCGCCCTCCCCCGCGTGGGGGTTGAGTCCGGCCACCAGGATGCGGGGTTCGGTGATGCCGAACCGGTCCGCTAGCTCGGTGTGGAGCACTCGCAGGGTCTCCTCCAGGAGCTGGGGGGTGAGGGCCTCCGCCACCGCCCGCAGGGGCAGGTGGGTGGTCGCTAGGGCCACCCGCATGCCGGCTCCCACCAGCATCATGACCACTCGCTGGGTGCCGGTGGCCTGGGCCAGGTACTCGGTGTGACCGGTGAAGGGGATCCCGGCTTCGTTGATTGCGCCCTTGTGCACAGGGCCCGTTACTAGGGCGGCGAATTCCCCCGAGCGGCAGCCGGCGATGGCCCGGTCCAGGGTGGCGAGGACATAGGGACCGTTGGCCGGATCCAGCCGGCCCGGCCGGCTGGGGGCGGCGAGAGGGACGTGGAGCACGGCGAGCCGACCGGGAAGGAGGGGGCTTCCCGGGACAGGCGGGTAATCCGCGATCTCGATCGGCCGGCCGAGGGCCCGGGACCGCTCCGCCAGCAAGTCCCGGTCCGCGATGACCACCAGGGGTGCCGGCGGCGGTTCATGGGCGAGCAGCACCGCCAGATCGGGACCGATCCCGGCGGGCTCACCGGGGGTGAAAGCAAGGGGGGACGCCTGCCGCACGGTGTTCACCCGCTCAACCCTCGAGCCGGACCTCCACGTAGGCCTGGTCCCGCAACTGGCGCAGCCATTCCTCGTACGCCTCGTCCGCCTTGCGGGCCTTGATGGACTGGCGGGCGAGGACCCGTTCCCGCTCCTTGGTCATGTCTCCCGTGCGCCGCTCCAGCACCTGGATCAGATGCCAGCCCAGGGGCGTTTTCACCGGCTCGCTCACTTCCCCGGGCTGCAAGCTTTCCATCGTCCGCTCGAAGGCGGGCACCGTGTCGCCGGGGCTCACCCAGCCCAGGTCTCCGCCCTGGGAAGCACTGGGATCCTCCGAGTGCAGGCGCGCCAGCTCGGCGAAGTCGGCCCCGTTCACGATTCGCTCTCGCAACTGCAGGAGGCGATTGCGGGCCTCGTCCTCGGACAAGGTTTCCCCTGGGCGCACCAGGATGTGCCGCACGCGGGTCTGGGTGACCTGCGCCGGGGCTCCGGGACCGCGCCGGTCCTCCAGCCGCAGGATGTGGAAGCCGTTAGGGCTGCGCAGGATGTCGCTCACCTCCCCGGGGTTGAGCTTTACCACCGCTTCGGCGAATAGCTCCGGCAGCCGGCTCAGGGGGCGCCAGCCCAGGTAACCTCCTTGCAGGGCGTCCGGGGCGTCGGAATATACCGCGGCCACCTGGGCGAAGGGCTTGCCCGTCTTGAGCTCCGCCAGGGCCGCTTCCGCCCGGGCGCGCCGGGCCTGGATCTCGCCGCTGGTGGCCTGCTCCGGGACCCGCACCAGGATGTGGGATACCGCGTATTCGCCCCCGGTGATCTGGGTGGCCTGGGTGGCGAGAAAGTTGTCGATCTCCCCTTCGCTCACCGCGATCCGGCTGTCGATCTCCCGCTCCCGCAACCGGGCGAGGATCATTTCCTTGCGGATCTCTTCCCGGAAATCGGCGTAGTCCACCCCGTCCCGGGCGAGCACCTCGCGGAACTGGGCGACGGTCATGCGGTTCTGCTCCGCGATGGCCGCGATCGCCCGGTCGAGCTGGAAGTCGTCGATGCGCAATCCCGTCTGCCGGGCGTACTGCACCTGGATGCGGTCCATGATCAGACGCTCCAAAATCTGCCGGCGCAGCGCCTCCGAGTCCGGTAGCGCCGTCCCCTGGCGGGCGAGCTGCTTTTTCACCAGTTCCAGGCGCCGGTCCAACTCGTCCTGGGTGATGACCTCCTCATTGACCACCGCCACGATGCGGTCCAGGAGCTGGATGCGCTCGGCCCCCAAGGCCGGTGGGCCAGCGGCGAAGGTGGCGGTGAAAACCGCGAGTGCAAGGAACAGGGTAGGAATTGCCATAGGCGATCGAAACCCTCGAAAAGATGCCATAGGGGGCGCTAACGCTCGCCGGCGGATTGCTCCCGGTACAGGTCCACTTCGGTGAATCCGGGAATGCTCGAGCGCAGCACGTGGAGCGGATCCGCGCCGATCTTGCCGAGCCCGGTGAATTCGAGCTGGACGAAGAACGCGTTGGAGGCCTGGTCCACGGCGGTTGCGATGCGGTGGGCGACGAACCGGATGGACCAGCAGCCCGCGTCGTACTCCAGTCCGGCCAGGGCGTCCAGCACCCGGCTTTCGCGCAGCGAATAATTATAGCGCATGACCCCCTGCCACCGACTGCCGAGGGGCCACTGGGCGGACACGTCCACCTGCTCCAGGGCGTTGCGGGTGAAGCGATAACCCACGTTGGCTACCTTCCCCGGCGCCGGGTGGTAGCGGGCGTAGAAATTGAGCTTTTCGGTTTCGTTGTCGCTCGGGTTCCACTGCATGCTGGCGTCGAACAGCCAGCTTTGGGTCAGCTGGCCGCCGAGGCTCGCCAGCAGATCGGAGCGGTTGCTCGGGCTGATGGGGCTCGCGAGCTGCACCCGGGGCTTCTCGAAACGGAAGCGCTGGCCCAGGGCAAAGCGCAGCCGCTCCGCGCCCGAGTCCGGCTCCAGGAGCCGGGAGGTGAGGGCGACGGTGACCTGGTTCGCGTCCCCGATCCGGTCGGAGCCGGTGAAGCGGTTCTCGGTGAAGATCTGGGCGAAATTGAAATCCGCGTCCGCCGAGTCGAAGTTGGGCAGCCGGTCCTGGTCGCGGAAGGGCACGTAGACATAGAACAGCCGGGGTTCCAGGGTCTGCAGGAAGCGCTGGCCGAAGGCGCTGAAGTGTCGCTCCAGGAAAAGGCCGGCGTCGACGCTGCCGATCGGCACGCTGCGGCTTGGGCTCGCCTCGGGCCCGGAGCGGTCCAGGTCGTAGCGGGTGTAGTGAAGCCCCGCCTTCGGCGCGAGATAGGCGAAGGAGGCGCGCATGGGGTAGCTTAGCGTGGGATAGGCGACCAGGCGGCCACCGGTCACCAGCGTCGGATGTTCGAAGCGCACCGCCTCGGCGTTGAGGCCCAGGTCGGCGCCCAAGACATCCGGCTTCAGCCCCTGCACCGCGAGCTGGGGCAGGCGGTCGTAGGGCGGCGTGATGGGCGCCAGGGGGTCCTGCAGGGTCTGGTACTTCTGCGCCCGGGCGATGGCCGTCCATCCCTCGCCGGCGTAGCTGAGCATGCCCTCCTGGGGCAGATTGGTCTGGGAGGTGAGGGTCACGGAGCTGGCCAGGTCGCGGAAATAATTGTCGTCGGAGACCCGCTGGAAGTTGACGGCGCCCCCCAGTTGCGGGCTGAAGGCGTGGGCGTGCTGCAGCAGCAGCGCCCAGCGGTCGCGCCCGCTCACCTGGTCGTCGGGCAGGACGTCCACCTTGGCTTCCCCGTGGTAGCCGCGCTCCAGGTAGCGGAACTCGTTGGCCAGCATCAATCCCCGCCGGGCGATGACGCGGGGGGCGATGGTGGCGTCCCGGTTCGGCGCGATGTTCCAGTAGTAGGGCAGGGTGACCTCCGCCCCACCCTGGGTGGTGGTGCCAATGACCGGCGGGAGAAAACCGGACTTGCGCTCCTTGCCCAGGGGAAAGTCCACGTAGGGTGAGTAGAGGATCGGCACGCTCTGGAACTCCAGCCAGACGTTGCGCGCGACGCCGATGTTGGCGTTGCGGTCGATCTCCAGGTCCGCCACCCGCAGGTACCAGTCGTCCCGGTTGACCGGGCAGGTGGTGTAGCTCGCCCGTTTTGCCCGGTAGCGGTTCTCTCCTTCGAACAGGAAGAGCTGGGCGTCGCCCCGGGCGTTGTTGAGCTCCAGTTGGTAGACGGGCGCTTCCATCTGCCCGGTCTGGGACTCCAGGTTGAACTCCAGGCGGGGGCCCCGCACCACGTTGCCGCCGCGCTGTACCACCACATTGCCGAGGGCGAACACGTCCTCCCGCGGCGGATGGTAGATGATCAGATCGGCGGAAAGGCTCTGGTCGTCCTGTCGCAGGATAGCGTTGCCCTCGGCGCGCACTTCCCGCTGGCCAATGCCTTCGATGCGGTCGGCTTCCACCACCACGGGCTTTTCGCCGGTGGGCGCGACGCCGCTAGGGGTCGGCGGAGCCGCGGGTGCGGCTTGCGGGGAAGGCGCCGGCGGCGGAGGTGTCGCAGGGGCCGGCGGTGGAGACTGATCGCCCGACGGCGGAGCTTCGGCGGGCGCGAGGAGGGCCGGGTCCACGGCCAGCTTCGGCAGGCCGATGGGTTGGGAATGCGCGGTAGGAACGAAGAGGCACGCGACCGCAATCGCCACCGGCCGCATAAGCATCTGCATTATTGGGATTTTGTCGGCAGGCAAGGTGCTAAAATCGCACAAACCCATCGGATTCGCAATCGCCCGCGCGCCCTGCCATGGAGAGACTCGAACGGCTGAACGCCTGGCTGGCTGAAGTCTTGCCCGGACGCCGTCTCCACCTCGAGCCGGCGTCCAGCGACGCCAGCTTCCGCCGCTACTTCCGCGTCCGCTCGGACAGGGAGAGCTGGATCGCCATGGACGCGCCCCCGGACAAGGAGCCCTGCGGGCCTTTCGTTCGCGTGGCGGAGCTGCTGCGCCGAGCGGGCGTACACGCGCCCGCCATCCTCGCCCAGGACCTCGCCCAGGGTTTCCTGCTGCTCGCCGACCTGGGCACGCAAACTTACCTGGACGTGCTGAACGACCACAACGCCGACGCCTTGTTCCGGGACGCGGTGGAGGCCCTGCTCAAGTGGCAGCGGGCGAGCCGCCCGGGGGTGCTGCCCCCCTACGACGAGGCCTTGCTCCGGCGGGAGATGGAGCTCTTTCCCGAGTGGTACGTGGGGCGGCACTTGGGGCTAGCTTTGAACCCGCGCCAGCGGGAGGCGCTGGAGGCCATCTTCCGCCTGCTGATCGGGAGCGCGCTGGCGCAACCGCGGGTCTACGTGCACCGGGACTACATGCCCCGCAACCTCATGGTGAGCGATCCCAACCCGGGCGTGCTGGACTTCCAGGACGCGGTGGAAGGCCCCCTCACCTACGACGTGGTGTCCCTATTCCGCGATGCCTTCGTGAGCTGGCCCGAGGAGCGGGTGCTCGACTGGACCATCCGTTACTGGGAGAAGGCGCGCGCCGAGGGGCTTCCCGTCGATCCCGATTTCGCCGCCTTCTACCGCAGCTTCGAGTGGATGGGGCTGCAGCGGCACCTCAAGGTGCTCGGCATTTTCGCCCGCATCTGCTACCGCGACGGCAAGCCCCACTACCTCGCCGACACGCCCCGGTTCGTGGCCTACGCCCGGGAGGTGGCCCGGCGCTACCGGGAGCTCGCGCTCCTCGCCCGGCTGCTGGACGACCTGGAAGGACGCGCCCTCAGCGTGGGGTATAGCTTTTGAAGGCCATGATCCTGGCGGCGGGCCGGGGCGAGCGCATGCGGCCCCTGACCGACCGGCTGCCGAAAGCCCTGCTGGAAGTGGGCGGCCGGGCCCTCATCGAGTGGCACCTCACACGCCTGGCGGCCTGCGGCGTGCGGGACGTGGTGGTGAACCATGCCCACCTGGGCGCCCAGATCGAAGAGCGGCTGGGCAGCGGCGCCCGCTACGGGGCGCGGATCGCCTACTCCCGGGAGCCTGAAGCCCTGGAAACCGCCGGCGGTGTCGCCCTGGCTCTGCCCCTGCTGGGGGAGGCGCCCTTCCTGCTGGTGAACGCGGACGTCTATACCGACTTCGATTTCGCCCGGCTCGTGGACGTGGAACGGGTCTTGCCCTCCCCATGGGACGCCTGCCTGGTGCTGGTGGACAACCCGTCCCATCGCCCGGAAGGCGATTTTGCCCTGATTGAAGGACGAGTGGAGATCGAAGGATCGCCCCGGTTCACCTACAGCGGCATCGGGCTTTACCGGCCCCGGTTCTTCGCCGGCATCGCTCCCGGCGCTAAAGCGCCCCTGGGCCCGCGTCTCAAGGCGGCTGCAGCGGCGGGGCGGGTGCGGGGCCTGCATCACCCCGGGCGCTGGGTGGACGTGGGTACCCCCGAGCGGCTGGCCCTCGCCCAGGCCCTCGCAACCGAAGAGCCGCGCTGATGGAACCGGGCGAAGTGTACGCGGTGGTGACCCTGGACCGGGCCTGGCTCGCCGAGGCGCGTTCGGCGTGGCTCGCCCTCATGGAGCTGGCGGTGTTCGGCGACGTGAAGTCTTCCCGCCTCGGGGCCACGACCCGGCTGCGCAAGCGGGCGCTGGAGGTGGGGGAGCGGTTGCGCTCCCTGGGGGCGGACCGGGCCTGGATCCCGCATCCCCGGGAGCAGCTCAAGAACGCCCTGGCGAGCGCCCTGGCTCTGCGAGAGAGCCTGGCCCAACTGGAGACTCAAGCCCGAGAAGTGGACGGCGGCGAAGAGGCGCAAGCGCTCGTAGCGGCGATCCGCCGGCTGGAAGCGCTGGTGGAGGGACTGCGGCCCCTGGAAAACCGTTGGGCCTCGACCCTGGAAGCGTTGAACCGCGGGCCAGGGAACGAGGACTGAGTTTCTGGGCCCATATAATTTTCCTGCGAGAGGTCAAGCGATGACGGAAATCTCCCTCTACCGGGAGCGCCGGGAGCGGCTCGCCCGCCACCTGGGGCGGGGCGTCGCCGTGGTGCCCACGGCGCCGGAGCGGCTGCGCAACCGGGACACGCAATACCCTTACCGCTACGACAGCTACTTCTATTACCTCACCGGCTTCACCGAGCCCGAGGCGGTGCTGGTGCTCGTTGCCGGGGACGCGCCCCGGTCCATCCTCTTCTGCCGGGAGAAAGATCCGGAGAAGGAGGTTTGGGACGGGTTCCGCTACGGGCCCGAGGGGGCCCGGGAAGCCTTCGGCTTCGACGAGGCGCGCCCCATCGGCGGGCTGGACGCGGCGATGGAGGAATTGCTGGCGGATCGGCCGGCCCTGTTCTACCCCATCGGCCAGGACCCGGCGTGGGACGCCCGGGCGGTGGGCTGGGTGAACGCGGTGCGGGCGAAGGCACGCAGCGGTGTGGCCGCTCCCTCCGAGCTCAAGGACGTGCGCGCGATCCTGGACGAGATGCGGCTCGTCAAGGACGCCCACGAGCTTTCCCTCATGCGCCGGGCGGCCCGCATCTCGGCCGCCGCCCACCGGCGCGCCATGGGCTTCGTGCGCCCGGGGCTGAACGAGTACCAGGTGGAAGCGGAGCTGCTGCACGAGTTCCGCCGCCAGGGCGCCCAGACGCCGGCCTATCCCCCTATCGTGGCCGGCGGGGCCAACGCCTGCGTGCTGCACTACGTGGCCAACTGCGCGCCCCTCAAGGACGGGGACCTGCTGCTGATCGACGCCGGCTGCGAGCTCGACGGTTATGCCTCCGACATCACGCGGACGTTTCCGGTGAACGGGCGCTTCAGCGGCGCCCAGCGGGACGTGTACCAGTTGGTACTGGCCGCCCAGGCGGCCGCCATCGCCGCGGTGAAGCCGGGCAACCGCTGGGACGCGCCCCACCGGGCGGCCCTGGAGGTGCTGGCCCAGGGGCTGATCGATCTCAAGCTGCTCGCCGGCTCCCGCGACGAGGTGCTGGAGAAGGAAGCCTACCGGCGCTTCTACATGCACCGCACCGGCCACTGGCTGGGGCTAGACGTGCACGACGCCGGCGACTACAAGCGGGAAGGCGAATGGCGGCCCCTCGTGCCGGGCATGACCTTGACCGTGGAGCCCGGCTGCTACATCCGCCCCGCCGACGACGTGCCCCAGGCCTTCTGGAACATCGGTGTGCGCATCGAGGACGACGTGGCGGTGACGGCCGAAGGGTGCGAGGTGCTCACCCGGGATGCTCCCAAGACCGTCGCCGAGATCGAGGCGCTGATGGCCCGCCCGGCGGCGGCCTGAATCGGGCTGGGGTTTCCGCTCCGTGGACGCGCTCCTCTCCTCTTCCGCCCCGCCTTCGGTGGACGTGGCGGTGCTGGGCGCGGGGCCGGTGGGCGCCGCCCTGGCCCTGGCCCTGGCGCGGCGCGGCCTCTCGGTCGTGACCCTGGACACCCGGGGTCTGGAGGAGGCGCAGCAGGACCCCCGGGTCCTCGCCCTGTCCCACGGCAGCCGGCTGCTCCTGGAGCGGCTGTACGTCTGGCCCCTCTTGCGGGAGGTTTCCCCCATCCGGGTGGTGCACGTGTCGGAACAGGGCGCCTGGCCCCGGGTCGAGCTGACTGGCGCCGAGGCCGGTGTGCCCGTCCTGGGCTACACCGTGGAATACGGGCGGCTCATGGCGGCCCTCGCCGAACGCCTGCAAGCCACTCGCGCCCTCCTCTACCTGCCCGGCGTCGGCGAGCCCCGGATCGAGGCCTGTCACGACGGCGTGGCGGTGGGGTTCCGCCACCGGGACGAGCCGAGAGCGTTCCGGGCGCGGTTGCTCGCGGTGGCGGACGGGGGCGCCACGGCCAGGCGGCTGGGTTTCGAAATCGCGAGCCGGGACTACCGTCAGTCCGCCCTCACGGCGCGGGTGCGGGCGGACAGCGCTCCTTCGGGCGTGGCCTTCGAGCGCTTCACCCCGGAAGGCCCGGTGGCTCTACTGCCCTGCGTGAACGATTACGCCCTGATCTGGACCACTGGGCCCGAACGAGCGGCAGCGCTGGCGGCGCTCGCGCCGGACGCCTTCTGCGCCGCGCTTCAGGAAGGCTTTGGCCACCGCCTGGGACGCTTCCGGACGGTGGAAGGCCGCGCGGTCTTTCCCCTGGTCCTGCGCCGGGCGCGGGACATCGTGGGTCCGCGCACCGTGCTGGTGGGCAACGCCGCCCACACCTTGCATCCCGTGGCGGGCCAGGGTCTCAACCTGGGGTTGCGGGATGCGTGGGAACTGGCCGAGCACCTGGCGCAAGCGCCCCGCGACGAAATCGGCGACCCCGCCCATCTCCACCGCTACCGGCGGAGGCGCTCGCTGGACGTGGGGGCGGGTGTAGCTTTTACCGACACTCTGGTGCGCGTGTATTCCAACGCCAACCTGCTGATGCGCTGGGGTCGCACTGCGGGACTGGCGGGGCTCGGTCTCCTGCCGCCGGCGAGACGGTTTCTTGCCCGGCGCATGATCTTCGGCCCGCGAGCGCTGTAGCTTTTTCTGTAGAAGCGATTTTTCCACGGAACTTTTCCTCGCCTTGCGATCCGGCTACAATCTTTGCCTTTCCCCTGACAGCTCGCATTTCCGCTTCGCGGATCCGCGGGTCGCCGAACGAGTGCGCCGGCACAGGCGCCAGTCCCGGGGGAGGGAGTTCGCCCATGATCAACGAAAACGAAATCGATCGCATTGTGCGCCGCGCGATCGAAAGATATTTCAAGGACCTGGACGGAGAGAAGCCCTGCGGTATCTATGACATGGTCATTCGTTGCGTAGAGAAACCCCTCATCGAGACGGTGCTGCGCCATTCGGAGGGCAACCAGACCCGGGCCGCCGAATTCCTGGGATTGAACCGCAACACCCTGCGCAAGAAGATGAAAGCCTACCGCCTCAAGTAGCGGGCGCCGCCGCATCCCTTTCTCCCCGCGCCGGCCGCCCACCATTCCTCAGCCAAGGCGTTCCATGACTATCATCAAACAGGCGCTCATCAGCGTTTCCGACAAGACGGGCCTCGCGGAGCTAGCCCGGGGCCTCGCCCGCTTCCAGGTGCGCATCCTCTCCACCGGCGGCACGGCCAGGCTTCTGGCGGAGACGGGCATCCCGGTCACCGCCGTGGAGGACTACACGGGCTTCCCCGAGATGCTGGACGGGCGGGTGAAAACCCTGCACCCGAAGATCCACGCCGGCATCCTGGCACGGCGCGACCTGGAGGAGCACATGAAAGCGCTGGCGGCCACGGGGATAGCCCCCATCGACCTGGTGGTGGTCAACCTCTACCCCTTTTCCGGCACCGTGGCGCGCCCCGGCTGCACCCTGGAGGAGGCGATCGAGAACATCGACATCGGCGGCCCTTCCATGGTGCGCGGGGCGGCGAAGAACTTCCAGCACGTGGCGGTGGTGACCGATCCGGCGGACTACCCGGCCATCTTGGCGGAAATGGAATCGAGCGGCGGGGCCCTCGGCCTGGAGACCCGCTACCGGCTTGCCCGCAAGGCCTTTTCCCACACCGCCGCCTATGACGCCGCCATCAGCAACTATCTGACGGCCACCCACCTGGACGGCACCCGGGACGACTTTCCCGGCCAGCTCAACTTGTGCGTCGAGAAGGTGCAGGACCTGCGCTACGGGGAAAACCCCCACCAGCGGGCGGCGTTCTACCGGGAGCTCAGGGTGCCTGAGGGCGCCCTGGCGGGCTACCGCCAGGTGCAGGGCAAGGAGCTCTCCTACAACAACATCGCCGATGCCGATGCGGCGTGGGAGTGCGTGAAGACCTTCGACGAGCCGGCCTGCGTGATCGTCAAGCACGCGAATCCCTGCGGGGTGGCGGTGGCCGCGACGCCGGCGGAGGCCTACGCCAAAGCCTTCGCTACCGATCCCACCTCCGCCTTCGGCGGTATCATCGCCTTCAACCGGGCGATCGACCGGGCCGCGGCGGAGGCCGTGACCCAGCAGTTCGTGGAAGTGGTGATCGCCGCCGACGCCGAACCCGCCGCCCTGGAGATCTTCCGCGCCAAGAGCGGCATCCGGGTGCTCCTCGCGCCTTCCGGCGGCGAGCACGACGCCCTGGATCTCAAGCGGGTGGGTGGCGGGCTGCTCGTGCAATCGCCGGACGTCCTCAACGTCACCCCGGCCCAGCTCAAGACCGTGACCCGCCGGCAGCCCACGGAACGGCAACTCAAGGACCTGCTGTTCGCCTGGCGGGTGGCCAAGTACGTCAAGTCCAACGCCATCGTGTTCGCGGGCGGCGGGCGCACCCTGGGGGTGGGCGCAGGGCAGATGAGCCGGGTGGACAGCGCCCGCATCGCCGCCATCAAGGCCCAGAACGCCGGGCTTTCCCTGGCCGGCTCGGTGGTGGCCTCCGACGCCTTCTTCCCCTTCCGCGACGGTGTGGACGTGGTGGCCGACGCCGGGGCCGCCGCCGTCATCCAGCCGGGCGGCAGCCTGCGGGACGAGGAGGTGATCGCCGCTGCCGACGAACGGGGCCTCGCCATGGTGTTCACCGGCGTGCGGCATTTCCGCCATTGAGCTTCAGGATTGCACGATGAAGATCCTGGTGGTCGGCGGCGGCGCGCGGGAGCATGCCCTGGCGTGGAAGCTCGCCCGCTCTCCCCGTAATCCCAAGGTGTTCGTGGCGCCGGGCAACGCGGGCACGGCCTTGGAGGAAGGGGTCGAGAACGTAGCCTTGACCCGCATTCCCGAGCTGGCGGACTTCGCCCGGCGGGAAGAGGTCGCCCTCACGGTGGTGGGACCCGAGGCGCCCCTCGCCGAAGGCATCGTGGACGCCTTCCGGGCCGAGGGGCTCAAGATCTTCGGTCCCACCCGCCGCGCCGCCCAGCTCGAAAGCTCCAAGGAATTCGCCAAGAGCTTCATGGCCCGCCATGGCATTCCCACCGCCGGCTACCAGGCGTTCACGGACGCGGATACCGCCCACGCCTACATCGAGCGCCACGGCGCGCCCCTGGTGGTGAAGGCGGACGGGCTGGCGGCGGGCAAGGGCGTGGTGGTGGCCCTGAGCGCCCAGGAGGCCCATGCCGCGGTGGACGCCTGGCTGCGGGACCATCGGCTGGGAGAGGCCGGCCACCGGGTGATCATCGAAGACTTCCTGGAGGGCGAGGAGGCGAGCTTCATCGTCATGGCGGACGGCAAGAACGTGCTGCCCCTGGCCGCTAGCCAGGACCACAAGCGTCTCCTGGACGGTGATCGGGGGCCGAACACCGGAGGCATGGGCGCCTACTCCCCCGCACCGGTGGTGACCCCCCAGGTCCATGCCCGCATCATGCGGGAGGTGATCCAGCCGGCGGTCCAGGGCATGGCGGCGGAGGGCGAGCCCTACGTGGGCTTTCTCTACGCCGGCCTCATGATCGGCCCGAGCGGTCAGGTCAAGGTGCTGGAGTTCAATTGCCGGCTGGGCGACCCGGAAGCGCAGTCGGTCCTGTTCCGGCTCAAGACCGACCTGGTGACCCTGCTGGAGCACGGGGTCCAGGGCACCCTGGACCAGGCGGAGGCCGAGTGGGATCGCCGCGCCGCCCTGGGCGTGGTCCTGGCCGCTCCAGGCTATCCCGACAATCCCCGCAAGGGAGACCCCATCACCGGGATTCTTGCGCCGGAGCCCGATTTCCACGTGTTCCATGCCGGCACGGCGATGAAGGACGGCGCCCTGGTGACCGCCGGCGGGCGGGTGCTCACCGTGACCGCCCTGGGGGACAACATCGAGCTCGCCCAGCGCCGGGCGTATCAGGTCGCGGAGCAAATCCGCTTTCCCGGCGTGCAAATGCGCCGGGACATCGGCCACCGGGCGATCCGTCCCCGCACCGCGGGGGCGAGGCGCGGCTGAGCCGTGCGCCGCCTTTCGCACGACCCAAGCGGATGAAGCCGCCGGATCAGGTTCCATGGAGCTCGAAGCGGTCAAAGGGTTTTTGACTTCCCTCCAGGAGGAGATCGTCTCCGCCCTGGAGGCGGTGGACGGGGAGCGGTTCCGGCGCGACCTGTGGGAGCGCCCCGATGGCGGCGGGGGCGATACCCGGGTGATGGAGGAGGGGCGGGTATTCGAACGGGGCGGGGTGGCCTTCTCCCACGTCCATGGTTCGGGGCTGCCGCCCTCCGCGAGCGAGCGCCGGCCGGAGCTGACGGGCCGCACCTTCCAGGCCATGGGCCTCTCCCTGGTGCTGCACCCGCGCAACCCGTACGTGCCTACCGTGCACATGAACACGCGCTTTTTCTGCGCCCAGGGTCCCATCGGGCCGGATGCGAGTGCCGAGCCTGTCTGGTGGTTCGGCGGCGGCATGGATTTGACGCCCTACTACGGTTTCGAGGAGGACGCCCGGCATTTCCACGCCACCTGCCGCAAGGCCCTCGCCCCTTTCGGTTCCGAGTACTACCCCCGGTTCAAGCGCTGGTGCGATGAGTATTTTTACCTCCGGCACCGGGGCGAGCCGCGGGGCGTCGGCGGGATTTTTTTCGACGACTTGAACGAGGGAGGCTTCGAGCGCTGCTTCGCCCTCGTGAAAAGCGTGGGCGGCCATTTTCTCGAAGCCTATCTGCCCATCGTGGAGCGCCGCCGGGGGCTTCCCTACGGGGAGCGGGAGCGGGACTTCCAGGCGTACCGGCGCGGGCGCTACGTGGAGTTCAACCTGGTCTACGACCGGGGCACCTTGTTCGGGCTCCAGTCCGGCGGCCGCACCGAGTCCATCCTCATGTCCCTGCCGCCCGTAGTGCGTTGGCGCTACGCCTGGCAGCCTTCGCCGGGCACGCCGGAGGCCCGGCTCTACGAGGAATTCCTCAAGCCCAGGGAATGGATCTAGCCTCCATGCCGAAGAGCAACCGCATCATCGTCACCGTGACCGGTGAGGACCGGGTCGGGATCATCGCCGCCGTCGCCACCATCCTGGCCGAGGCGAACGCCAACATCCTGGACATCTCCCAAACCACCCTCCAGGAGTTCTTCGCCATGATCATGATGGTGGACCTTTCCCAGGCGAACGTGCCCCTGGAGGAGATCAAGCGGCGCCTGACGGCCAAAGGGGAGGAGATGGGTCTGCGCATCGACGCCCAGCACGAGGACGTGTTCAAGTACATGCACCGCATTTGAGGCGCTCCCGGAGACATTGCGGCCATGACGCGCTTTTCCGCTCAGGAGATCATCGAGACCATCCGCATGGTGCAGATGGAAAATCTCGACATTCGCACCATCACCCTGGGCATTTCGCTGCGCGACTGCGCCCATCCGGATCTGGACACCCTGGGCCGCCGGGCCTACGACAAGATCTGTCGGGTGGCCGGCCGGCTCACGGCGGTGGCCCAGGCCATCGAGCAGGAGTACGGCATTCCCATCGTCCACAAGCGGGTGGCGGTCACCCCCGTGGCGCTGGTCGCGGAGGCGAGCGGCACCGGGGACTACCCTCGCATCGCCCGCTACCTGGACCGGGCCGCGGCGGAGGTGGGGGTCAATTTCCTGGGCGGCTATTCGGCCCTGGTGCAGAAGGGCGCGACCCCGGGGGATATGGCCCTCATCCGCTCCATCCCCGAGGCCCTGGCCACCACGGAGCGCGTCTGCGCCTCGGTGAACGTGGCCTCCACTCGCGCCGGCATCAACATGGACGCCGTGGCCTGGATGGGCGAAGTCATCGCCGAGACGGCCCGCGCGACGCGCGACCGCGACGGGATCGGCTGCGCCAAGCTGGTCACCTTCTGCAACGCCGTGGACGACAATCCCTTCATGGCCGGCGCCTTCCACGGCATCGGCGAGCCGGACGGGGTCGTCAACGTGGGCGTTTCCGGCCCCGGCGTGGTGCTCTCCGCGGTGCAGAAGGAGCCCGGCGCCGATTTCGGCGAGCTGGCCGGCATCATCAAGCGCACCGCGTTCAAGGTGACGCGCATGGGAGAGCTGGTGGGGCGGGCCGCCTCCGAGCGGCTGGGACTGCCCTTCGGTGTGGTGGACCTATCCCTCGCCCCTACGCCCGCCGCCGGCGACAGTGTGGCGCGCATTCTGGAGGCGATGGGATTAGAGCGGGTGGGCGCCCACGGCTCCACCGCGGCGCTGGCCCTGCTCAACGACGCGGTGAAGAAGGGCGGCGCCATGGCCTCGGGCTACGTGGGCGGGCTCTCGGGGGCCTTCATTCCCGTGTCGGAGGACGCAGGCATGATGGAGGCGGCGGCCCTGGGGAGCGTCACCTTCGACAAGCTGGAAGCCATGACCAGCGTGTGCTCCGTGGGGCTGGACATGATCGCCGTCCCCGGCGATACGCCTCCCGAGACTCTGGCCGCCATCATCGCCGACGAGGCGGCCATCGGCATGATCAACCGCAAGACCACCGCGGTGCGCCTGATCCCCGTGCCGGGCAAGGGCGTGGGCGATCGGGTGGAGTTCGGGGGCTTGCTGGGACGCGCCCCGGTGATGGCGGTCCATACCCTCTCGAGCCGGGCCTTCGTGCGGCGCGGCGGGCGCATTCCTGCGCCGTTGCAAGCGTTGAACAACTGAACCCGTCTCGATGCGGCCGTTTCAGTCATAGGAGGCAAGGGGATGGCCATGGCTGCGCAGGCGGCCCACCGGGCCCACTGGTCCAACCGCTGGGCCTTCGTGCTGGCCACCGCCGGCTCGGCGATCGGTCTCGGCAACATCTGGAAGTTTCCCTACATGACGGGGGAAAACGGGGGAGGCGCCTTCGTCCTCGTCTACCTGGCCTGCATCGTCCTGGTGGGGCTCCCGGTGATGATGACCGAAATCATGCTGGGACGGCGGGCCCAGCGCAACCCGGTGGCCGCCATGGAGCGGCTGGCGCGGGAGGCGGGCGCTCCCCGGGCCTGGAAGCTGGTGGGTATCCTGGGCGTCTTCACCGGGGCGGTGATCCTGTCCTTTTACAGCGTAGTGGCCGGCTGGATGTTGGACTACTTGATCCGCGCAGGGGCGGGACGCTTCCACGGCATGGGCCCGGAGGAGGCCAAAGCGGGGTTCGGGGCCTTGCTGGCGAGCCCCTACGAGCTCGCCCTGTGGCATATCGTCTTCATGTTTCTCACCATGGGGGTGGTGGCCTATGGGGTCACCCGGGGCTTGGAGCGGGCGACCAAGATCATGATGCCGGCCCTCGCCGCGATCCTCCTGGTGCTGGTGGGCTACGGGCTCGCGCGGGGCGACATGGCGGGCGCCGCCGCCTTCCTGTTCGATCCGGATTTCTCCCGCATCTCCCCCCAGGTGGTGCTGGCGGCCATGGGCCAGGCGTTCTTCAGCCTGAGCCTGGGCATGGGGGCGGTTATGGTCTACGGGTCGTACCTGCAGCGTCACATCTCCATTGTCCGGGTATCGGTGTACGTCGCCACCGCCGATACCGCCTTCGCCTTGCTCGCAGGGCTGGCGGTCTTCTCCATCGTCTTCGCCCACGGGATGGCGCCCGCGGCGGGACCGGGTCTCGTCATGCAGACGCTGCCCATCACCTTCGGCGCCATGCCCGGCGGCTCGGTGCTGGGCACCCTGTTCTTCCTACTGGTGGTCTTCGCCGCCTGGACCTCGGCCATCTCCATCGCCGAGCCGGGAGTCGCCTGGATGGTGGAGAACCTGCGCCTCGCGCGCGGGCGGGCGTGCACAGTCTTCGGCGTCGTGGTGTGGCTCGCGGGCGTGGCGGCGCTTCTTTCCTTCAACGTATGGGAAGGGCTCAGGATCTTCGGGCTCTCGATCTTCGACGCCCTCGACTACCTGGCCTCCAACATTCTCCTGCCTCTGGGCGGGCTCGCCATCGTGGTCTTCGGCGCCTGGGTGATGCGACACACCCATGCCCGCGAGGAGCTGGACCTCAACGAGGGCTGGTTCAAGGCCTGGCGCCTCGCAGCCAGGTATCTGGCGCCGGTGGCGATCGGGCTGGTATTTCTCAATCTGACAGGCCTGCTGCCTGGATCTTGAGGGACGGGTAAAACTTCATTCACCCAGGTAAGCGTGGCGCACCTGGGGATTGCCGAGCAGCTCCGCGCCGGGCCCGGACAAGGTGATGAGACCGCTTTCCATCACGTAGCCCCGGTCGGCGAGCTCCAAGGCGAGGCGGGCGTTCTGCTCCACCAGCAGGAGGGTGACGCCTTCCCGGGAGATTTCCCGGATCACCTCGAAGATCCGCTGCACCATGAGGGGGGCGAGGCCCATGCTGGGCTCGTCCAGGAGCAGGAGCTTGGGGCGGCTCATGAGGGCCCGGCCGATGGCGAGCATCTGCTGCTCGCCGCCGGAGAGGGTGCCGGCGGTCTGGCGCCGGCGCTCCTTGAGGCGGGGAAAGAGCCCGTAGACCCGCTCCAGGTCCTGCTGAATGCCCGGGCCGTCGCTGCGGGCGTAGGCGCCCAGCTCCAGGTTCTCTTCCACCGTGAGCTTGCCGAACACCTGGCGCCCTTCGGGCACGAGGGCGAGCCCTTCCCGCACCAGCTCGAAGGAAGGCTTGCCCGTCACCGGCCTGCCCAGGTAGCGGATTTCCCCCGCGGCGGGCGGGATCATGCCGGCTAGGGCCTTGAGGGTGGTGGTCTTGCCCGCCCCGTTGGCGCCGATCAGCGCCACCAGCTCCCGCTCCCGGATCGAGAGATCGATGCCTTTCACCGCCAGGATCTGGCCGTAGGCCACTTTGAGGCCGCGCACCTCCAGCACGTTCACGCCAGGCTCCCGCCCAGGTAGGCCTCGATCACCGCTGGGTCCGCCCGCACCTCGGCGGGCGTGCCTTCGGCGATCTTCTTGCCGTAGTCCAGGACCGCTACCCGGTCGCACAGGCCCATCACCAGCTTGATGTCGTGCTCGATCAAGAGCAGGGTGACGCCGTCGCGGCGGATGCGTTCCAACAGGGAGCGCAGCTCCGCCGTTTCGGTGGCGTTCATGCCCGCCGCCGGCTCGTCCAGGGCGAGGAGCCGGGGCTCCAGGGCCAAGGCGCGGGCGATTTCCAGCTTGCGCTGGTCCCCGTAGGGGAGGTTGCGGGCCAGGTTGTTGGCGTGGTGCTCGATGCCCACGTAGCGAAGGAGCGCGAGGGCCCGCGCGTGGATGTCGGCTTCTTCCCGCCGGGTGGCCCGGTCCCGCAGCACCGCCCCCAGGACCCCAGCGCGGGAGCGGGCGTGCCGGCCCACCATGACGTTCTCCAGCGCGGTCATGTTGGCGAACAGGCGGATGTTCTGGAAGGTGCGAGCGATGCCGGCGGCGGCCACCCGGTGAGGCGTGCCCACGTCCAGGGGCTTGCCCTCGAAGTGGATCTCCCCGGCGTCTGGCGTGTAGAAGCCGGTGAGCACGTTGAAGAAGGTGGTCTTGCCGGCGCCGTTGGGGCCGATCAGCCCGTAGATCTCGCCGCGCTGCACGGTGAGGGAGACACCCGAGAGGGCCTCCAGGCCGCCGAAGCGTTTGGTGATGCCCCGGGCCTCGAGCAGCGCGGTCATTCGGCGGCGGTGGCGAGCTCGCGTTTGCGGATCTTCGACGGCCACAGACCCGCCGGGCGGAACAGCATCATGAGCACCAGGGCGAGGCCGAACATGAGCATGCGCAGGTCGGACGGGTCCACTAACACCTGCCCGAACCAAGCCTGCTGCAGGGGGCCCACGTAGCGCAGGGCCTCGGGCAGCGCCGTAAGCAGCGCCGCCCCCAGCACCACCCCGCCCACGTTGCCCATGCCGCCCAGCACCACCATGCACAGCACCATGATGGAGTCGAGCAGGGTGAAGCTCTCGGGGCTGATGAACCCCTGGAAGGAGGCGAACAGGCCCCCGGCCACGCCGCCGAAGGTTGCCCCCATGGCGAAGGCGAGGAGCTTTACGTCGCGGGTGTTGATACCCATGGCCTTGGCCGCCTGCTCGTCCTCCCGGATGGCGATCCAGGCCCGGCCGATGCGGGAGTCTTCCAGCCGCACCGAGATCACGATGGAAGCGAGCGCGCACAAGAGGAACACGTAGTAATAGCTGTGCACGGGAGAGAAGGTGAGGGGCCCCAGAGCGTAGGTCTTGCTCAGGGAGATGCCCCCCAGGGAAATGGGGTCGATGAGGGTGATGCCCAGGGGGCCGTTGGTGATGTTGACCGGCCGGTTCAGGTTGTTGAGGAAGATGCGGATGATTTCCCCGAACCCCAGGGTCACGATGGCGAGGTAATCGCCCCGCAGCCGCAGGGTGGGGGCTCCCAGCAGCACTCCGAACACCGCCGCGAGAAACGCTCCCAGGGGCAGCAGCACCAGGAAGGAGGCGTGGATGTCGAACTGGGGCGAGGCGAGGAGGGCGTAGCTGTAGGCGCCCACCGCGAAAAACGCGATGTAGCCGAGGTCCAGGAGCCCCGCGAACCCCACCACGATGTTGAGCCCCAGGGCGAGCATCACGTAGAGGAGCGCCACGTCCACGATGCGCACCCAGGTGCGCCCCAGGGTCGCGTCGACGAGGAAAGGCAGAACGGCGAGCGCCACGGCCACGCCGGTGAAGGCGAGCCGTTTGAGCCCCGGATGGTTTCCCGCGAGCACCGTCATGGCCCGTCCTTACGCCCGCTCGGAGACGGGCCCGCCGATCAAGCCCGAGGGGCGCAGCACCAGCACCAGCACCAGCACCAGGAAGGCGAAGACGTCCCGGTAGTTGCTGCCCAGCCAGCCGCCGGTGAGATCCCCGATGTAGCCCGAGGCGAGGGCCTCCACCACCCCCAGCAGCATGCCGCCCAGCATGGCCCCGTTCACCTTGCCGATGCCTCCCAGCACAGCGGCGGTGAAGGCTTTCAACCCCAGCATGAAGCCCATGAAGTAATGGCCGATGCCGTAATAAAGGATCACCATCAGCCCGGCGATGGCGGCCAAGCCCGAGCCCACCAGGAAGGTGAAGGCGATGATGCGGTTGACGTCGATGCCCATGAGCCCGGCCACGTCCCGGTTCTGCTCGGTGGCCCGCATCGCCTTGCCGATCCTGGTGCGCTTGATGAACCAGGCGAGGGCCGCCATCAGAGCGCAGGCGAGCAGGAAGATGAAGACCTGCAGGTCGGTGACGGTCGCCCCGGCGACGGTGTACATGGTGGGCTGGAGGATGGCCGGCAGCGCCAGATACTGCTTCGACCAGATGAGGGCGGCGCTGTACTGGAGCAGGATCGACATACCGATGGCGGTGATGAGGGGCGCCAGCCGCGGCGCGCGGCGCAGGGGCCGGTACGCCACCCGCTCGATGGACACGCCCAAGGTCATGCACACGACCATCGCCGCCCCCGCCGCCGCGAGGAGGATGAGGGGGGCGGGCACGGCGCTGCCCGCCAGGGCGGTGCACACGGTCCAGGCCACCAGCGCGCCCACCATGACGATGTCGCCGTGGGCGAAGTTGATGAGGCCGATGATCCCGTACACCATCGTGTAGCCCAGCGCCACGATGGCGTAGATGCTGCCGAGGATCAGGCCGTTGACGAGCTGCTGGAGAAAGACGTCCACGGTTAACCCGGATATTTCACGAAGACGCCCCTGGGATGGACCTAAGCCACATAGGATCAGCGCCTTGGTGTACGGAGAACGAAGGTGCGATTTGTCCAGTCGGGCTACTCGGGTCATGGCGGGGGCGGGGCGGCCATCTTGCACTTGCTGTCCTCGCCCGTGGGCTTCGCCATGGGCTTTGTCGGCTACGCGAAGCCTCTCTCGTCCGGCCCCGCGCCATCCCCCCGAGTTCCTCGTGAAATATCCGGGCAGGGCGCTCGCGGCACCCGAAGGGTGCCGCGATCTTAAGGGCGATTATTTCTGCACCGCCTGGGGCGGAGCCGGCGCCTCGGCCTGCTTTGCCGGCGCCGCCGCGGTGGGCGTTACTGTCTCGAGGGGCTCCCATTGGCCGTTCTTCACCACGTAGATGGTGATGGGGCCGTCCTTCAGGTCCCCTTTCTCGTCGAAGGCGATGGGGCCGATCACGCCCTGGTACTGGGTCTCGCCCACTTCGGGCAGGAACTTGGCCGGATCGGTGGAGCCAGCGCGCTTCATGGAATCGGCGAACACCATCACCGCGTCATAGGCCATGGGGGCGAAGAGTTCCACCTCCACGCCGAATTTCTGCTTGAAGCGCTCGAGGAACTCCTTGCCGCCCGGCATCTTGTCCTTGGGCAAGCCCGGGATGGAGGCCATGGCGCCTTCGGCCGCCTCGCCCGCGAGCTTGATGAAATTGGGGGTCTGCATGCCGTCGCCGCCCATGAATTTGGCGTTGATGCCCAGCTCGGCCATCTGCTTCTTCATCGGGCCCGCCTGGGGATCGATGCCGCCGAAGAACACGAGGTCCGGGTTCTTGCCCTTGATCCGGGTGAGAATGGCCTTGAAGTCGGTGTCCTTGTCGGTGGTGTGCTCCCGGGCCACGATCTCGGCGCCCAGGCTCTTGGCCGTCGCGGCGAAGGCGTCCGCCAGCCCCTGGCCGTAGGCAGTGGAGTCGTCGATCACCGCGATGCGCTTGGCGCCGAGCCTCTCCACCGCGAACCGGGCATCCACCGGTCCCTGCTGGTCGTCGTGGGCCACCACGCGGAAGGTGGTCTTGAAGCCCTGCAGGGTGTACTTGGGGTTGGTGGAGGAGGGGGAGATCTGGGGAATGCCGGCGTCGGAATAGATCTTGGAGGCGGGGATGGAGGCGCCGGAGTTGAAGTGCCCCACCACCGCCACGACGCCGGAATCCACCAGCTTCTGGGCCACCGTGGTGGCCTTGGTGGGGTTCGCCTCGTCGTCCTCGGCGATCAACTGGAATCTCACCTTCTTACCGCCGATCTCGACGCCCCGGGTGTTCAGGTCGTCAATGGCGAGCTGGGCGCCGTTCTTGATGTCCTGGCCGATGTGGGCCTGGGGCCCGGTGAGGGGCGCGGCCAGGCCGATCTTGACCACCACTTCCTGGGCGGCCTGGGGCGCGGGGGCCTGGGCCTGGGGAGGCGGCGCCTCCTCCTTCTTGCCGCAGGCGGCGAGGGTGAGGAGAGCGAAACCAAGGACCAACAGGCGCAGGGGATGGGCACGACTCATGGGGTTGCTCCTCGGGTTTTACGATTGAGGTCACCCGGCGGGACACCGGACCTTCAAAATCCGAGACTTAAGGATGGCTGATTATCGGGGCTCACCCGTAGGCTGTCAATTTGGCCGGTGACGGCCGGCCCAAAAACGAAAGCCGGCGCAGGCCGGCCTTCGTCAGGGGATGGAATGGCGCTTATTTGTGGGCGAGATACCACTCCACCATCTTTTTGATGTCCTCGTCTTTCAGGTGAGGATGGGGGGGCATGGGCACCTGGCCCCAGACGCCGGCGCCGCCCTTCTTCACCTTTTCCGAGAGCTTCGCCACGGCGTCCTTCTGGCCCCGATACTTGTTGGCGATTTCCTTCATCGAGGGCCCCACCAGCTTCTTGTCCTCGGCATGACAGGCGAGGCAACCGCTTTTCTGAGCGAGCTCCTTGGCCTCCTGGGCTTGGGCGAGACCCGCGGCCATCAAGCCGGCGGCGCCTAAGATACCGATCAACACGCTTTTCATCCGCTTCTCCTTTGTGCTCCCTGGGGTTGACGATCAGAACAACCGAATATTAGATGACTTTCTGCGGGTTGCAAACACGGCGCAACTCTTCCACCCGGGTGATGGCAGGCAAGCATTTAACGCCTTCGCACACCCAGGCGTTGACCGCTCCCATGACCGGGCGCCCCAGGGTGGGAGGAAGGTCGGGGTAATCACCGATGGATAGGGTTAGCCGGTGGGGGGCGTAGACCTCGTCCAGCACCGCCTGCCAACGGATGCGCTCGGCGGCTTCCCCCCGCAGGATCACCACGGTGGGCGGGGCGATGAGCTCCTCCATGGCACGCAGCAGAGTGGCGAAGGCGCTTGGCTGGCGTTTCATGGCGGGATAGAAGAGCGCCAAGGTCCGCTCCGCGGCTTCCAGATAGCGGTGCTCTCCCAGCAGGTGGCCGAGCCGGAGCAGGGCGAGGGCCGCCACCCCATTGCCGGAGGGGATCGCCTGGTCAGGGCCCGGCTTGGGCCGCAGGATCAGCCGCTCGTGGTCGTGGCTCACGAAGAAGAAGCCCCCGTCCTTGGGGTCTTCGAAGCGGGCGAGGAGGGTCTCCGCGAGATCCCGGGCGAAGGCGAGGTCCACGGGGCGGAACTCGGCCTGAAGAAGCTCCAGGAGCCCTTCAAGAAGGAAAGCGTAGTCGTCGAGATAGGCGTTGAGGTAGGACGTGCCGTCCTTGTGAGCGGCCAGCAGGCGCCCGTCGCGCCACTGGCGCGTGCGCAGGAAGTCGGCCGCCTGCCGGGCCGAGGCAATCCACTCGGGACGGCGGAATACCCGCCCGGCCCGGGCCATGCCCCGGATCATGAGGCCGTTCCAGCTCGTGAGGATCTTTTCGTCCCGGCCCGGGCGCACCCGGCGCTCCCGGTGGGCGAAGAGCTTCTTGCGGGCCGAGGCGAGGAGCTCCCGGCAGCGCTCCAAGGGCATTCCGGCCTGCTCGGCGACCAGCTTCAGGCTTTTGGCGACCCGGGGATGCCAGTGCTTGTTCTCGAAGTTGGGCGGCCGGTCGAAGCCGTAGTAGGGGGCCACCACGGCGTACTCTTCTTCGGTCAGGAGGGCGGCGACTTCGTTCCGGTCCCACACATAGAACTTGCCTTCCTCGTGCTCCGAGTCGGCGTCTAGGGTGGAATAGTAGCCCCCCTCGGGGGACTGCATCTCCCGCATCACCCAGGCGGCGGTGTCGGCCACCACCTGCTCGTAGAGGGGCTCCCTGGCGACCAGCCAGGCGTCGGCGTACAGGGCGAGCAGGGGCCCGTTGTCGTAGAGCATCTTCTCGAAGTGGGGGATGGTCCAGAACTGGTCTACGCTGTAGCGGCAGAAGCCGCCGCCTATCTGGTCATAGATGCCTCCCTCGGCCATGCGGGTGAGGGTGAGGCGCGCCATTTCCAGCCCTACCCCCGACCCTTCGGTGCCGTAGCGGGAAAGGCACAGCTCCAGCTCGGCCGGGTGAGGGAACTTGGGCGCCGTGCCGAAGCCCCCATGGACCTCGTCGAAGAGGGCGGCCAGCTCCCCGATGGCCCGGCGGGTGAGGGCGGGGTCGAACGCGGGGCGGCCGGCGGGAGAAGGGGGCAGGGTGCCGGCCAGGGCCTCAAGCAGGGCCGCGTTCTGCCGACGGATCTCTTCCTTCTGGGTGCGATAGACCTCCGCCACTCGGGGCAGGATGTCCTTGAAGCCGGGCAGGTTGTAGCGGGAGGTCTTGGGGAAGTAGGTCCCGGCGAAAAAGGGCGTGTGGTCGTCGGGCATGAGGAACACGGTGAGGGGCCAGCCGCCGGCACGGCCGGTGAGCATGGCGTGGGCGGTCTGGTAGATCTGGTCCAGGTCGGGGCGCTCCTCCCGGTCCACCTTGATGTTCACATAGTCGCGATTCATGAGCTCGGCCACTTCCGGGTCCTCGAAGGACTCGTGGGCCATCACGTGGCACCAGTGGCAGGCGGAATAGCCGATGGAGAGCAGAATGGGCTTGTCCTCGGCGCGGGCCCGCGCCAGGGCTTCCTCGCACCAGGGGTACCAATCCACCGGATTGTCGGCGTGCTGGCGAAGATAAGGGCTGGGACTTTGAGCGAGGCGGTTGGGCATGGCGGGAAATCCCGAAGAGATGTGCCCTCATTATCTCAGGAAGCGCCCCGAGGGACGAACCCGGGCGAATTACCGGGCGTTCTGGATCGCTTCCAGCGTGGCGCGATACTGGGACAGCCGGGGGCCGCCCAGGGAAACCGCGCGCTCCGCGGCGGTCAGGGCTTCGGCCTTCTTTCCTGACTCGACCAGCACCTGGGCCAGATTGTTCCAGGCGTCCGCCGACTGGGGGTAATCCAGGACGGCCTGCCGGTACGCCGCCTCCGCGCCGGCGAGATCGCCCCGGGTGTAGGCGGTGTTCCCCAGCCCGATCCGGGCGGTGAGGCTCCGGGGCCAGCGCTCGAGGGCGGTGGCGTAGGCCCGGCGGGCGGCGTCCGGATCCACCCGCTCCAGGGCCACCGCCGCCGCCACGTAGGTCCTCTCCTGGGCGGTGGCGGGCAGCCGCTGGGGGGGAAGGGCCACCATGGCCCAGTAGCCGCTTCGAGCCCAGGTGCGCTCGAAGCTACTCCACGACTGGACAAGCCGCCGGGTCACGCCGGAGCGGAGCACGATTTCCTGCGCCCCCTGGTCGTAGCCCACCACCACCGCGTAGTGCCAGACGGGCCAGAGATCGAGGGCCAGGTTCTGGAGCACCACCACCGGGTTGCCCGCCGCCACCTCCCGCAGCGCGTCTTCCAGCCGGGGTGCCAGGGGGTAGGCGATAAGCCCGTGGCGGCGGGTGGCCGCCAGCATTTCCGCCTGCAAGGACCCTTGCCGCGCGGGCAGGTACACCAGGGGCACGAGCGCCTCGGGGAAAGTGTCCACGCCAGCGTGAACCAGCACCGTGGCTAGAGCCGCGGGGCCGCACTGGTAGCGCTCCTGGGGATAGAAGGGCGCAGATTCGATTTCCGCCCGCTGGGGCAGGTCCGCCGGACGCTCTTTGACCAGAAGAGCGGTTTGGGGCCCCGCGCAGCCAGCGAGCAGGGCGAGGAGAAGGAGCATCGCCCCCGCCCGCAGGCGGGGGAGCGATTTGCCATGCAAGGTGCTACTTAATGGTGCGAGTGAAGGGGAAGACCTTGGTCCAGCCGAGAAGATCAGTAATCAGCAGGATGACGAAGATGACGAGGAGAGCGCCCACCACCGCGCCCACCCCGTCGCCGCCCGCCGGCAGCGCGTTCAAGCGCTCGGCCAGGGTCCGCGCCTCCTCGTCGCTCAAGGCCGCCACCCGGGCTTCCACCAGGGCGGCGTCGATACCCATTGCCTGAAGCTGGTCCCGGACCTCCTGCCGGTCAAGATAGCGCTGGATCTCGCTCCGCTGCGCGCTCGCCATCACTTCCTGGGTGCCCACTAGGCCCGCCTGGGCGGGCAAGGGCAGCCCCAGCCCCGCCGTGCAGACGATGAGGACGCTTGCGACGAACCGATTGAACTTGCGCATCATTTTGGACTCTCCCTGGAAAGCGCCGTTGGAGGGCGCGGTCTCGGCAGCATAGAAGAGCTCTCGGGAAGGCGTCAATCAATCCGTCACGGCGCCCCGGCTGGCGGAAGACACCAGCCTTGCGTATTTGGCCAGCACGCCCCGGGTATAGCGGGGCTTGGGGGGCTGCCAGGCTTGGCGGCGCCGCTCGAGCTCGTCGTCGGGCACGTTGAGTTGGACGAGCCGCTTCTCCGCGTCGATGGTGACGGAGTCGCCTTCTTTCACGAGGGCGATGGTGCCGCCCACCGCCGCCTCGGGCGCCACGTGGCCCACCACCATGCCCCAGGTGCCGCCGGAGAATCGCCCGTCGGTAATCAGTCCCACCGACTCGCCCAAGCCCGCCCCGATGAGGGCGGAGGTGGGGGAGAGCATCTCCCGCATGCCGGGTCCCCCCTTGGGCCCCTCGTAGCGGATCACGATCACGTCCCCCGGCCGGATCCTGCCGCCGACGATGGCGGCCATGGCCTCGGGCTCGGAATCGAAGACCCGGGCCGGGCCGGTGATGGAGGTTTTTTTGAGGCCGGTGATTTTGGCCACGCACCCCTCGGTGGCGAGATTTCCCTTGAGGATCGCAAGATGCCCCTGGGGATAGAGGGGGTTGTCGAAGGGCCGGATCACGTCCTGCCCCGTGGGCGGCCGGTCCGGCACGCCCTCCAGCAGCTCACCGAGGGTCTTGCCGGTGACGGTGAGGCAGTCGCCGTGCAGGAGCCCCGCGTTGAGCAGCATCTTCAGCACCTGGGGCACGCCGCCTGCCTGGTGGAACTGGGTCGTGACGTAGCGGCCGGAGGGCTTCAGGTCGCACAGCACCGGCACTTTCTGGCGCACCCGCTCGAAGTCGTCCAGGGTCCACTCCACCTCGGCTGCGTGGGCGATGGCGAGGAAGTGCAGCACCGCGTTGGTGGAGCCGCCCACCGCCATGATGAGGGCGACCGCGTTCTCGATCGATTCGCGGGTCACGATTTGCCGCGGCAGGATCTGCTTCTTGATCGCCTCCACCAGCACCCGGGCCGACTCGGCCACGCTGTCGGCCTTTTCGGGGTCGGGGTTGGCCATGGTGGAGGAGTAGGGCAGGCTCATGCCCAGGGCCTCGAAGGCGCTGGACATGGTGTTGGCCGTGTACATGCCCCCGCAGGCGCCGAAGGTGGGACAGGCGTTCTTCTCCACGCCGACGAAGTCCTCCTCTGACATCTTGCCGTGGGTGTAGGCGCCCACCGCTTCGAAGGCGGAGACGATGGTGAGATCCTGTCCCTTCCACTTGCCGGGCTTGATGGTGCCGCCGTAGCAATAGACGGCCGGCACGTTCATGCGCAGGATCGCCATCATGCCTCCCGGCATGTTCTTGTCGCAGGCGCCCAGCACCAGCACCCCGTCCATGAACTGGCTCTGCACCGCGGTCTCGATCGCGTCGGCGATCACCTCGCGGGAGACGAGCGAGTACTTCATGCCCTCGGTGCCCATGGAGATACCGTCGGTCACCGTGGGCACGCCGAACATCTGGGGCATGGCCCCCGCCTCCTTGAGCGCTGCCTCCGCCCGCAGCGCGAGCGGCTGCAGGCCGGCGTTGCACGGGTTCATGGTGCTATGGCCGTTGGCGATGCCCACGATGGGCTTGTCGAAGTCTTCGTCGCGGAAGCCCACGGCCCGGAGCATGGCCCGGTTGGGGCTGCGCTCGACACCTTGGGTGATGATTCGGCTGCGCAGATTGTTGGGCACGGTGCGGTCTCCTTCTTAGTCGGCCGCCGGGCGCAAAACGCGGTGCGAAGAAGCTTTATGGAGGTCCCGGCGACAAGGTAAACTTGAATTTTAGCCCAAACGCCGCGCCGACCCCCCCGTGCTCGTCCATCCCCAGTTCGATCCCGTGGCCTTCCAGCTCGGGCCGCTCGCCGTGCGCTGGTACGGGCTCATGTACCTGGTGGGGTTTCTCGGAGGGCTTTGGCTCGGCAAGGTCCGTGCGCGCACCCGGCCGGAGCTGGGCTTCACTGCCCGCACGGTGGACGATCTGCTTTTCTATGCGGTGCTGGGCGTCATCCTCGGCGGCCGGTTGGGCTACGTGCTCTTCTACAAGCCTGCGGAATATTTCGCCGAGCCCTGGCGCATCCTTTATTTGTGGGAAGGGGGCATGTCCTTCCACGGCGGCTTTCTGGGGGTGATTTTCGCCCTCTGGCTGTTTGCCCGGCGTCACGAGCTTGCCTGGCTCGCCGTCACCGACTTCGTCGCTCCCCTGGTGCCCATTGGGCTGGGGGCAGGCCGCATCGGCAACTTCATCAACGGGGAGCTGTGGGGCCGACCCACCGAGGTGCCCTGGGCCATGGTTTTCCCCCAAGTGGATGCGACTCCCCGGCATCCCTCCCAGCTCTACGAGTTTGCCTTAGAGGGGGTTGCCCTATTCGCCCTGCTCTGGTGGTTCTCGGCCAAACCGCGGCCGATGGGCGCGGTGTCGGCGGTGTTCCTGATAGGCTACGGCGTCTTCCGCTTCCTCGTGGAATTTGCCCGGGAGCCCGACGCCTTCCTGGGTTTCCTGGCCTTAGGGCTCACCATGGGCCAGTGGCTGTCCGTGCCCATGATCCTGGCGGGCGTGGCCCTGTGGGTCTGGGCGTACCGGGGACGCGGGGCTTCTGCTAAACGCCCGTAGATACCGCGATTTACGCCTGCGGCGTTTGCCGGTATCATGTTGCCCCTCCGTGGGGCGGTAGCTCAGCTGGGAGAGCGTCGCGTTCGCAATGCGAAGGTCGGGAGTTCGATCCTCCTCCGCTCCACCAAGATTCCCGAGCCCGGACGTTCTCCGGGCTTTTTTGCGCCCGAGAAAAACGCGAGTTTTCGCGAGGGTTTGGCAAAACCTGCGAAGGGCGCGCGAGGCGGCGAACCCCCCGTCTGGCCGGGTTTGGGCCTCATTTTCCTCTCTGTTCTCCGTTTCTGCGAAGGGCGCCCTTCGCACGATGGCCCGTATTCATGCGGGTCCACGGGCCGGGGTATGAAAGTGAGATTGCCCGGGCGAGGGCGACCGGGGAGAGAAGTTGCGTGCGGCAAGGTGTGCAAATGCGCGATCTGGTAATCGGTTGATGTAATTTGCGCTGTCGGCGGTGCGCGGCGCGGGGAGAACGTCAAGCAAAATCTGCTGCCCAAGCATTGAGCGGCTGCTCGACGAAGAGCTGGACGTCTGGGCGCCGTAGTCGGCGCGGATCATGATCGGTGGTAGAAGCCGAGGATGGGTTAGGTCGAGCAGTGCACCGGCTGCGGCATTAATCAAGAGCTACTGATCGCTTAGCGCGGCAATCAACTATCATGGAGTGGCGACTGGGATTGCCGAGCGGGTCACAGAGCACGTGCGGCGCACCCTCCGGGCTACCGGCCAAGCCTGGACAAGCTATACCGGTTTTTGGACATCGAGGATGCCTTACACCAGTACTGCCTGCGCTGCATCCATGGCTGGAAGGATATCGCCTTGCGGTATGGTATGGATAGGGCGGAATACGCTGCGCAGCACGCGAGGCGAAGATTCACGCCTAATGCGGTAGCCTTATTTGCCCTGGATGCGCCGTTCAGCAGGCCCTACCGCATAGAGCTCGGAGTGCCCGTTTCTCGTGTACTCAAGGCTTACTGGCAAGGTGAACGGTAACGGTATTTGATGCCGTCGGAAACAGGGTACCTCGTCATCGGGGGCGATTACCCGGCGAGAAAATTATGAGTCCGGGAATGCCTCGAGGACCAGGCGCGCGAGCTCTGGGGCCGCAGCGATTTCTTCTCTCTCCCAGTCTTCTGCCCCTTCGCGCAGCTTATGGCGCAGCATCGTAGCGACATAATGACCGCGATCACGGAATTCTTCCCAAGTGCACACCCTATCGAGCCAGGTGCGCTCACCAGGAAACGCCGGCACAGGCACCAACGCCTCGTATCGCGCCCGAAACCGCTCCTCGAATTCCTTTGACCGAGGATCTAGCATGTGGATTTGCCTCTCAAATGCATTTTACTCCGTTATGGCGCACCGATTACTGCCCGACATGCTATTGGTGCGTGCCCGCTCGACATATTGGGTCTTCAGCAAATCGAGTGGGTTGAATCACCAATTTCCGACCCGAGCCGGGTATAGGTCGAGGCCGCCGAGATGAAAGTAGATGGCATTGCGGAAGCGCTCTCGATTGCGAAAGCCCAGCGCCCGGCTCTTTATGCGCTGGATGGGGCTGTTGATGCTCTCGGCATGGCCGTTGTGCACCTTCAAAACGACGGCGTTGATGATGCCCCACAGATGTTTCTTGATGGTCGCAGCCGTTCTTTTTACCGGTTCCAGCCGGCTGCGCACCGCCCAGGCCAGCCAGCGCGCCCAGCCTTTGGCGGCCCAGGTGCGGCTGTTGTAGTGCCACAGGCCCATGGCAAATTCCTTGATGGCCCAGGCACGCGCCGTCTTCAGGCTACTGTCGCGCAATGCACGAAACCGATTCTGCTGCGCGCACGTCCTATTGGCCGGATTGGTGAGCCAGTCATATTTGCTGCCCTTGAGGCAGTCTTCGCCCACGGCCAGCAGGCCGCGATGCTCCTGTCGACGCACCTTGTCCACCGCCTCGCTCAGATACTTTGCGACATGAAACTTATCGAAGGCGATCTTCTCTTCGGCCTGCGGAATGTGCGCCTCGGTGGCGCGGATATAGGCCGGCCACATGTCCATCGCCACCGCCTGGATACGGGCCTTCTGCTCATCGCTCAGCTCGGCGTAGTACGCCGCCAGGCTCTCCGTCTTGCGCTCATCCGCCACGTGCAGCACCACACCACGCTCCTGGTCGGTCACCACCGTCACGTATTCATGGCGCCGGGCAAAAGCCGTCTCGTCCACACTCGGATACTGAGGCGAACTCACCTTGCGCCGGGCCATGCCCCGTTTCACTGCGCGTTGCATCACCCTGTCGATGGCATGCCAGCTCAGTTTCAATTGCCGCGCCACCGCCTGGGTACTCGCCTCTTTCAGCCAGTCGATGATCAGCGCCTCGAACAAAGCCGTGAAGCCCGAACCCGGCTCGGCCCACGGCACAGACACCGTCACCACGCCGTGCTCCGCACACCGCACCCGCGGCACGTCCGCCTCCAGCACCGTCTTGTACTGGCAGGTATCCAGATGCCGCCATCGGCGCCGCCGGCTGTCATAGCCGGGGCTTGGCCGACCACAGTACGGACACGTCCACGTCGCGCCAGGCTCCGGCACGACGTGAACCCGAACCTCCTCGGCTTCGCTCAGCAACTGCACCTCGGCCACCTTCCACGGCGACCGCAATCCAAGAATCTGGGCGTACAGCTCTATGTCTCTCATGGCTCAACAGGCTAAGCTACCCACTCGATCAGGGGAAGAGCCTTTCAATCTGGTGAGCGGTGTGGCGATGCTCGCCGCCAGCGCCCTGGCGGGGTTCCTGTGGGATCGCTTCGGCGCAGCACAGACCTTCATCGTCGGGGCGGCATTCAGCGCGCTGGCGCTGGCGGCGATCTTGTTCCACGGCGGCGGCCCGGGGTCGCGGTCGGAACTGCATCCGAAACGGCCCATTCGATCCCGCTCGTGAGCCGGAACTGATCGACGCGGCCGCTGTTAGTGATCTGAAGTCTCCCGAAGCGCTGCCTGGGGCGGGCAACCACCGCTCGCTCCTCGACCTCGGCGCCGCGGCAGCTTTCTGGCGTGAAGTCGAACCCCCGTGGCCAGCCTCCTTGAATCCAAATGGGGCGCTAAAACGTACTGTGGTTAATGCCAAGCGATGGCGCCGGGGCTGACGGTTCAGTGTCTCCCTTGAGTGCTGCGCTGGCAGGGAAGCCCTCTGGGCCCTGCAACGACGAAAGCGCGAAGGGGAGGTTCCCATGCCCGATCAAGGAAGCAAACCCCGCCGTACCTGGGCGGTCATTGTGAGCGGTGCCATGGTGTGGGCGGGCGCGGTCCACGCCGATAGCCTCTCGTTAGGTAGTGGCGGCAAACTGCTGCTGACCGGAGGTGTGACCCAAATCGAGGGTGCGGCCGGGGGCGGGCTGACGCCCTGGGCAGTCATCGGCGGCTACGGTACCCGCGACCAGCTCGGGGCCAACGCTTTTTTTACCCATGCCCGAACGGGCGACTACCGCTTCCAAGCCGCCGGTGTCCTGGTGGGCCTCTACGATCGTGTCGAGCTTTCCTACGCCCGGCAAAGCTTCGACACGCGGGCGGTCGGCGGTGCCCTGGGGCTGGGCGATGGCTTTAAATTCCATGTGGATGTCTACGGCCTGAAGGTCAAGGTCGCGGGAGACGCGGTGCTCGAGCAGGATACTTGGCTGCCGCAGATTGCCGTCGGCGCGCAGTACAAGAAGAACGATCAGGGCGAAATCGTGCGGGCCGTGGGAGCGAAGCGCGATTCCGGCACCGACTTCTACATCGCGGCGACCAAGCTCTTTCTGGATCAGAGCCTGTTGCTCAACGGCACGCTGCGCGCCACCAAGGCGAATCAGCTCGGCATCCTGGGTTTCGGCGGCGACAAGGAGGACCGCTACAAGCCCCAGTTCGAAGGGTCCGCGGCGCTGCTACTGCGCCGCGACCTGGCGGTCGGCGCCGAGTATCGCTCCAAGCCGAACAATCTTGGCATTGCCAAGGAAGACGACTGGTGGGACGTCTTCGTCGCCTGGGCGCCCACCAAGAACGTGTCGCTCACCGCTGCTTATGTCAATCTGGGCAACGTGGTGATCCGAGACGACCAGAAGGGCCTTTATCTGTCCCTTCAAATCGGTTTCTAAAGCCCTCGCATCCCGCTCAAAGGAGAGTCCGAAATGTCCTTCAGCCGCTGTTCGCGTCGATGGATCGTCCTCATCTTGTTGGTCTTCGGCTGCAGTAGCCTGGCATCGGCCGACGATGCGCTCTACAAGGATTTCGGCGAGAGGCCGGGGCTCGTGCGCATCATGGACGATTTCATGAACAACCTGCTCGCCGATCCTCGCACCCGGCCTTTTTTCGAGAAGGCGAACCAAGAGCGGATCAAGGCGCAGCTGGTGGAGCAGTTTTGCGAGCTCCTGGGCGGGCCCTGCAAGTACGGCGGCCTGGACATGAAGCAGGCCCACGCCCATCTCGCCATCCGCCAGGAGCATTTCAACGCCTTGGTGGAAAACCTGCAAATCGCCATGGATAAACACCAGGTGCCTTTCCGCGCCCAAAACAAGCTGCTCGCCAAGCTAGCACCGATGCATCGCGACGTCATCACCCGATAAGTTGACGGGTGCTTGATTTCGCGAATCAGAGGCTCTACCTCACTCCGTGCCTTCGACTTGGTTTTGTTCTTCGAGTGTTGCGCTTCGTCGATTCTGACCTTTGTTCCTGGCCGAAAACGGGACGTTGATGAGGATGGTATCCACGATGGTGCCAGTGACCCACTTCCAGTCCCGATACTCGAAAATCCGATGAACGCAGCCCAGCAAATCCAATCCAAGGCGCAAACCGATTTCGCGCTTGCAGAAATAATTTCCGCCCTCACTTACGCGCTCGACCTTACTGAGGGCCAGCCCGCGGGACACTGCATCCGTTGCTGCTGGATCGGTTTCCACATTGGCCAGCGGATCGGGATGGACCCGGCGACCTTGTGGGATCTTTACTACACACTGTTGCTCAAGGATGTTGGCTGCAGCAGCAATGCGGCACGGCTGTGCGAGCTCTATGGCCAGGACGACCGCATCACCAAGCGCGACTTCAAATCGGTGGATACGGACAGCCTCGTGCAACTGGTGCAATTTGTGCTCAACCATGCCGGCGTGAAAGGGTCTCTGGCCGACCGCTTCAAGCGGGTGCTGCGGCTCGCCCGTGAAGGCGAGAAACTAGCCACCGAGTTGATCCAGACCCGCTGTGAGCGGGGTGCCGACATTGCCCGGCGCTTGGGTTTCGGCGAAGCCGTGGCCACTGGCATTTACGCTCTTGACGAACACTGGAACGGCCGCGGCAAGCCGCAGGGTCTTAAGGGAGAAGAGATTCCCATCCATGCGCGCATCGCGCTCATGGCGCAGGTGATCGATGTGTTTCATCAAATCGGCGGGCGCAACGCCGCGCTTCGAGAGTTGCGCAATCGCAGCGGTACCTGGTTCGATCCAGCACTGGTGGAGGTAGCCTCCGGCCTGTTTTCCGACGATGTATTCTGGGAATCACTGAAGGTCGACCATTTGGATCGGTTGGTGCAGGAACTGGAACCGGAAGGCCGGTTCCTCATGGTTGACGACGACCTACTTGATGAAATCGCCGAGGCTTTCGGCCAGGTGGTGGACGCGAAGAGTCCTTGGACTGCTGGCCACAGTAAACGGGTTGCCCTGTACGCGGACATCATTGCCACCAAGATGGGCGTCGAGGATTCGCGCCGCCGCTGGCTCAAACGTGGTGCTCTGCTCCACGATCTCGGTAAACTCGGCGTGAGCAATTCCATTCTCGACAAAGAAGGCTCACTGACCCCAGAGGAATGGCAAAGAGGTCCGCCGGCACCCCACCTATACGGAAGAGATCCTGGCGCGCATTTCACCTTTCCGGGAACTCGCCATCATCGCTGGCGCCCATCACGAACGCTTGGATGGCAAGGGGTATCCGAAAGGCCTGGTGGCCAGCGAGCTGACGCTGGAGACCCGCATCATCACCATCAGCGACATCTTTGATGCCCTCACCGCCCCGCGGCCCTACCGTGGTCCGGTCCCGGTCCCAGAGGCCGCGGAAATCATGGGCCGCATGGTCGGCACGGCGCTAGACGCTTGCTGCTACAACGCGCTGATGGAAGGCATCCAGGAAATCCAGCTGGGTGCAAAGCGATCCAGCCAGAGCACCAGGCGAGCAGGGGACCGGACGGACAGACCACTTTCGAGCGGTGAGAATCCGGGGCTCGTTTGATTTGCTGTTGACGCTCAGCTTCCCGCCTGCAGGGTGACGTTCACATCGATCTTGCGACCTTCGCGCAGCAGGTTCAATTTGACCGTGTCGCCGATCTGGAAGTCATCCAGCCGGGCGAGGAGTCTCGCCACGCTGTCCACGGGCTGGTCGTTGATGCCGGTGATGATGTCGCCCGGCACGAAGCGGCCATCGGGCTCCATCCTTGCGCCTCTCAGCCCCGCCGCCTCCGCCGCGGAGCCGGGGTTCACCTTGAGCACCAGCACGCCTTCCACGCCGAGGCGTTGGGTAATGACGCGGTTGAGTCCCTCGTCCACCTCGATGCCCAGAGCGGGTCGCACGTACCTGCCGCGGGCGATGAGCTGGGGCACCACCCGGTTGACGGTGTCCACCGGGACAGCAAAGCCCACGCCAGCGAAGGCCCCGGAGGGACTGTAGATGGCGGTGTTGACGCCGATGAGCCGACCGGCGGAATCCAACAAGGGGCCGCCCGAGTTGCCGGGGTTGATCGCGGCATCGGTCTGGATCAGGTGCTCGATGAGGCTCTGGCCGTCCTCCGCGGGTAGCGACCGGTCCAGGGCGGAAACGATGCCCGTGGTGAGCGTCCAGTCCAGGCCGAAGGGGTTGCCGATGGCGAACACCTTCTGCCCGACCTTGAGGTCGTGGCTGGTTCCCAGGGGTACCGGCGGCGGCCGGTTAGGGCCGACGCCGATGCGCAGCACCGCCAGATCGTGGGCAGGGCTTGCGCCCACGAGCGCAGCGCCGTAGTCGCGGCCGTCGCTCAGGCGCACGCGGGCTTCCGACGCTCCGGCGATCACGTGGTAGTTGGTCACCACGTGACCCTTCTCGTCCCAGATGAAGCCCGAGCCCGTGCCCCGGGGGATGGTGAAAATATTGCGCGTCCACAGATCCACCACCCGCTCGCGGGTGGTGATGTAGACGACCGAATCCTTGGTCTTCTCGAACAGCTCGATGGTGGCTTTTTCGTCGGCCGCGAGGTCCCCTCGGGGCGTCACCACCCGGGGGCTCGCCTGGACACCCCAAAAGGCCTGCTCAATCCAGGGCAGCGCCTGCCATACGAACAGCAGGGCGGCTGCGGCAACCGTCAGGAGAAGAAAGCCGTAGAGAAACGGGTTTCGACTTGGGCGCATGTCGGTCACTCCTCTTGGGCTGGGGCCGGAAGCAGGGGCCGCCCGGCGGTGATTTTGTCTGGATCAGCGCTGCGCCTGGACCCAGCGCACGATATCTGCCGCTCCCATGGCGCCGGCCTGCCGGGCGACTTCGTCCCCGCCCTTGAACAGGGCCAGCGTCGGGATGCTACGGATGTGGTATTGAGCACTCAGCGCTTGTTCTTCCTCCGTGTTCACCTTGGCCAGGCGCACGTGGGGCTCCAGCAGTTTGGCGGCCTGGGCGAAGTGGGGTGCCATCATCCGGCACGGGCCGCACCAAGGTGCCCAGAAATCCACCAGGACGGGGATATCGCTGCGCGTGATGTGCTGGGCGAAGTGGGCAGCGGTCAGCTCCACCGGCTGACCGGTGAACAGCGGCTGGTGGCATTGACCGCAGTTCGGGCGCTCCGCCAGCCGGGCCGCGGGCACGCGGTTGACCGCATGGCAGTGGGGGCAGACGAGATGTAGCGAATCGTTCATGAATGCTCCTTGAGTGCCTGAATGCTCATGATATGGGGCCGGCGCTACCGGCTGCCAAGAGGGTGGGCGGGGCACGGAGACGATTGTGCGAATCGGGGCAGAAAAGGCCGCAACCGACTGCCAAGGCCGGAAAGCGGCGATTTGCCTTTCGGCTGGGGAGCCTATAAGTTTGGGCAAACGGTGGACGTCACGTGACCCGAATCCCGATGGCCGTATTCCGTCTCGTACGAAGCCGGAGTACCGAAGACCTGGAGCGTGGAGCCCTCGCGCGAAGCCAGCGTCCAAGCTCGACCGGACCGTTCAAACTGAGTCGTCGAGCGTGACATGACCGGTGACATCCAAAGTTTTCTCGATTTCGTCAGCCTGCATCCGCATCTGGCGGGCTTGATCACCTTTCTGACGGCGGCAGCGGAAGCGATCGCCATCGTCGGCTCGCTGGTGCCCGGCACCACGATCCTGATCGGTATCGGGGCGCTGGTCGGATACGGGCACCTCGAGCTCTGGCCGATCCTTGCCTGGGCGGTTGCCGGTGCGGTTGTGGGCGACGGGATCTCCTACTGGATCGGCCACGCCTACAAGGAGAGCATCCGCCAGCGGTGGCCGTTTTCCCGGCGGCCCGAATTGATCGACCGGGGCGAGGCCTTTTTCCTACGCTACGGCGCGCTCAGCGTGGTGGTCGGTCGCTTCGTGCCGGTGATGCGGGCGATCGTGCCCGTCGTCGCCGGGATCCTGGGCATGCGCCCGCTCCGGTTCTATGTCGCGAACATCGCATCGGCTTTGCTTTGGGCCCCGGCGCACATTCTCCCCGGCGTGCTCGCCGGCGCAGCGCTGGGCGGGCTGGGCCTCGTCAGCAAACGCCTCGTCATCGTCCTGGTGGGTCTGGCGGTGTTGGCCTTGCTGCTCGTGTGGCTCGCGAAATTTCTAGTGGCGGTGAGCCTGCGTTACTTGCCCCGCGCCCAGTCGGCCGTGGCACGGTGGGCCGATGCGCGCCGGGGCAGGCCCGCAGGCGCGATCTTTTGGCTGGTCTCCGCGGATCATGCCGATTTCCGTCTGCTCGTCCTTCTGACGGCGGTCCTCATCGGCTCAGTCGTTGGATTGGCGGCCCTCTTCGAGGGTGTCGTCAGCGGGGGAGCCCTCGTCCGCTTTGACCACGCTTTCAGTCAGTTCGTGCAAGCGCTGCGGACGGTGTGGACCGATGCGGTCATGGTCGCCGTCACCCTGCTCGGAGACAGCTCCGTCACCGCTTCGGTCGCCGTCGTCGCCTCCGCCGTCTTGCTGGCTCATCGGCGGGGCCGCCTTGCGGCCGGGCTGCTCGTCGTTGTGCTGAGTTCAGTGGTCTTTGTCCAGGGCATGAAGTGGGTCATCGACGCGGTGCGGCCGATCGACTTCGCCCGGGGGGCGAGCGCTTTTTCTTTTCCGAGCGGGCACGCGACCCTGGCAGCGGCCTTGTATGGTGCCCTCGGCTGGCTTTTCGCGCGCGGCCTGAAGGGCATCGGCAGGAAGCTCGTGCTCGCCACCCTTGCCGGCTTGATCGCGGCGATCGCGTTTTCCCGCGTCTACCTGGCAGCGCACGGGCCTTCCGACGTCGCCGCCGGCTTGGTCTTCGGCGCCGGCGTCACCGCCGCGTTCGCGCTGGTTTTTCGGGACACCGGCCTGCCTTCCCGGGCCGTCCTCGGGTTGCTCGCCGCGTGCGGGACCGCCTTCGTCCTCGTGGGCGCCTGGCATGTCGTTCGCAACTTCGAAGCCGGCCTGGCGGCCTACGCCCGGCGGCCCCCTCAACCCGTGACATTGACTTCAGCCTGGCGGGAGGGCGGCTGGAGAGAGCTTCCCTCCGCGCGCATCGACATCGCCGGGGAGGCCGAGGAACCGTTTCTATTGCAATGGCGGGGAAGCGGCGCGTCCCTGGCCGCCCAGCTTGAGGGCCACGGCTGGGTACAACCGCCGCCCTGGTCGCTGGAGACACTGAACGGTTTCGTCGAGGCGAGCACGGCCGCAACGGCGCTGCCCGTTGTCCCCGTGTTCCACGACGGGCATCGACCCGCCGTCACCTTGATCCGGGCTGGGCAGTGGGCGGGCGGGGCCGGACGCTTCGTCTTGCGGGCGTGGCCGCAAGGAATCCGCGAACCCGACGGCAGTCGGTCGACCCTGCTGCTCGCTTCCATCGTATTCGAGGAGGTCCAGCATCCTTGGGGGCAACTCTCGATCCCCCTGCGGTCAAAGCGCGCGGCCTGTGACGGCGATGCGCTGCTCCTGCCCCTGCCGAAGGCCCAGGCTGTGGGGAGCGCGCGAGGCGCTGACGCAGGCACTTGCAACGGGCGAACCATCCTGGCCCAGCCATGAACTTGTTCACCGGGTAACTTTCTCAATGCCCAGACGCTGCGCCAGCGTAGCCCCCCGCGATGCATAAGTTCAGAAACCTTTGGCACTCCTTCGAGTTTGGAGGAGGGCCATGCAAGTTCAGGGAATTGGATACGGAATCCGGGGGTTTTACCGGGTAGCGAAGCTCGGGCATCTTTGGGAGATGACCCCCCAAGATGCCCAACGAAGACTCCAAATCCTGCGCTTCTGGGACAAACACGGCCTGCAAGCCACCCGGGATGCCTTCGGGGTTTGCCGAAGGACGCTTTATCGGTGGAAGCAGGCCCTGCGCGAGGCCGGGTTCGATCCGGCGGCGCTGGCGGCGAAGTCCTGCGCGCCCAAAAGGCTCAGAGCCCCCAAGACCGATGCGCGGCTGGTGGCCGAGATCAGACGGCTGCGCCGCCTTCATCCCAACCTCGGCAAGGAAAAGCTCCACGTCCTGCTTGCCCCCTGGTGCGAGGAAAGGCGCATGAGGCTGCCGTCGGTGTCCACCCTCGGCAGGATCATCCAGCGCGCCCCGGACAGGATGCGCCACGCACCCACCAGGCTGGACAGCCGGGGCCATCGCTCACCCCTGCGACGACCCGTCAAACCCAGAAAGCCCAAGAGGGTCTGGGCTAAGCCTCTGGAAGTGTTGGCCGTTGACACCATCGAGCGCATCCGCGATGGCTTGCGTCGCTACCTCGCGACCTTCATCGGCCCCGTCTCCCACTTCGCCTTCGCGTGGGCCACCTCCTCCAAGCACGCCCGTCACACCGCGCGCGCCTTGACACTCGGACTGTCGCTCATGCCGCAACAGCCCCAAACCCTGCTCTCCGACAACGGAACCGAATTGCCGTACTCGGCGAGCCTGGCCTGGAACGCATGGCTCGCGTACTGGCCGCCCCGGTTCGAGTGGTGGATCAGACCAGGCGCAGGCTTCCTGCGGAACCAGGCCATGGTCAGCGCATCGACCACAATATCCGCCGTCATGCGCGGCTTGGTCGCCCAGCCGACGATCTCGCGGTTGAACAGGTCGATCACCACCGCCAGGTACAGCCAGCCTTCGTCCGTCCGGAGGTAGGTCAGGTCCGCCGTCCACACCGGATTCGGCGCTGCCGGTGCGAAGTTTCTTTCCAACAGGTTCGCTGCCACCGGCAGGTCGTGTTTCGAGTCCGTGGTGGCCTTGTAGCGGCGCTTGTGCCGCGCCCGGATGCCGTTCTCGCGCATCAGTCGTCCCACCCGCTCCTTGGACGCCTTGAAGCCGCGTCCGCGAACCTCGTCGACTATCCTCGGGCTGCCGTAGGCCCCCTTGAACTGCGCGTGGATGGCGCGGATTAGCGCCAGTAACTGGTCATCGGTCAGCCGCTGCCGATTAGGCCTGCCGCCGCGTTTCCAGGCCCGGTAGCCGCTGATGCTGACCTCCAGCGTGTCGCACAGCGCGACCAGCGGGTATTGCTTCACGTGCTGATCGATCTCCAAATTTGGACAGCATTGATCGCGATGCTGCTCCTGCGCTACTTGCAACTGTCCTCTCGCTTCGGTTGGAACCTGGCCAACCTCGTAGCGCTCCTGCGCATGAATCTGTTCACCCATCGCGATTTGATGGCCTGGCTCGATAAGCCCTTCGCCATCCCGCCCGATCCCCAGGACAACCCGCAGGCCACTTTGACCTTCGCCTGATCTTGGACAGCATCCGAGGCATTATCTTGAAAACCTGCGATCACCCGTCCAAAACCCGCATCAATTCAAGAGGGTCTTCACCGGGCTTTGGCTATTTTGGACAGTAATGCCCCGATGAGATGCTCAACGCCGACCTCCAAGGTCGTCGTGTCCAGCAAGGCCCCGGCCCGCGCCAAAGGCGACCTGAAGAAGGCCACCATCAGCCATCTGCGCAGGCTGCTAAAAATCGCCCAAACGGGTGATGCCTTATTTCCAGCATAGACCCGTCCGGTATGCCGCATGAATCCAGTTCATTCGTTTCGGATCAATAGATCTCTTGCTGCGCCTGGTCGCGCCAAGCGGGCCGGGCTCAAACCGAAGACGTGTCAAAAAACTCCGTGCCCCGCGGTTCGTGCCTTCGCCACGCCAGGCACCAAGCGATCATGCGACGTAGCTTCAGGTCTTACCCAAGAGAGCGATGCTCTGTTCGAAGGGGCCCATGTACTTCATGGCGGTGATCATGGAACCCTGGAACTTGAGTTTCTTGGTGAGCAGGGCGGCTCGGCCCGAGAGGGATCCATCGCGCAGGCGCTGCCAGTTCTCGGCGCTGGCTTTCATCACGAAATCCGGCTTGCGCGGCGCGTCTTTGAAGGCCGTGGAAACAACGCGGCCATCCAGCACTTCGATAAAGGCGCTGGGGCGGCATCCATCCTCCCAGCCGTATTCGATCAAGGCGTTGAAGCCTTTGAGGCCAGCCACCAAGGCCTCATTGCGGTTCCACAACTCTTTGTAACGTTCGGCCCAGTGGGCCGACAAAAAATCGTCCATTGTTTCTCCTAAAAAAACCGGCCGGAAAAGCCGGCCGGATGCGGCATCAGGCCGCGGAAAGCGCCTTAAAGATTTCGTTGAAGGAGGCTTCGCCCACACGCGCGAAGACCCCCGTGTTGCCCATAACGCACACCGCGTACTTGGGACCGGCTACGGCAAAACCCGTGGCGGGCGTCCAGCCGGATTCTCCGCTCATGGCGGTGTAGCCATCGGCTTGCATGCGGGCCATGTGCATGTTGGCGGCGCACATGGCGGCGGCCATGGCGGCCTCGTCCTCGGTGATGTCGCCGGCGTAGCCGGTCAGCTTACCGTCGTCGGAGAAGGTGCCCGCGGCGAACACGCCCTTGATTTTGAGAAGCAGGTTCAGATCGGCCATGATGATCTCCTTCTCGTTACAGGGACGCCAGGATGGCGAAGGCTTTGTCGAAATCGGTGTCCTTATTCTTCACGAACACCCCCACGTTGCCCACGATCAGGGCTGAGTTCTCCGGTCCGGAGACGGCGAAGCCGCGTGCCGGTTCGAAGCCGTCCTTACCCGTGTAGGCTGTCCAGCCCGAGGCTTCCATCTTGGCCATGAGCATGTTGGCCGCGCACATCTGGGCCGCTATCTTCGCCGCCTGCAGCGAGATGTTGCCCACGTAGTTGACAAGCTCGCCGGTGGGCGAGAACTCCCCGGCGGCAAACGCCCCCGGGATGCTCATTGCTTTCATGAGATCTGCCATCGTTCACTCTCCTTGGGTTTGACTGAAACAGGGATTATCCCTGCGCCCAAGACAAGAGCAGCGCCCATGCCAGGAATGAAGTTCACATAAAATCAATTGGTTATGTACACACCGCGGCACCGATGTTGCAAGCAAGTGTTGCTGACTTGCTGCATCTAGAATTGATATCCTTGTAAATCAAATGGTTGAAAAATACGTTGCCGTTGCGCAACATCACTGCATGCGGGAATTGCTGCAAAACGAGGAGATTCTGGAGGGCTTGCTGGCAGGCATCGACCAGGGCGTGCTGCTCGCCACGGTGGAGGGGCAGATTCTCTTTGTCAACGACGCCTTGCGCCATTTGTTGGAACTTCCCGTAGGTGAGACGCCCCGCAGCCTCAACGACGTGGGCGGGTTGAATCTCAAGCTCGCCATCACCCGCGGGCTCATCGAACACGGTTTCAACGACGCGGTAAGCCGGCGCCAGAAAGGGGTGGTGGAACTGGAACGCTGGCTAGATCTGCCCTCGGGCCGGCGCTGCTTCTGTCTGCGTACCGGCATCATCGAGCGGGAGCGGGGCGGTTCAGTGCGGCTGGTGCTGCTGCGCGACGTGACGGAAATGGCCCGCCTGCGCGAAGGTATAACGGGCGGCTCGGGTCAAAACTTCATCACCCGCGATCCGCGCATGCTGGAAGTGCTGCGCCAGTTGCGCCAGGCCGCGCCCACAGAGGCCTATGTGTTGATGCAGGGCGAGTCCGGCACGGGCAAAAACGTGCTTGCGCGCCAATTGCACCGATTGAGCCCGCGCGCCGCCCAGCCGCTTGTGGAAGTCAACTGCGCCGCCATTCCCTCCGAGCTTTTGGAGTCCGAGTTCTTCGGCCACGTGAAGGGGGCTTTCACGGGCGCGGCCAGCGACCGCGCAGGCCGCTTCGCAGCGGCCGACCATGGCACGCTGTTTCTGGACGAAGTGGGTGAGGTGCCTCTCCACTTGCAGGCAAAATTCCTGAAGGCGGTGCAGGAAAGAAGTTTCGAGCCGGTGGGCTCCAACCGTAGCAAGACGGTGGATGTGCGCATCGTCTCCGCTTCCAACCGCAACCTCAAGGACGCCGTGGAGGCGCGGCAATTTCGCGCGGACCTCTACTACCGCCTGTCAGTGATCACCCTGCACATCCCACCGCTGCGCGCGCGCAAGGCGGACATTCCCCTGCTTATTGACCATTTTCTGGACCGGCTCCACACCCGCGGCTACGCCCGCGCGGTGCTCGCGCCCGAGGCCTTGCGCCTGCTTCTCGACTATCCCTGGCCGGGCAACGTGCGCGAACTGGAAAATGCCCTAGAGCACGCCTTGATCTGCGCCGTGGGTGGGGTGATCCAGCCGGAGAGCTTGCCCCAGGACATTCGCGACTATCACGGCCAGGGCGGGGCGCCCGCCGCAGTCCCCAAGAGCGAGGATGCCGACAGCCACCTGCGCGGCCAGATCTTGTTCGCCCTCAAACGCTGCGACGGCAACAAGGCCGCTGCGGCGAAGATGCTGGGGATCGACCGCACCACCCTATGGCGACGCATGCGCCGCTTGGGATTGGCCTGACGAGCGCTTCCATCCCTCGCGACTTCCAGCACAGGAACACGACCATGCAAACCTGGTATCTGCCCGCCTTTCTCGCCTTCGTCTTCTGGGGATAGTGGGCGCTCTTTCTTTCCCAAGATCACCACCCGCGCCAGAAGTGCTGCTTTCCGCCCCGATTGCGGGCTACCAATATCACGCGGGGCCGCAGCTGCAAGACCGCCTGGCCGAGGGCCAGCCGCTCAATCTCGTGCGCGAGCCGGACAATCCCCATGTCGGCTCGGCCGTGCGCCTCGACTGGCAAGGTCACAAGCTCGGCTACGTGCCACGGCCTAAGAACGTAGAGATCGCGCGGCGGCTCGATGCCGGTGAAAGGCTGACCGCAAGCGTGGCGAACATCGATCGGCAGGCCGAGCCTTGGGAGCGGGTGGCGTTCGTCATCCAAGCCATGCCCAACTAAAGCAGGCTCGGCGCCACCAGGCGCGAAGAGGGGGATTACGCCTTCGACGCGCAATGGATCGAGGCCGAAAAGAACTCGGTCGTCCTGGTGGCGTTTCGATTCTGCGCGCAGGTGGCTCAACAACCAATACCGTCCGAGGCTAAAGGCGCGCCAGTGCTTCGGCTTCCTCCGCCACCCGCCGCCGCAGGGATGGCGGCGCTTCGATCACCACGTGCCGCCCGTGGCGCAGGGTGTCCATCAGCAACTCTCGTTCGTCGGCGTAGGGCACGCGCAGCCGGTAGCTGCCATCGGGCAGCCATTCGGCTTTCTGCTCCTTGTGCCATCGCTCCGCCTGCACCCAGCGGGCGCGCTCTGCCGAAAAGCGCAGCACGGCCATGGCCTTGGGGCGTCCGGCGAAAATGCCGTAGGCCGCGGCATAGTGGGCGTCGAGGGTCTCGTCGCCGATCTATTTCGCCTTTTGCGGCAGCGTTTTCACCCGCCGGATGGCGTCGAGGCCGAAGCTGCGAAGCGCGCGGCGCCAGTGGCAAAAGGCATCCAGGTACCAGTTGTCGCGTTAATGCACAAGCCGCTGCGGCGAGACGATGCGCGTGTTGATTTAGTCGCGGCTGCGGTTCCAGGCGTCGATCTCGATGCGCTTGCGCTCCAGGAGCGCGCTTGCAATGTCTGCGAAAAAGCGCGGCTCGACGCTTCGCTTGGCCACGGAAAGCAGGCGCACACGCCGGGCGATCTCGGCGGCCGGATGACCTGAGGATTCGAGCAGGGCGGCCACTCGCGCCTGCAAGGGCGCGACGTGGGAAGAGAGAATGCCCGGTTCGATGTCGGCCAGCAACTTCTGCGCGGCGAGCAGCGCATGGAGTTCGCCGGCGGAAAACCACAGCCCCGGCAACTCATAGGCAGGCCCGTCGTCTTGCCGGTCTCAAAGCGGTAACCGCGCGCTTCGCGATCCCAGACGATGGGCGCGCGCAAACGCTCGCGCATGTATTCGATGTCGCGCTTGAAGGAGGCGCGGGAGACGGCGAGCTCCTCCAGAAAAACCTCGGTCGGCACGACGCGCCGCTCATGCAGCATCTGGTCGATTTTGTAGAAGCGTTCGGTGCGGTTCATACAGCTTCGAATAAGGATGGCGAGCACATATTTTGCGCCCTATCCGCGCATCGAGTATCCAGCGAAAGCACACCGGTTGCCACGCCGAGCGGGATGAAGACCGCGCCGATGGCCAGTGCCAAGGCTCGGGACCGGTGCCCATCACAACGGGCAGCAACAAGCCAAAGCGTTCCACCAGAAAGCCGAAGCCCGCTAGATCGACGGCGGCGCGGTTCCCGGGCAGGGGGCGCTCGGCGGCGAACAACACGCGCGGATCGCTCAGGTCGGACGTGACGCCTCTTCCTTCACCAGCGGTAGATCGAGCCGGGCGGTGAGCCCACCGCCGGGGGTGTCGGTGAGAACGAGCCGGCCGCCGTGGGCACGGGCAACGGCGGCGGCAAGCGGCAACCCAAGCCCGCTGCCCGGCTGGCTGCGCGCGGCATCGCCTCGCGCGAAGCGCGCGACGAGCCGTGCCTTGTCGGCGTCGGACAGGCCGCAGCCGTGGTCGATGACGGCGAGCTGGGCCTGGCCATCGGCCCGTACGAGATCGATTTCGATCGGGCTGTGTGGCGGAGTATATTTGAAAGCGTTGTCGAGCAGATTGGCCAGGGCCTGGGCGACGAGCGCGGCCGAGCCGGCCACAGGCGTCGCTGGCGCCGCCGGAGGGGTGAACGGGCGGCCGCCCTCTTCGGCCTGGGCGGCATACAGTTCGGCAACGTCCCGCACCACGGCGGCCAGATCGAAGGGTTGCACCGCGACGAGTTCACTGCCTGCTTCCAGACGAGCGATGGTGAGCAGGGACTCGAAGGTGGCCAGGATCTCCTCGCTATCCTGCAAGGTCTCTTCCAGGACGGTACGATAGTTGGCGGCGTCGCGCGGCTGGCGCAGCGCCACCTCGATGCGCGTCTTGAGGCGCGCCAGCGGCCGGCGCAGGTCGTGGGCGACGTGGTCGGAGACCTCGCGCATGCCCTCCACCGCCGCTTCGATGCGTGCCAGCATGGCGTTCAAATGGCCTGCCAACAGATCGAATTCGTCCCCCTGGCCACGGCTTTGCACGCGCTGGGAGAGGTCGCCGGCGGCGATGCGGGCAGCCACGGTATTGATCGCCTCGATGCGAGAGAGCCAGCGCCAGCCAAGCAACACCCCCAGCGTCAACGCCAGCAGCGCGGCCAGGGCCAGCATGGCCGCCGCCAGGCCGAAGGCCACCTCGCGCAGATCCTCGATCTCGCCAGGCGCTTGAGCCACCAGCAGACGCCCGCCGCCGGGCAGGGCGAGTCCGACACTGGGCAGTCGGGCGCGGGCGTCATGATCTTCCCCCGCCTCGTGGGGCAACTCGAGTGCCACCCGACGCACCCGGGCATCCGCCGGCAAGTCTTCGGGCCAACGAGGCAGGTTGCCCGCCAGGCGGTGGCCCGTCGCGTCCTCAAGGCGGTAATGGCGTAGCCGGTGATCCTCGCCGCGCAACTGTGCCAGGAGAGCCACGCTCTCGGCTCTGTGCTCCGCCGGCAGGGCGGCCAGGGCGCGCGCCTCACCGAGCAGGGCCGAGTCGATCTGGCGCGCGGCATAGCGGTCGAGCACGACAAACAGCGCGACCAGCATGGCCGCCAGCGCCAGCACTTGCAGCAGGGCATGGCGCAAGGCCATGCGCAAGGCCGTGGTGCGCAGCAGCGCCCGGGCGCGGGACCACATCAGGTCTCATCTCCCAGCCGGTAGCCGATGCCGCGCAGGGTATGCAGCAGGGGGCGGTCGAAATCGCGATCGATCTTGGCACGCAGGCGGCTGATTTGGCTGTCCACCACGTTGGTCTGCGGGTCGAAGCTCAAGTCCCACACCTGCTCCAGCAGCATGGTGCGAGTGACCACCCGCCCGGCGCGGCGCATGAGGTATTCGAGCAGGCGCAGCTCGCGCGGCTGCAGACGGATGAGACGACCGGCGCGGGTGACGCGCCGCCGTTCCAGGTCGTACTCCAGATCGGCCACCCTGAGCACGCTCGGTGCCGCGACGTTGGGCGAATGTCCGCGCCGGCCCAGGGCCTCGACGCGGGCGAGGAGCTCGCTGAAGGCGTAGGGCTTGACCAGATAATCGTCGCCACCGGCGCGCAAGCCCTCGACGCGCTGATCCACCTGCCCCAGGGCGGAAAGCACCAGCACCGGGGTGGTCGATCCACCGGCGCGCAGCATGCGGATGAGGGTCAAACCGTCGCGGCGCGGCAGCATGCGATCGACCACCAGCACGTCATGCCCGCCCTCCAGCGCCAGCATCAATCCGCTCTCGCCATCGAAGGCCACGTCCACCACATGCCCCGCCTCGGTCAGGCCCTGACGCAAATAATCGGCGGCGGCGCGATCGTCTTCGACGATGAGCAGATGCATGTGACAAGATGAGACAGAAACGGCCAGTTTCGCCCAAGGCATGTATAAGATACCAATCACTCGATGCTTTGACCATGCTGCATGGACCTTGCCCTGCTGATCAGCCGATATGGACTGCTAGCGGTCTTTCTCGGCTGCCTGCTGGAGGGGGAGACGCTGCTCCTGCTCGCCGGCTACGCCGCCCACCGGGGTTATCTCGACTTTGCCGCCGTGGCGGGGGTAGCCTGGACCTGCTGCTGACAACCACCGCCCCGTGCCCCCAATCAGCCGCCAGCGCACTGGGTTGAACCTCACCGAACGGTAATGTGGGCGTCAGGTTGCCGCGAGTCCCGCTGCGTAATCTTCACATCACGGCAATACCGCCGGCTTTCAACGAAAGGAAAGCATCATGAAACGCAGCACTCAAGCCCTTACCGCCCTGAGCCTCGTCGCCGCCCTGGGCACTGGCGCGGCTTTTGCCGCTGGCGCGATTGACTTCCCGGACGAGGTGAAGTCCTCCAGCATCAAGCTGCCGCGTGGCGTCGAATCGCAAGCCGAATTCGCCAAGCACGCCAAGGTCGCGCAACAGGAAGCCGAAGCGGCCGCGCTCTCCGCCCTGCCGGGCGAGGTGGTCAAGGCCAAGCTCGACGACGAAGACGGTTACCTGGTCTGGCAGATCGACGTCAAGCACACCACAGGCGTCACCGAAGTCGCCGTCGATGCCGGTAACGCCAAGGTCCTCGCCATGGAGGCCGAAGATGATGACGACCACGAGGATCGAAACGAGCGCCGTTGATGCAAGCCGCCTTTAATAGGGCCGGCCGTAAGGCCGGTCTTCTTCATATAGTGCGCCTGGCAGGGTGCACTATGGCCAGGCCGTGACGTTCGCAAAAGCGGGTGGTTACCGTATCGATGTCCATCCAATCGCTCGAAGCAAGATCATCGAGAAGGGCTGCGCGATCGGCTGCGATCGCTGCTTCGGCCCCGTCTTCGCCCGCGATGTCTTGCAGCACCGCATTCATTCGGTCGCGCAACCGTCGGTAACGTTCGACGACCGCGAGATAGGGGGCGGTCCCTTGACTGGCGAGATAATCTGCAACGGTGCCGTCTGGGCTGTACGCGCCTTTCGTTTCGGGATGCTGGTCAAGCTGAAAAAAGCGTTCCCACGAGTCTATTGTTCATGTCGATCTCCTTTACGGTCCTTTGAGTTTGCCGCCTTGTCCGACCGCCCCTTGGGCCTTTTGCGGGGCGTATTGCCGGGCGGCGATCACGAGCTTGTTGTAGGCATCCAGGAACGCCGCCGCCACGATCTTGCCCTGCGGCGTATTGGCATAGGCGTTAACGCCGGCAATCAGGCCGCCCAACACGCCCACGCCCGCGCCCAGGTTGTAGTTCTTGGCGCTGCCCTGCGCGGCCACGATCTGCGCGCCACTCGCGTTGTCCAGCAACAGCAGGGTCGTCGACGCCCCCAAGGCCTGGACTCGGGCGGAGGTGTCCATCTTGTCCGAACTGCGGCCGAACAACCCGCCCAGCCCGGTGCTCAAGGTAAATCCTGAAGGTTCGGCGAAGGTGACCGAGGGCACGAGGGTGTAGTCGGCCGAAAGCAACACACCGCCCGTCCGTTTGAAATTTCGATTGCCCGGGCGAGGGCGACTCGTACAAACCGCATGGGTTCGCCGCATCGCCCTCCCAGGTCGCGCGGGCTCGCAGCGGCTGCTCCAGACGGCGCGGCAGCATCGTCACGCGATCCTTGGCGCCCTTGCCGACCCGCACAGAATCTCGCCACGCTCGAAGTCCACATCCTTTACGCGCAGCCGCACACCCTCCTCAAGCCCCATGCGTACCATCAGCGCAGGCGTACCTTCCATCGCCGCGAGCATACGCGCGACCTCGGACCTGCACGGCACGGTCGGTGCCCTGCGCGGCTTCTTCGGGCGGACGATCTCGTCTAGCCACGGCAGATCGACCTCGGTGACTACGCGGTCCATGAACAGGATTGTGCAACCCCTTTTCTGTAAATTTCCGTAGCGGGTGTCATGACGCCGAGGTTATCGGTTGAAGGTGAGGTAGACCTCGCCGGTCAGCCACTCGTCGTCCAGCTCGGCAAGCAAAGCGCCAGATCAGCCTGAGACAGGAATCCGGATTCGGGAAGATACTTGCCACAGATCGCTCTTATCCAACACCCAGCGCCCCCTCCATCGCCTCGGCCAGAAACCACCCCTATCATTCCTCCTCCAGCATCAACCCCAGTGCCAAAGGTGGTGGACGCATACATTCGCTTGTCTATTCTCTCCGCCCGGGTTAGCATCGAAAAAGATTCTCTAAGCCTACCAGAGACGGGTCGATGAGCCGGCGGCGACGGTGTATAGGATGGTTTCTGACCGTCCTGACGCTCCTCTCCCATGTGACGGCACCGTTCGCCCATGGCTCGTTGACCTACCGTGCGTTCGGCTCCGATCTCCCCTTCGTCTTTGCGCAGGATTATTGCGTCACGGACCCTGCGCACAGCCCTGGCGATCAAGGCCCAGCCCCCGGCACAAAGATCCCGTGCCCGGTGTGCGCAGCCTTTCAGCTCGGCGGGAAGCTCCTCCCGCCTTCATTGACAACGGTCACGGCGCCGGTCGTTCTGGCCGACGCAGAGATCTCTGCACCCTTCGAAGTTCCGCCTCTGGCGGTCGAACGTCTTCGCCTTCCGCCCGCCCAGGCACCCCCGACCGTTACCGCCTAAACTCCCGCCGTCGTAACGCTAAGGCGCACCGCCGAGCTCCAGGCCGGCGTGCGCTGCTTTAGCGTGCCCATGACATTGGCGCTGCACGGCAAAAAAGCCATCGCGCATTGGCAATGGCGCCCCACCGTCGCGGCCATTGCTCCGGCGCCGGATCGTACTCTACAGAGGAGAGAAAGAAACATCATGAAGACCACCGCGTATTGCAACCCGGGAGTCGCGGGCACCCTATTCGGTAGGCTGGCGCAAAGAAAGCCTGCTATTTACGCGCACGTTACGAAAGTGGGCGCAGTGGTGTGCGCGGTCCTCATCCAATCGGGCGCATATGCCTCTTGTGGCTCGGCGGTATGCGCGGTCAACACTCACTGGAATCTACAAGGGTTCGCGCCGGAGCCCGGACTGCGCTTGGATTTGCGCTACGAATACATCGATCAAGACCAGCCGATGGCAGGCGGCGACAAGGTCGCAGTCGGCCAGATACACCGTCACCATGACGAGATACGCACGATAAACAGGAACTATCTTGGGACGTTGGATTACACGTTCAACCGAAACTGGGGCGTGTCGGTCATCGTTCCCTTCGTGGACCGCTCCCATTCGCACATCCATAACCATCACGGAGTGCAGCTCCTGGAGCGATGGAATTTCAACCGTCTCGGCGACGCGCGCCTTCTCGGGCGCTATCAATTGGACTCGGAAGACAGCGAAAAACCCGCCTTTTCCTTTTATGGGATCAATTTCGGATTGAAGCTGCCGACAGGCGTGCGGGACGTGCGTAATGCCGAGGGAGATCGGGCGGAGCGCACGTTGCAACCGGGAACCGGCACGACGGACGCGCTCCTTGGCGCCTTTTACAGCCGCTGGCTGCCGAACGCCGATTCGGCCTGGTTCGTCCAAACGCTGTGGCAGAAGCCGTTGAACGACAAGGAAGACTACCGGCCGGGGGCGCGGCTGTCGCTCGACGTCGGCTACCGCTACGAGGCGACCGATCGGGTTGGTTTGATGATCCAGCTCAACGCCCTTTACCGAGGACGCGATCGGGGCTCGCAGGCGGAATCGGAGGATACCGGGGGCAAGTTCCTGTTCGTGAGCCCAGGTGTGGGCTACGCCATCGCCAAGGGGACGCAAATCTACGGCTTCGTGCAGTTACCCCTCTATCAGTACGTGAACGGAGTGCAACTGACGGCGGACTGGTCGGCTGTCGTTGGAATCACCACTCGGTTTTGAGCCCATCGCCGACACGGAGGAGGGCTGCAAAAGGGATGCCAGCGGCAAAGCGGTATTGCGGCTACGAAAGAAAGCGCGGGCGCTACCAGCGCCGGCTCGTCGTTTTGGGGACTGTTGACCCTGGCGCTCATGGGGTATGCCTCTAGAACCTCCTTGCCCTCAAGTTCCAAGTGCAAGGTAGGGGATTGTAGTTGAGCCGCCCACGCCTCATTCGGAGTCATCCAGCCGAGCGTTTTGCGCGGGCGGTTGTTCAGCCGCGCCGCCGTAGCCACGCCTACCAAACAGGCTCGTGCTGCGGTAAAGCATCGTGTAGCTCGGCGTCCCAGGGGGTCCACCCGAGCGCCCCCGCGTAGCGCCAGACTGGCCGACCGGTGCCGTCGAGCGCAAACAGGTGCAGCCAGCGGTTGTCGAACAGCGCTCGTACTTCTGGGTAGCGTACCAACACACCGGCGATTGCTTCACGCGGCGCTTCGATCAGCACCGCCAGCCGCAGCGGTTCGTGCACTAGGCGTTCGCCGTCGTGCACCGACTGCCACGGCAGTCCGGCGCGCAACGGACCGCCGCTTCCTTCGACCACGCCCAGGCCGCCAGTGACGTTGTGCAGCAGTTTATTGCCGGCACCGAAAAGATTAGGCGCCACCGTCGAGCCGTAGTACTGTAGGCTAATCCAGCTAGCGACGACCACCGGGGCGGTGAGGATCAGCCGCAGCACATCGAAGCCGGCATCGGCACGCCAATCGTAATCGTGCAGGAACGCGCGGCCGGCCAAGTTAAGCCCTGCGGTGCGCGCGCGCGGCGCAGCGATGAATGCCTGGCAGCCTGCCAGCCCCCACTCCGGCCGCACTTCAGCCCAGTCGCGCGCGCGACGTGGCAGGTCGGCAGCGCGTGCGGCGCGCGGCAACCGCAACGCGCGCTCGCCGCGTGCCAGCAGCGCTGCCCGCTGCAGCCAGCACCGCAGGCGCGCGATATCTGCAGCATGCTCGGCGCTTGGCCTGTCCGCGTCGTATAAGGCGACCTCATCCGTAGTGGTGTCATGCAGTGCCGCCAGGAACAGCGTGTCTTCTGGGACCTCAACACCGTGCTGCGCTAAAGCGGCGCGCACCGCGCCGTCGTTGAGCAGCGATGCCAGCAGCCTGGCATTGACCTCGCCCGAGTAGCCGCCGCAAGCGCCGCATTGTAGGGCGCTCGCGTGCGGATTGTTGACGACGTTAGCGCCATGACCGGTCAACACCACTAGCCGCGCGAAGCGCTCCGTCAGCGACATCGTGCGCAGCACTTGCAGCGCCAGTGCGGCGCCGGCTGATACGTCCAACGCCGGCGCGAAGCGCGGTGGCGGGTCGCGCTGTGGCGCGGTACCGGACCAGCCCATAGCGTCGCGCAGCAGCTTGCCGATGTACGTTGGCCCCATCGCCTCGACGAAAGCGAAAGAGGACACCGCGGCGAGCTTGAAGCGGCCCCAGGCGCGATGCGCGCGCGCGGCGATACGCGCAGCCGTGTCGTTGCGCTCGGCGTCGTTGCCAACGCCGGCGCAACTGCGCAGGCTGGGCGAAAGCAGCACCGGCAGTCGCAGCTCGTCCACATCCGAGGCAAAACGCCGATGCGCGACGCCAAGACCGAAGAAGCCGGCGAAGCCCAGTGTCTCGATAGCCGGATCCAGACTTTCCAGCGCGCGTCTGAAGACCTCAGAGCGCACGTCGATGCAAAAGACCATCTGCACCGCGGGCCGCACTGGCGGTGGGGCCGGCGTAGGCATCCTCAGCGCAGCCAGCAGCTGGCGCTGCGCGGCGCGCTCGGCCGCCTCTTGCAGCAGCGCGTCAAGCACGTCGTCGCGCGTCGGCGCGATCGGCTCGGCGTACGCCGCGGCGGCCGTGCGCCAGCCGTCCCCGATCGCATTGCCGTACTGACAAAGGAGCGCCACTTCCCAAGTCAACCGAATCGCCAGCAAATCGCGCAGCGTACCGTCAACAGCACCATTCAGTTCTGCCTGCCACGATAGGTAGCGCGCAAACTGCGCCCAACCGCCCAGCGTCGTCAACAGCCGGTGGAAATATACCTCTAGCGCTGTAGCGCGCAGACCGAGCCGCACCACTGCATTGGCGATCGCAGCATCGGCCGACTCCGGCAATCGGGCGGCGAAGGTGCAAAAGCCATCTAGCCCGGCGATTTCTGGCGTAAGATCGTGTTCTGCCGCCGCACGCCAGGACTCGTACGCATGGCGGCCGCGCGGCGCCGCCCATAAAGCTTGACCGCGATCGAAATAGCCGGCGGCCCAGTGGCTGATGCGATCGGTCACCAGCGCCGGCCAATCGATGCCGCAGGCTTGCGCGGCGAGATCGGCCACGGTGGCAAGCGGCACCGGCAATCCGCGGTCGGACTCGGCGGCGGCTTTGAGTTCAGCCACCCGCACCGGCGCCGCCCACGCCGGGGCGACGTTCGCCGCGGCAGCGAGATCGACATCGGTGATTTCACCGGATCGTATGCGCTCGCGGTACACGTGCCGCGGCAGCGTCACGCGGATGCCAGCGACGCGCCGCAGCCGTGCCGCCGCGGTCGCGAGCGGCTCACCGCTCATGCCGAGGAACGGGTTGACGGCCACCGTGGCTTCAAGCGGCCACAGCGGCGGGATCATCTGCGCGGCGCAGCGCACGGCGCTTTGCACCGCATCGGCGCCGACCATGACCGCGCCGGCGGTAGCAATCGGCATCGGTGAGGGTTGCCCTATAGTCATGTCGTTTTCCTTACGCGCCAGCCATCGAGCCAGCGGTCGAGGGCTGCATTGATGTAAAAGCCGTTGGCCAGGTGCACGCGCAAGCCAAGTACCGCTGGATGGTCGGCCCACAGCGGTAGCATCGCCTGGGCCAGCGCCACCGCGCCAAAACTCAGCACTGCCAGCGCCATCAGCGTCCACTCTAGCCGTCCGGGCTCCGGCGCTGGCGGCAGCGTGTCGGCGGTCAGCCATTCGGCGGCGGTCTGCAGCGCAAAGTAACCGACCGCGGTTGCGACCGAATACATCGCGGTGCGCCGCGTCAGCGCACGCGGGACGGCGTCGGCTAGGCCCTGCGCGATTAGATAAGCTACGCCGAAAATCAGGATCGTCCCGAGCGCTAGCGACTGCGGGGACTTGGATTGTAGCCCAAACGCGGCGGCGAAGCCGGCGCCGATCGCCGTGTAGATCGCCAGCGCAAGTGCGAAGGCGCGCGCCACGGCGGCTGCGTTCGGAATCGCCACCGGCCCAGGCCGTCGGATGGATGCCACTCGCTCGACCGCTCCGCCCGAGGCGAGGAACGCATGTGCCTTGTACAGCGAGTGGGCGACGATGTGCAGCAGCGCGAGCGGAAACAGCGCCAGCCCGCATTGCAGGATCATGAAACCCATCTGCGCCAGCGTCGACCACGCGAGCGAGGTCTTCACCGCCGGCTGCGTCAGCATTACCAGCGCACCGAATAGCGCGCTGAAGCCGCCTATCATCGCCAGCGCGGCTAGTATCCCTGGCGCCTGAAGCATCACGTCGGCGAAGCGGATCAAGAGAAAGCCGCCGGCGTTGACTACGCCGGCATGCAGCAGCGCAGACACCGGTGTGGGTGCCTCCATTACCTCGGTTAGCCAGCTATGGGTCGGAAACTGAGCCGACTTCAATAGCGCGGCAAGCGCTAACAGCGCGGCGGCGACTAGCGCCGCGACCGGCGCCTCGCCCGCGCGGGCGGCGGCGTTAATCGCGGCGATGTCCGCGGTGCTGTAGCCGGTGCCGAGGAGTACCGTCGCGATCAAGAGTGCGGTTGCACCCATGCCGGAGAACAGGGCTTTCTTGCGCGCGACGCGCTGTGCCGCTGCGCGCTCGGGATAAAAGAGCAGGAGCCGATGCAGACAGAGGCTGGTCGCGATCCAGGCGCCAGCGAGCTGCGCGAGATTGCCAGCTTGGACCAACAGGAGTACGGCGGCAACCCCAGCGCAGATCCAGCCGGTGAAAGCGCCCTGACGAGCCTCGCCGTCGAGATAGGTGCGCGCGTAGCGGATCACAGTCCAGCCGACGAACGAAACGAGCAGGAGCATGGTAATGCTGACCGCGTCGAGCCGCGCTGAGAGCCCGATCCCACCAGCGCCGATCAGCGGACTGGTGCTAGGACCGTTAACGAGAAGTAAGCCAAGCGCGCCCAGCGCGACCACGATGGCGGTGAGCGCTGCGCCCTCTGCCAGTGCAGGTATCAGGCGCGGGCGTCGACCGGGCCAAAAAAACGCCATGCTCGCGGCGAGGAGCAATGGCAGGGGGGCGGCAAGAGGCAAGTGATCGAGGGACACGGACGTCTCCAGGTCTGGGATGTACCTTCGCGGCAAGGATAACCTCCAAGCTTTTCTAAATAAAATGCATTGTTTTTACGATTTCGTTCTATATAATAGAACTATATGGCTGCGCTCAATTACCATCATCTTCGCTACTTTTGGGCGGTCGCCCATGACGGCAAACTTACGCGCACCGCCCGGCGGCTGAACCTTACCCAGTCCGCACTCTCGCTGCAGATACGCAAACTCGAAGAACGTTTAGGCCATGCACTGTTCGAGCGTCGCGGCCGTCAATTGCATCTGACAGAAGCTGGCCGCATCGTACTCGACCATGCCGACGCAATCTTCGCAACGGGCGACGAGCTTATCGCTACGCTACGCCAGACAGGCTCGGCGCGGCAGGCATTGCGCGTCGGCGCGCTTGCCACGCTCTCGCGGAACTTTCTGCTCGCGTTTCTTCGCCCGATCCTCGGCCGTACCGACATAGAGCTCATCCTGCGCTCGGGAAGCGCAGCCGAGCTGCTGCGATCGCTCGAAGCGCTTAGCTTGGACGTCGTGCTCATCAATCAGGTGCCAGCACGCGACACGCTCACGCCATTCGTCGCGCATCGCCTCGCCGAACAGCCCGTCAGCCTCGTCGGAACGCCGAAACGCTTGGGCAAGAAGAAGAGCAGTCTCGCCGATCGCTTGCGCACCCATCCGGTCATCGTGCCGACCACCGACAGCGGCGTGAGGATCGGTTTCGACGCGCTGGTAGGCCGGCTGGGCATTCGCCCGCGAATCGCAGCAGAAGTCGAGGATATGGCCATGATGCGCCTGCTCGCCCGCGACGACGTCGGACTTGCCGTGTTGCCGCTGATCGTCATTAGGGACGAGATCGCGACGGGTGTATTGGTGGAGGCCCACCAGTTGCCGGGTATCGCGGAGACCTTTTACGCAGTGACGATGGAGCGACGCTTTCCCAATCCGCTTCTGCGTGCACTTTTGCATCCTAACGTCGAGTCAAGCGCCGTGAGCAGTGACGCGCGTGGTGCTTGAGCCGGCAGCCGGCTGAGCGGTATCCCCGTTTTCTGCGTTGCGGCGCTACGCTTTCAATTTCTCTGCTGCCCAGCGCAAGTTGCGCGTCTTATCGGGTGCGGTATCGGTTGCGGCCACCCATCCCATTATGGTGTTTTGTTTGGACCATCGGTCGCTTTACCGAGCGTCAAGACAGGGCCCCTTAGGCCCCGAAGCGGGCTCTTGAACCGCCCATTCCAGCGTGCGTCTCGGCTAGCAGACCGCCGCACTCGCTCGGCAGACCGCCCTGCCGTTCGGCATCTCGCGAAAGACGCGATGGGCGCCATCGGCGCTCTCGCTCGCGCCGCATACTCGACAACCTTTTCGACCACACTACCGCTTTCGCTACCCGCAAGGGGTGGAAGATTTTACCGCCGTCGCAGAAGACGGATAAGGGTAAAGGGACACGATCGCACCCGGCGTTGGTCAGGCGGGCAGGGTAACGCGGGCGAGAAGACCGCCTCCGGGCGCGTCTTCCAGTGCGAGACAACCGCCATAGGCACGGATGCGGTCTGCGGCGATGGCGAGGCCGAGGCCGTGGCCGGGAGCGCTCTCATCGAAGCGCGCGCCGCGAGTCAGAAGGTGGGTGCGCGCCTCGGCCGGGATGCCGGGGCCGTCGTCGACGATCTCGAGGAGAAGTCGTCCGCCCGCGCCGCTCGCCGCGACCCGCACGGTGCTGCGCGCCCATTTCACCGCGTTTTCGACGAGTGCGCCCAGAATCTCGGCTAGATCCTCGGCGTCGCCGCGGAAGTCGGGCACACTCGCGGAGTCTATGGTCAGGGTTAGTCCACGCCGGCGCGCCGCGGGGCCCATGACCAGAGCCACCTCCTCCAGCACCGGCGCGACGGCTGCCCGCGCCGTGGGGTCGAAGCCGGCCGCCGCCCGGGCGCGCTTAAGGTGCCAACGGATGATGCGGTCCATGCGGTCGAGAAGCGGCGCATCCTCGGTCCGGGCGCGGTTTGCGAGCACTGCGAGGGGCGTCTTCAGCGCGTGGGCTAGGTCAGCGGCATGAGCGCGGGCGCGTTCAACCTGCACGGCCTGGGCGGCAATCAGTCTATCGAGCTCGGCGGCCAAGGGCGCCAGCTCGGCCGCGGCAGGCGGCGGCAGCGTTCGTGCTTTACCATCGCGCACCGCGGCCACGGCGCGGGCAAAACGCTCGAGGTCGAGAAGCCCTGCCCGAACCGCAAGTCCTTGCGCAGCGAGTAACGCCGCACCCAGTACAAGAAGCGTCAGCGCTACGAGACGGCGGATTGCGGCGAGCTCGGCTTCAGCCGCGGCCGCAGGCAGCGTGACGGTGACAGTCAGGGCCCGTCCGTCCCCTGGCGCGGTGAAGTCTTCACGGTGGGCGATCAGCGCTGCCCCGTCCGGCCCTTCGGTGTTGCGGCCTTCGGGGCCGAAATCCCCGCCCACGAGCGCTGGGGCGCGGGCAAGCACTTGCACGCCGTCCGCCACCTGCCAGTACCAGCCCGAAAGCGGGCGTTCGAAGCGCGGATCCGCGGGCGGGGGATCGAGGCGCAATGTGCTTGTCCCCTCGTCCCAAACCGCGGCCGCCATCACCCCCCGCGCCGCGGCGGCAAGCTCGGCCTGAAGGCGACGGGTCACGAGATCCGACAGCACTGTCGAAAGCGCTACCCAGGCTACGATAAGCGCTACCGCCGTCAGCACTCCCGACCACAGCAGAAGCCGCGCCCGAATCGAGTGCAGGGCGGGGGGACGTGCCCTCATGTGGGGTCACCGGGCAGAAGCCGGTAGCCTTCGCCCCGGTGCGTCTCGATCCGACCCTCGCCAATCTTGCGCCGGATGCGCCCGATCACCACTTCGAGCGAGCGGAAGTCGCGGTCAGCGTCTCGGTCGTACATGTGTTCGAACAACTCCGTACGGCTGACCACTCGGCCGCGATTGAGCATCAGATAGCGCAAAAGTCGCGCCTCAAAGGCGGTAAGCTTCAGCGGCAACCCGTCCAGCGTCACAAGCCCCGTGGCGGTGTCGAGTACGAGCCCTCCCGCCGCGATTTCAGCCCTCGCATGGCCGGCCGCACGCCTGATCAGGGTCGAAAGCCGCAGCACTACCTCCTCCATTCGGAAAGGTTTGAGCACATAATCGTCCGCCCCGGCGCGAAAGCCAGCCACCTTGTCGGCCCAGGACTCGCGCGCAGTCAGGATCAGCACTGGAAAAGTCAGGCCCCCGGCACGCCAGCGCCGCAGCACCTCGATCCCGTCCATCGCCGGCAGGCCGAGGTCGAGCACCGCTGCGCCCACCGTTTCGGTTGCACCAAGATATTCTCCCTCCGCCCCGTCATGGGCGGTTTCGACCGTATAGCCCGCCTCGGCCAGTGCTGCGCCGATCTGGGCTGCGAGGTCAGGGTCGTCCTCGACCACCAGTACCTTCATGGGCTGTCTCCTGGCAGGATGCGTGCTTCGGCCTGGCCCACACCCCGCACCTCGACAAAGCGGCAGCCGGGAGCGACCAAGCGGATGCGCAACATGTTGCCTGCGGGTGTACGCCAGCTTAACTCTTGCACGCGGCCGCCCTCTTTTGGCGCGATCCGCAGTGCCTCGCCCCGGTAGCGCGCAGCGGCACAGGCGAGTGCAGCCTCGGGGCCAAGGAGCGCGGCGTCAGCGGGTGTGCCGGCGCTCGCCGGAAGGGTCGTGGCCTGCATCAGCCACAGGGCTAGCAGGAAGTTCAGCAGAACAGAGCGCATGCCTTCTTCTTTTACACGTCGAGCCCTCAACAAAAACCAAACAGAATCGTTTCCCCTGCATTCGACCGTGTTAAGCGAGAAAAAAATTCGGAAAAAAAAGCGAGAGAACGAGTTTTATGATCATTATGGCCACCGACTGACTGGCTCGCCCCCGTGTCGAACCTTGCTCTGTCAAGTGTCTTGTCTGGCTTATCTTGGTCAAGCGTTGCCATTGGAGTGACTATCGTGCTGCTTTTGGTGCCCGACAGCGAACTGAGCTGCGACAACAGGGCACCAAGAGAGTTTACCGCCACGATAGCCAATCTGGCTCTGTTCGACGGCTCGCTCTCTAAGCTAGACAAGGTCGTTACGCATTTCTCAGCCGCGTCCGGCACTGAGTCGCACCCTGCGACCGGAGAATACTCTCAACGAATCCCGAACCACGCCGTTTCAGTTGTATTCAACGCGAATCTGCCATAAACGAATCGTCAACACTTAAAGGAGAGCGTTATGCGCAACTTCATGACCACGATTATGCTATCGGCCGCCCTGGCCGGGCCGCTTGCCGCGCAGGAGGCGCGGCTCACCGGTACCGTAGCCGAGTCCTTTGGCCGACAAGTGATTATCGCCACGCCCGAAGGGCGAATCTTAGCGACGCTGCCCGAAGGCGTGTTGGCGCCCGCGCCAGGGACACGGGTCGATCTGACCGGCACGCGCGAGGGGATGACCTTTGCGGCGACCGATCTAAGCATCGCTACGGCGCAGGCAACGGCTTCGAGCGAGGCTGGGCTTCCGGCCCCGCTGCGCGGTCTTGGCCTGAGTGAGGTCGTGAGCCGACGCGGCGAACGCGGTGAAACCAAGTTCCACGCCCGCCTGCCTGGAGGTGGCTGGATCCGGGCCGAAGCCCAGGGCGAGCAGGTCAGACAAGTGAAGAGCGACGGAGTCGGCCTGCCCGAAAGTATAGTCGCGGCGCTCTTGCCGCCCCAGCTGCGCCGCGAGCCGCGGTTGGCGGACTTCGCTCGCATCACCGAGATTGACCTAGAGCATGGACCCCGCGGCGAGATCGAGGTCGAGGGCTACACCCGCGACGGGATGCGGATCGAGGCAAAATTCGACCGCGACGGGCGCCTGCGCGAGTATGAGCGCAAGCTTAACGACCGGGGGGGCCTGTCCGAAACCGCTGCGCGTGAGCGCCTCTCCGCGCTCGGCTACACGAACATCGGCTTTATCGAGCGTGGCCCGCGCCATGTCGAGGCGGTGGCGGTGAACCCCTATGGCGAGACGGTCGAGGTGCGGCTCGACGACCGGGGTCGGGTCGAACGCGAACGGCTCTGGACGCGCTGAGGAAGAGGAGCAATGACAGAGGTTTACGACATCTCCTCCGGGGGGTGTAAGCCGAACTCGAGACCCTGCGTGAGGAAATTGCCCGGCTTTCCGTGCACCTCGAGAGGCTCGGAGCCGCCGCCGTCCCGTCGGGTCCGGCGGCGGGCTCGCTGTCCGCGCAAGCTCGGGCCCGAGCTGCTGGGCAGCGCGTTACGCGGATCGGACCTCGTCGGCCGCCGCATGCGGCGAGCTTCCCCCAGCGGCTGCTGCTAGCGGGGATCTCCGATCCAGCCTACTTTGCCTCCTGCTTGCGATCGCCGTAGCAGTCGTCGCGGCGCTTGTCGCGGTTGAACTGGCCGAAGAACTGTTTACGGTTATACGCCACGTCGTGCGCTAGCGGTTCTGAACCGCTTTGCTGCTAAAGGCGCCCGAACCCATTGATCCTGCTACCGAAAAGCGATCCGAGCGCATCTCCCTGTGCGATCGATTTGATACGGCTTCATGGGCTGGTGTATGAACGGGGGATAGCCCACACGAGGTCGATCCAGGAGGAGCGAAGCGGGCGCGGGCCTTGAGCGGAGGAGAAGGATGCCGCACCGCTTTTCTTGTCTTTCTGATCGAAGAAAGGGTCTAATAGGTCGTGGTTCACGCTGGGGCCTTAAGGCTACTCAGAAGGAAGACCTGCCTGAAGCTTGCCCTTACTTGTCTAAGCTCCCATGAGCGCGCAAAAGGATACACCCGAGAGAATCCGCATCGGCATCTCCAGTTGCCTGCTGGGGGCGGAGGTGCGTTTCGACGGGGGGCACAAACGCGATGCCTACCTGACGGAGACGCTCGCCCGCTACTTCGAATTCGTGCCGGTGTGCCCCGAGGTGGCCATCGGCCTGGGGGTGCCGCGCGAGACCATCCGCCTGGTGCGATGTCCGCAGGGCATCCGCGCGGTGGGCGCCCGCGATCCTTCCCAGGACTTCACCGACCGGCTCGAGACCTACGGCCGGCGCATGGCGGCCGAGCTTAAGGGGCTTTGCGGCTACGTTTTCAAGCGCGCATCGCCCTCCTGCGGCATGGAGCGGGTGCGGGTCTACAGCCCCTTTGGGACCCCCGCGGGGCAGTCCGCCGGGATCTATGCCCGCGCGTTCATGGCGGCCAATCCCCTACTGCCGTGCGAGGAGGAGGGGCGGCTTGCGGAGGCGGCGCTGCGGGAGAACTTCATCGAGCGGGTCTACGTCTACCGCCGCTGGCAGGACCTGCTGCGCGGAGGGCTCACCCCGGCGCGGCTGGTGGCCTTTCACACCGAGCACAAGTTTCAGGTGCTCGCCCACAGCCAGGCCGCCTACCGGCGCCTGGGGCGGCTGGTCGCCGAAGCGGGCCGCCGGCCGATAGAGGCGCTCGCCCGCGAGTACGCGGCCGAGCTCATGGGGGCGCTCAAGCGCCGGGCGACTCGGCGCGCCCACGCCAACGTCCTGCAGCACCTGCTGGGTTATGTGAGCGAGCGGCTGGATGCCCAAGACCGGCAGGAGCTCGTCGGGCTCATCGAACGATATCGCCTAGGCATCGTACCTCTTATCGCGCCCCTCACCCTGCTCGAGCACCACTTGCGCCGACATCGCGTGCCCTACCTGGAGCGGCAGCATTACCTGAATCCCTATCCCGAAGCTCTCGGGCTGCGCAACGTCCTGTAGCACCCGGCGCCACAACCGCTCGAAGGGTTCGAGCGAGGCGATGGGCTCCTGGAGCCTCAAACGAGACCGCGAGGCGCTGGGAGCGCTTCCCATGGCCGCGGCGGCTTTGGAAAGGCTCCATCGGATAAGGGCCCTCCTGCCGAGGACAAGCATTACATAGGGACAAACGAGCGGATCTTTCGCTTCGCAAGCGTTATGCGGCCGCGGCCGATGAAAAACGCGAGCCGTCTGCGCCCGTCGCGTGCCCGCATCCTGCGAGCGTCGGCAGAGGCTCACGCGAGCTTGAACTTGGCGACCGCATGGTCCATTTCCGTCGCGAGTTGTCGCAGGATTTGAGCCACGTGGGTGGATTCCTCCATGGCGCGGTTATTTTCCTCCGACATTTGGGCGATCTTCTCCACGTTTTGCGCGACGTCGTTCGCCGCCGTGCTCTGCTCTTTGAGCGTGTTGGAGATATCGTTGACCACTTGCACTACCCGTGCGGAAAAGTTGCGAATTTTTTCGATGGCTTCACCGGTGCGGTTCGCCAGTTCCACCTCCTTTTCCACCTGATTCGCCCATTGGGCCATGCCGTCGACCACTTCGGCCACGCCCGCCTGAATCTCTTTGACCATTTCTCCGATCTCGTGGGTGGACCCCCCGGTGCGCTCGGCCAGCTTGCGCACTTCATCGGCCACCACGGTGAAACCCCGCCCTTGCTCGCCGGCGCGGGCCGCTTCGATCGCCGCATTGAGCGCGAGCAAGTTGATTTGGTCCGCGATTTCCTTAATCACGCCGACGATGGTGGAAATCTTGTTGGCATGCTGTCCGAGTTTGGACACGTTTTCGGAGGCGCTGCGTACCGTTTCATAGATGCTGCGAATTCCCTCCACCGTTTGCTGAATGACCTCGACTCCTTCCTCGGACGTTCGACCGGATTCGGCCGACAAATGGTGGGCATCCTTGGCCGAATCGGAGATATGGTTGATGCTGACCGTTAACTGCTCGACGGCGGCAGCCATGCTGGAAGCTGCGCTGCTTTGCTCCTGAGCGGCGGTGGCCAACTGCTGAGAGGCGCTGCTTACCCGCTCGGCGCTCTGGAGCACGTGCTCGGCGCCTTGCTTGATCTGCTGGAGCATCGCGCTCAACCGTTCCTGCATCTGCCCCAGAGCTTGGATCAGGTGGCCGATCTCGTCTCGCGAGGAGTCCTCGAGGCGCCGGCTGAAGTCGCCCTGGGCCACAGCGCTGGTCAGCGCAACGGCTTGCCCCAGGCGCTTGGCCAGGCTACGGGAAATTCCCACGGCCACGACGGTGCCTACCGCAACCGCCAGGATTCCGCCGACGGCCAGGACCAGTACCGTTTGCGACCGCGTGGCTTCTGCCTCTTGCGCCCGCTGCTTCAGGAGCTTTCTTTCCTCGTCGCTGATGTCCTTCAGCACGGCGCGCATTCCGTCCATCTGGGCTTTGTCCTTCGCTTGGGCGACGAGCGCGACGAGGTCCGCCATTCGCTGCGCGTCGTTCGACACCTGGCGCCGCAGCTCGATCGAGGGTTTGACGCTCTCGCTGATCCAGCGCTTTTTCATGGCCGAGAGCTTCTGTATCCTGTCCTGCTGCTGGGGGTTGTCCTCGGTGAGTTTGGCGATGCGACCCAGCGCCTGGGCGAACTGGGTCTCACCCAGATTCATGGGTTCCAAGAATTCCTCCTTGCCGGCGATCAAGAAGCCGCGCATGCCGGTTTCCATATTGATCAGGCTGGCGAGCAGGTGCTCCGACTCGAGCATCACTTGGTAAGTGTGATCGGTCATGGCCACGGTGGATTGTACCCGGGAGAAGTTCCGTCCCACGGTGACCACCAGGATGAGCAAGATCAGAAGAACGATTCCGAATCCGAGATACAGCTTTTGTGCAATGGTAAGAGCGCGCATGAGGCTTTTCCCTACTCGTCTAAACCGCCCGAAAATCCTCGGGTGGCGTCTCCAGAAGCAGTCCCGACCGCCGCTTCCGCCGTGCCTGATTAACGTCACCCGCGGCGTTTTCTTGAGCCGCCTGGTAGGTCCCCCTAAGATACCGAAGCGTCCGCGCGGACCGTGACCGGGAAAGCAGGCAAAATGGGCGGCTTTTCAACGATAATGCCGGCCGCCGGGGGATAGAATTCGATCGTGGGGTCGCCTTTTTTTCAGCGAACGCGCCTGGGGTAAAAGATGAGGAAGCGCAAAATTTTCTCTTCCGGCGCAAGAAAACGAGACTTTTTTGGGCGAGGGAGGGGGTCTAAAGAGCATGGCGGAGACTCGCGGTGCGACTAGGCTGCTTCGCTTCGGGCGATGACCGCCGATGGGCTCGGATAAGCAGTAAGAAGCCGTCAGTGGAAAACGGGGGGTAGATCGCCTGGGAAGATTCCTGCGGGTCGATGACCGAGCCTGTACCTCCAGGATTGACTTCGGGCCTGAGCTGGGCGTGCGTAAGGCCTCGGACCAATTCACCTGACCGTATCGGCTAGGGACGTTGGTGGACCGATGGGCGGTCGCCGTGGTCAATTTTCCGAAGAAGTAGGTTGGCCCGTTCATGTCCGAAGTGCTGGTTACCGGCTTCCCCGATGCCGAAGGCAACATCACCCTCGTCCTGTCGGAGCGGACGGTACGGAGCGGAGCGCGGCTCGTCCAGAGGCAACGCTAGGATCGCTCCTGGCGGCGGCGGTTCGTTGCGCGAGTCGAGCTCTCCCCGGCCAAAACACTGGGTTATAGTATCAATTGGGGCGGCACGACCCGAGGCCCTTCATGAAAATTGCATCGTTGAGAAACCAAGCTTTTTTCCGACGCGTGTTTCAAGCCCATCCCCTGCCCATGTGGCTCTGGGACCCAGGTACCCGGGCGGTGCTGGCGGTGAACGACGCCGCCCTACGGGCCTACGGCTACAGCCGGCGCGAGTTCCTCGCCATGAAAGCGGGAGCGTGGCGGGTGGGTAGCTCGCGCCCCAAGAGTGGCCTTGAGCGCCATCGCGGAAAAAACGGCCGCGCCTTTCAAGTTCATACGGTTTCTCGGACTTTTGCCCTGGGCGGACGTCGGGTGGTCCTGGAGATCGCCCAGGAAGCGGGACAGCTTCATCGGACCTTTGCCTTGCTTGCTGCGCGAGAGGCGGAGCTTCGGGCCACCCTTTATTCCATCGGCGACGCGGTGATTTCCACCGACACCGCCGGACGCATCACCCGCATGAACCCGGTGGCCGAGCAGCTCACCGGCTGGCGCGAGGCAGAAGCCCAAGGAAGATCGCTTAAAGAGATTTTTCCCATCTTCAACGAACACACCCGAGCGGCAGTAAGGAATCCGGTCGAGCGAGTCCTTAAGGAAGGAGTCGTGGTGGGGCTCGCCAATCACACCGTATTGGTGGCTCGGGACGGACGCGAGCTGCCCATCGCCGACGCGGCGGCACCTATTCGGGATGCGAGCGGGCGCACGACGGGCGTGGTGCTGGTATTTCGGGATCAGACGGAAGAGCGCCGCGCTGCGCGGGCGCTGCAGGAGAGCGAGGCCTATGCTCGGGCAATGGTCGAGTCCGCCCTGGACGCGGTGATCGGCATCGACCACACGGGCCGGGTCGTCGAATTCAACCCGGCGGCGGAGCGGCTGTTTGGCTACTCCCGGGCGGAGGCGATCGGCCGGGACATGGCAGAGCTCATCATCCCACCGGCGCTACGGGAGCGCCACCGGCGTGGCCTGGAGCGCCATCTCGCCACGGGCGAGAGCACTGTCCTCGGCCGCCGCCTCGAGATGCCGGCGCAGCGCAAGGACAAAGGCGAAATGCTCGTAGAGCTTGCCATCGTGCGCACCGACGTGGAAGGGCGGCCCCGCTTCACCGCCTACTTACGCAACGTTACGGAGCAGCGCAGAGCGCAGGAAGTCTTGCAGGAAAGCGAGCGGCGCTACCGCGCCTTGTTCGAGGCGAATCCTCATCCCATGTGGATCTACGATCTGGAGACGTTGCGCTTTCTTGCGGTGAACGATGCCGCTGTCGATCGCTATGGTTGGAGGCGGGAGGAATTCCTGGCCATGACCATCCGCGATATCCGTCCGCCCGAGGAGACGCCGCGGCTGCTCAGCGCGGTTGCCGAGGCGGGTCTAGGGGGCCTATACCGGTCGGGGGTCTGGCGGCACCTGCGCAAGGACGGCAGCGTCATGTTGGTGGAGGTGAGCTCTCACTATCTCGAGTTCGAGGGGAGGTCGGCGCGGGCGGTGTTGGTGAACGACGTGACCGAGCAGGTACGCGCTCGGGAAGCTCTACAGGAGAGCGAAGAGCGCTTTCGTTTATTGGCGCGGGTCACCAACGATGCTTTGTGGGATTGGGATCTAAAGAATAATACGCTATGGTGGAGCGAAGGATTCGAGGCCTTGTTTGGCTTCCGCCGCGACGAGATCGAATCCACTATCGATTCCTGGATCACCCGTATCCACCCCGACGACACGTCGCGGGTCCTGGAAGGGATATATGCGGTCATCGACGGTGACGGCCTTACCTGGTCGGACGAATATCGCTTTCTACGTAAGGATGGCTGTTATGCCCATGTCTTGGACCGGGGCTACGTGATCCGCGATGCAGCAGGGAAGCCGTTACGCATGATCGGGGGCATGACCGATTTGACCCAGCACAAAGTTGCTGAAGCGAGGATCGAGCAGCTCGCCTTCTACGATTCCCTGACCGGGCTCCCCAACCGGGCCTTGCTCTTGGACCGGCTCAAGCAGGCGCTCGCCGCTGCAGAGCGCCGCGGCGACCGGGTGGCGTTGCTGTTTCTGGACCTCAACCGTTTCAAGGAGATCAACGACACCCAAGGCCACGCCACGGGAGATGATGTGCTGCTGGAGGTGGCCCGTCGCCTAAAGGCCACGCTGCGCCAGGAGGAGACGGTGGCACGCATCGGCGGCGACGAATTCTTGGTGGTCGCCCCTGGGGCAGACCAGGCGGGGGCGATGCGCATCGCCGAGCGCATACAACAAGCCTTAGTTCAACCCCTGATAGTGCGGGGTCAGGCTTTCTCCGTGGGGGCGAGCATCGGCATTGCCTTCTATCCGGATGACGGCCGTTGTCCCGATGAGCTGCTCAAGAATACCGACATCGCCATGTATCGCGCCAAAGCGGACAAAATGAGCTGGTGTTTCTACCGGCCTGAGATGGGCAGGGGGCTCGCCCGGCGGTTGGAGATGGGGATGCGCTTGGAACAGGCGCTCAGCAGCGATGCGCTGGAACTCCACTATCAACCCCAGTTCGACCTGTATACCCGAGCCCTCACCGGCGCGGAGGTCCTGCTGCGCTGGACGGATCCCCAATGGGGAGCGCTGAGTCCCGCGGATTTCGTCCCGGTGGCCGAGGAGCGCGGTCTCATGGGGCAGCTCGGGGAATGGGTCTTGCGCTCGGCCTGCCGCCAGATGCAGATGTGGAAGGCGGCGGGCTTCGAGCTGCCCGGACGCCTGGCAGTCAACGTGGATGCCCGGCAGTTCGAGGATCTCGAATTCGTCGCCAAAGTGCGCGCCATCGTGGAGGAGGCGGGCATCGATCCCGAGGTTTTCGAGCTCGAGATCACGGAAAGCGGCGTGATGGCGGATCCAGAACGGGCGGTGGCGGTAACCGAGGCCCTGCAGGAGGCGGGTTTTGCCATCGCCATCGACGACTTCGGTACCGGCTACTCGTCCCTCGCTTATCTCAAACGCTTCGCGGTGGACACCCTCAAGATCGACATCTCTTTCGTGCGCGACATGCTCTCCGATGGGAACGATGAGGCCATCGTCAGGACCATCATCGCTATGGCTCGCAGCCTGGGGCTTGCCACCCTGGCGGAAGGCGTCGAGACCGAGGCTCAGGCGGAGCGGCTGCGGGCGCTGGGCTGCGATTTTGCGCAGGGCTTTCATTTTGGCTACCCGCAGCCGGCGGAGGCCTTCGCCGCTCGCTGGCTCGCCCGTGCCGGCGCGCCCGGTGCGCGGCGATGAGGGCCGCGGGAAATACCCGGCTCGACCGAATTGGCAACGGCGCACCCATGTCCTCATAGCCTTTAATGCCCTCCGGTGCTCACCCGACTCACCGCTAGCGCCAGGAGCAATCCATCTTTGCCTCCCGGCGCGGCCGAGAGCTAACGACCGCCACCACCAGCGCCCCGAACGGCAGGTCCACGCCCAGCTTTTGATATTTCTGGTCCCGGCCGCCGTTGATCACCGAGGCGAGAAACAGGCCCGCCGCCAGGAACGCGGTGGCGATCCATAGCAGGGCGCTCTGGAGATGCCAGGTACGGGTGAGGGCGAGGGCTGCCAGTGGGTGCCGGGCAAGGGGCTTGAAATCTTCTTCCCGTGTTTGCGGCCGAAGGAGCAGATCCAAAGAAAAGCGCCGATGCCGGCAATAAGCAACGCCACCATTCAGCGTCCAACTCTTTCCGGTTGGGCGTTTTCATTTGAGCCGCGTCTGCGCGGTGAGACTGCCTTCGGCAAAGACGGCCTGGCCTGATGTCGATCCTGGGGAGGCGGGCGGCGGATGCGCGACGAGATGCCGCTCACCGAGGTTCAGGACTTCGCGATATAACGCACGCCTTCCAATCCCTCGAAGTCGCTATCTTGGGACCACACGATGGCGTTGTACTTCCGCGCGGTGGCGAGAATGACGCTATCGGCCAACGGCAATTTCAGCTCGTGGCCCAGCTTTGCGGCGCTCAGCGCCAAGCCGGCATCGAGCTCCACAAGCTTGCCCTGCTGCATCAGGGCGACGGCCTGCAGCGCGTCGTTCTCGCCCCGCTGTTGCAGCACCCTTTTGAAGACTTCCAGCAAGCTGATCGTCGGGACGATCAAGCGCGCTACCTCTTCGATGGCTGGCGCGAAAAAGTCGGCGTTCGCTCCGTCGGCGAAATACTCCAGCCAGCCGGACGAGTCCACCAGGTTCACACGCGGTCCTTGTCGCGCGGCATGGAGGTGTCGATCCCGCGCAGAAACCCGCGCATCTTCTTGAGCTTTTTGACCGGCACGAACTCCACCCGCCCCTCGTACACCAAGACTTGAACCTGCTGCCCGGGCTGAATGCCGAGCGCCTTGCGTGCCTCCCGAGGGATCACGACCTGGTATTTCGGCGACACGGTGACGATCGTCATACGATTCTCCTATCGATGCTTTTTTCGTTAAACTTAAGCAATACCCCTTGCGCCGTCAAGCCGTTCGGATATTCGAGAAAGGAGGAAAACCGCCATGGCAGAGCCCTCGGGCGAGATCACCTGGGACGACTTCCTGCGGGTCGATCTCCGGGCCGGCACCGTCATCAAGGCGGAGCCGTTCCCGGAAGCCCGGCGCCCCGCCTACAAGCTGTGGATCGATTTCGGACCCGAGCTGGGCGTGCGCCGATCCTCGGCCCAGATCACCGAACTGTACCGGCCGGAGGAGCTGGTGGGCCGGCAGGTGGTCGCCGTGGTCAACTTCCCGAAGAAGCAGATCGGCCCGTTCATGTCCGAGGTGCTGGTCACCGGCTTTCCCGACGCCGAAGGCAACATCGTCCTGTCCCAGCCGGAGCGGCCGGTGCCGAACGGCGCGCGGCTCGCCTGACCGGGGGCGTAACGTGGGTCTATGACTTCCGCATCCTCGCGGTGCCGGCGGTGAACGACGCAGCCCTGCGCGCCTATGGCCTGCAGGCTCTTTCCGTGTCCTCGTTGCCTGCCGCCAGCGGTATGGGTTTCGGGTCCTCGCCCTCCATGGCGGCGAGGAGCCGGCGCGCCTGGTCCTGCAGACTGCGGTAGGAGTCTTCCCATTTGCCGTCCCGCGGCGTCGTCCACGCCACGCGCCGCACCAGCCCCTCGAGGGCTTGGGCATGCCGTCGCGCGCGTCGCGCCAGCGCCAGCGCGTCCTCGTATTCCTGAGCGTATACCAGCTCCACTTTCCGGTCCTGGCAGACGCCGATGCACGTCTCGGGCGCCTCGATCCTTCCGCAGCCGATGCACTGCCACGCTTTCATGGTCTCGGTCATGGCTTCAGGCCCGCTCGGCCGCCGGCCCCGTGGCGGGGATCGCCGGCCGTCGCCGGGCGAGGGTCCCCACCACAAAGGCGGCGAAGGCGAAAGCGCCGACGATGAACACCAGGTCGCCCACGGTGCGCACCCAACGCAGCGTCTCCAGGAGGGGAAGCTGCAGGAATTCTTCGCTCCTGGCGTACCACAGGCCCACTTTGAGGCTCGCCCAGAACTGGTAGAGGCCGATGGGCAGGAGGCTCGTCACGATCATGGCGGCGAGCCCCCCGTTCATCCACCAGAAGGCGGTCTTGAGGGTGGCCTCGTTCCACTGGGCCTCGGGCCGCAGGCTGCGCAGCGTGAGCAGCACCAGGCCCAGCGCCAGGAAGCCGTAGACCCCGAACAGCGCCGCGTGGCCGTGCACCGCGGTGGTGTTCAACCCCTGCAGGTAGTAGAGGGCGATGGGCGGATTGATGAGGAAGCCGAAGACCCCGGCGCCCACGAAGTTCCAGAAAGCCACCGCCACGAAGAACTTGAGGGGCCACTCGTAGCGCCGCATCCAAGGGGTGCGGTCCTTGTGGCGCCAGTTCTCGTAGGCCTCGATGCCCACCACCACCAGGGGCACCACTTCCAGGGCGCTGAACACCGCGCCGATGGCCATGATGGAGGTGGTGGTGCCCGAGAAGTAGAGGTGATGGAAGGTGCCGGGCACGCCGCCCAGCATGAACAGGGTGGCGGAGGCGAGGGACGCCCGGGCGGCGCTGGTCTTCGACACCAGGCCCATGGTCGAGAAGATGTAGGCGAGGGCCACCGTGGCGAACACCTCGAAAAAGCCTTCCACCCACAGGTGCACCACCCACCAGCGCCAGTATTCCATCACCGAGAGGTGGGTGCGGGCTCCGTAGAACAGGCCGGCGCCGTAGAACAGGCCCACCGCGAGGACCGACGCGGCGAAGAGCATCAGCAGGCTTTTCTGCTTCTCGCGCTTGAGCGCCGGCACGATCCCCCGCAGCATCAGCGCGAGCCACAGGATCAGCCCCGCGTACAGGGCGATCTGCCATACGCGTCCCAGGTCCACGTACTCGTAGCCCTGGTGGCCGAGCCAGAAGCTCACTTCCAGCTTGAGCTGCTGGTTGACGGCGAGGAACTGGCCGATGAAGGAGCCGGCGACCACCACCACCAGCGCCCCGAACAGCAGGTCCACGCCTAGCTTCTGGTATTTCGGGTCCCGGCCGCCGTTGATCACGGGGGCGAGGAACAGGCCCGCCGCCAGGAACGCGGTGGCGATCCAGAACATGGCGCTCTGGATGTGCCAGGTGCGGGTGAGGGCGTAGGGCAGCCAGCGGGAGGTCTCCAGGCCGTAGAACGCCTGGCCCTCCACGGTGTAGTGGGCGGTGAAGCCCCCGAGCAGCACCTGTAGGCCAAACAGGGCGACCACCACCACCAGGTATTTCCATAACGCCCGCTGGGAGGGCGTAAGGGCGAGGGCCGCCAGCGGGTCCCGGGCGAGGGGCTTGAAATCCTCCTCCCCGTACTTGCGGCCGAAGGACCAGCTCCAGATGAAAGCGCCGATGCCGGCGACGAGCAGCACCACCGACAGCACCGACCACAGCACGTTCTCCGCCGTCGGCACGTTGTCGATCAGGGGCTCGTGGGGCCAGTTGTTGGTGTAGGTGGCCTGCGAGCCGGGACGCGTGGTGGCGGCCGCCCAGGCGGACCAGAAGAAGAAGGCGGCGAGGTTCTGTCTGTCCTGCGGCCGCGGCAGGGTGTCCTCCTTCATGGCGTAGCTCTCCCGCGTCTTCCTGAGCTCGGGCGCGGCTCCGAAGAGGGCATCGTAGTAGCCCTGGACCTGGCGGATGGCGGCCGCCCGCCGCGGCGTGAGGGTGACCGTACCGGAGGCGGCGTCGTAGGTGTTGGCGCGGTACTCGCGCTTGAGCTCGAGCTTGAGGGCCACCTGCTGCTCCTCGGTAAGCGCCGCGTAGGGCTGGCCGTGCAGATCCCGGGCGGCGAGCTCCAGCCAGGCCGTGAGCTCCCGGTGCAGCCAGTCGGCGGTCCAGTCGGGGGCCTGGTAGGCCCCGTGGCCCCACACCGATCCGAGCTGCTGGCCGCCGGTGGACTGCCACGCGAGCTGCCCCTGCATCACGTCCTCATGGGTGAAGAGCACCGCCCCGTCCTGGACGACGAAGCGCTCGGGCACGGGCGGCGCCTGGCGGTAGACCTCGCGCCCGAAAAAGCCGAGGAGCGCGAAAGTGACGCCGAGTACCGCGATCAGCGTCAGCCAGAGTCTTTTTTCCGGGTTCATAGGGAAGAATTCTCCTTAGAAGGATCGACCGCTTCAGGCCTGCTCGATGGCCCGGGGGAACAGCACGTTGTTCTCGAGATGGATGTGCTCCATCAGGTCGCCGATCAACTGCTCGAGACCCCGGTAGCAGGCGCGCCAGGTGGTGCAGGCGTCCTCGGGAAGCGCCAAGTCATGGGCGGCTGTCCGGAGCTCCGCCAGGGCGAGGCCGTGCTGGTCGTGCTCGTAGCGCATGACGCTCACGGGGGTCGTCACTCGGTTGCCGTCCCCTTGGAGGATTAGGGGAAAGAGCACCCGCTCCTCCTTCTGCAGGTGGGACTCCAGCTCTCCTCGCAGCGCCGCGAGGCGCTCGGCGAGCCCCCGAGGGCACGCGGGGTGACGCTCGTGCACTTGCTCCACTTTGCGGGCCAGGGCGATCAGCTCCGGAAGCTGCCGGCGGTGGCGCTCATGGAAGCTTTCCACGATGTGCTCGATCAACCGCCCGAGGGGCGCGGTGCGCCAGTCGGCCCCTTGCGCCGGGTGGGCGGCGAGCCGGGACAACGCCTCGGCGAAGGCGGCCGGGTCCACGCGCCGGGCTTCGAGGGCCTGCTTGAGCGGCTCCTCGCCACCGCAGCAGAAATCGATGCGATGCTGGCGGAACAAGCGGGTCGCGCCGGGGATGGCGGCTGCCAGCTCGCCCACCGGGGTTTCCAAGTAATCCATGACCTTCTCCAGTCCTGAGGGGGTTAAGGGATTCGATTTCCTTTAAACAAGACCCGTGCCAGGAGCAAGCGATTGATTTTCATGATGTCAATCCCGAATGAGGGTTGATATGACCAAAGCGATTAATGGTTATTTCCACCCTCATGGTAAAATTTACCATTGACCGATAACGGCGGGATGAACCGTGGAACCTTTGTTGCAACTGATGTCCGACCTGGGGCGGGACCTGGCGCCCCGGCTGCGCTACCGGCGGGTGGTGCAAATCCTCAAATCCGCCTTCGAATGCGACGCCATCGGGCTCCTCAAGCTGGAGGGGGAGGTGCTACGCCCGGTGGCGGTGGAGGGGCTCGCGGAAGAGACCCTGGGGCGGCGTTTCCGCTTGGCGGATCACCCCCGGCTGCAGACGATTCTCTACGCCCACGAGCCGGTCATCTTCGAGCCGGACACGGATCTTCCCGATCCCTACGACGGCCTGGTGGAGTCCCGCACGGGCGGCCTGCACGTGCACGACTGCATGGGGGTGACCCTCTACGTGGACGGCCGCGCCTGGGGCGTGCTCACCTTCGATGCCCTCGCCCCGGGGCGCTTCACCCGGCTCGATCTGGAGCGGCTCAAGCATTTCGTGCTCCTCGCCGAGGCGAGCGTGCGCTTGGCGGAGCTTTCCGCCCAGCTCGAGGCGCTCAAGACTTTCCGCGCGGACGCGGGAGCGGCCCTGGCGTCGGTGGTGACCGCCGGACGGCAGGAACTGATCGGCCAATGCCCGGCCCTCCAGGAGCTCAAACAGGAGCTGATGCTGATCGCCGACTCGGACCTCTCGGTGCTGATCCTGGGAGAGACCGGTGTGGGCAAGGAGCTAGTGGCGCGGGAGATCCACACCCTATCCCGGCGGCGGGAGCGCCCCATGGTGCACGTGAACTGCGCCGCCCTGCCCGAAAGCCTGGCCGAGAGCGAGCTCTTCGGGCACGTCAAAGGGGCCTTCTCCGGCGCCGTCAGCCACCGGGCGGGCAAGTTCGAGGCCGCCGAGGGAGGCACCCTGTTCCTGGACGAGGTGGGGGAGCTGCCACTGCCGGTGCAGGCCAAGCTCCTGCGGGCGATTCAGCACGGCGAGGCGCAGCGGGTGGGGTCGGATGTCCCGGTCAGAATCGACGTGCGCATCGTCGCCGCCACCAACCGGGACCTGAAGGAGGCGGTGCGCCAGGGGAGGTTCCGGGCCGACCTGTACCACCGCCTGAGTGTCTATCCCGTCTTCGTGCCGCCCCTGCGGGAGCGGGGCAACGACGTGTTGCTCCTGGCGGGTCACTTCCTGGAGTTGAACCGCTCCCGCCTGGGGGTGCGCAGCCTGCGGCTCTCTCGGGACGCGGAGAAGGCCTTGCTCGCCTACGCCTGGCCGGGGAACGTGCGGGAGCTGGAACACGTGGTGAGCCGCGCCGCCCTCAAGGCCCGGGCCCGGGCCGCCAGCGCCAACGCCATCGTGACCATCGAGCGGCGGTTCCTGGATCTGGACCCGGAAGCCTCCGAGGCCCCGCCTCGGGCTGGGGAAGACGAGGAGGAGGCAGGCCCCGCGACCATGGTGCCGGGGCTTACCCTGCACGAGGCCCAGCAGCGCTTCCTGCGCCGCCACATCGAAGGGGCCCTGGCCCGCCACGGGGGCAACTGGTCCCGCACGGCGGCGAGCCTGGGGGTTGACCCCAGCAATTTGCACAAGCTCGCCCGCCGGCTCGGTCTAAAGTAAGGAGGCGCGGCGCCTGGCGGCTTGCCGCGGTTAGGCTATAACAAAATAGCAGCGAGGCGAGGATGAGGAACGGTTTGATCGCTTTCGCGACCGTAGGGGTCTTCGCGGCGGGCCCGGCCGATGTCCTGGGGCATGGGTTTGGCCATCACCCCTCTCACCACGGCCACCGGGGAGACGTCTTCGGCGCGGCGGTGCTGGGAGGGCTCTTGGGAGGCTTGATCGGCTCCGCCCTCGCCGCTCCCCGGTATTACGCCCATGAAGCGCCGCCCCGGGTGGTCATCGAGCGGCGCTATCATGTTCCGTACGATCCGCCGCGGGCCCACTCCTATGGGGGACCGTCCCGGTACTGCTATGGTCCCACCCGCTATTACGATCACGACAACGGGGAGGAGGGGACACCCCCGCGGTTGTTGGGGGACTATCCCCGCTGCGAGGATTGAGCCGACTCGCAGCCTTCTGCCCGCCCGGCCAGGATCGATCCGGGGGAGGGTCAGTCTTCATCCCGCCGGTGTGAGAAATGAATCCCCGGTGGCGGGCCCTGCCCCGGGGAGTGATTCCATATCCCATGGAGGTGGCTTATGGCAACGTACATCATCTTGAGCCGCTTTTCCCCGGAAGCCTTCAAGGACCCGAAGGATTTCAAGGCCCTCGCAGCCACCGTCTCGGAGAAAATCAGGACCGAGTGTCCCGGGGTCTCCTGGAAGGAGAGCTACGCTACCCTCGGGCGCTTCGACGCGGTGGACGTGGTGGAGGCGGCCGACGTGAAGGAGGTGGAAAGAGCCGCCATGATCATTCGCGCCTACGGCCATTCCACCACCGAGACCCTGGCGGGAACGCCTTGGAAGGAATTCCTGAACGCCCTGTGAGCCGCCCGGCGTTGCGGGCGGTGGCGGCCGGGACCAGGGTGCCTCGGCCAGCCGCTCTTCCCGTCGGTTGAGAACACCCGCCGTGCCCGATAGCGTGCGCAGAGTCGATTATTTCTCCATCCAGGTGCCCAACCGGCCGGGAGAGGCGTTCAAGGTGCTCTCGACCCTGGTGAGCGCGGGGATCAACCTGCTGGCCTGCACCGGCTACCCCCAGGGGCGCCGGGCCCAGATCGACGTGGTGCCGGAGGATTCCCGCAAGTTCATGGCGGCGGTCAGGAAGGCCGGCCTTCCTTTCATGCCCAAGAAAAGCGGCTTCCTGATCCAGGGGGAGGATCGGGCCGGGGCGCTGGCCGAGAACTTGAAAAAGCTAGCCCAGGCGGGGGTGAACGTCACGGCGGTGGACGCGGTGTCCGCGGGCCAAGGCCGCTGGGGCGCCATCTTCTGGGTGGAGCCCGAAGACGTGGCCCGCACGGCCCGGCTATTCCGCAAAAAATAATCCGGTTAGGTCTCGACACCCTCGGGCCGGAGGCGCTTGGAGTACCATAGGGGCTGGCCTCCAACCCGAACCTTCCCATGGACTTTGCCCGCTTGATCGAGCTGGGCCAGCAGCTCGCCGCCCGGATCCCGTCCGATTGGCCTCTTTTCCTGGCGCTGGCCGCCGTGATCGTGCTGGTGATCGGTTCCCACGTGCAACTGCGCCGCCATATCCGCCGGGAGGTGGAGACCCTCGCTCCGCGGGAGGATTTCTACCGGCTGGTGGACGAGCAACGGCAGGTGAACGAGGAGCTCGCCCGGATGGCCGCCAGGCTCGCCGATGCGCCTTCGCCCAAGGGCAACGATTTGGCGCTCAAGCGGGACAAGCTGGAGGAGTTGATGACTGCGGTCTACGAGCTCCTGTTCTGGCTGGACCGGGAAAAATCGGCGCGCTTGTTCAACGCCCCGGTGCGCACGGAAGAGGCGCCGGTGAAGAAGGTGATGGCCCTCGCCCGCCTGTACTTTCCCGAGCTGGACGGCGCCGCCGCCATCCTTTACTCGGTGTACAGCCGGGTGATGATCGGGCTCCTGCGCTGCGAGCTCTCCCTCGCCCAGGCGGAGGGGGATGAAAACCGGCGCCGGGAAATCCTGGGGGAATGGCAGAAACAGTACCTGGCCTTCCTTTCCGAGCTCTCGGAGGCCACCCGTGCCATGGGGACGGAATGCGCGAAGCTCGCGGGCGGCGCGGGTTGGCCTACCGCCGCTCCTGCGGTCCGGGACCTGGCCGGCGCGGAGCCCGCCATGGAGCCTCCGGTCAAGGGTAGATGAACCGTTCGCCCCCGGCGCGCAGATGAAGCCGCCCCGGCCGGAGGAAGGCGTCGGAGCGACTCGCCCGCCCTGCGGATCGAGGGTGCCGAGATGCCGTTCCCGTGGTCTAAAGTGGAGTAGGCCCTCGGGGAAGATGACGGATTCATGCCGCCGGGAGAGCAGATAGGGGATGCGAAATCCATGACCAGACGCTGGCTCCAACCCCTGGGGCGGGCCTTGGCACGCTATCTCAGCCAGCCTTTGCCCCACTACGCCCCCGCCGCCACGACGAGCCCGGCGGCGCTGCTGGCGACCCTGCGGCCCGCCGACGTCCTGCTGGTGGAAGGCAATACCCGGGTCTCCACGGCGATCAAGTACCTCACCCAATCCACCTGGTCCCACGCGGCCTTGTACGTGGGCGACGCCCTGGTGGATCACCACAACTGGGAAAACCCGCCCGTGCTGGTGGAAGTGGACATGGTGCACGGTTGCCAAGCGGTGCCCCTGTCCAAATACGCCGCCTTCCACACCCGTATCTGCCGCCCGGTGGGGTTGTCGGAACAAGACCGGCGCCGGGTGGTGGACTACGCCATCGCCCGGTTGGGGCAGGCTTACGATCTCAAGAACATGCTGGACCTGGCCCGGTACCTGTTGCCCATCCTGCCCGTGCCGAGCCGGTTCCGGCGCCAGATGCTCTCCCTGGGCAGCGGCGAGCCCACCAAGGCCATCTGCTCCACCCTGATCGCCCAGGCCTTCCAGGCGGTGGGCTATCCCATCCTGCCCCAGGTCACCCGGCGCCGCAACGGTGCGGGCAAGGCCGAGGAGGAGATCTATTCCAGCCGGCACGCGAGCCTGTACACGCCCCGGGACTTCGACATCTCCCCCTACTTTCAGGTGGTGAAGCCTGCCCTCGAACTGGGTTTCGACTACCGGGGCCTTCGCTGGGAGGGGGGTGAAGAGGGCCGAATAGAGGCGATGGAGCCCTTTACCGGCGGGTAGTCGATCGAAAAGGGGGTTGAACCCCAGGCGGCTCGGCCCCATCAAAGCGGGCAAACGGGTCGGTTCCCTCCTGGCAAACAAGCCAGCCATTAAGGCGACCTGTAAGACCCATCCGGGAGGTGCTGTCGCGGTGGAGCTCATTTTCTCCCGCAACGGCGCCTCTTTATGTCCAAGCCCTGACAAGGAGGAAAACGCATGGAACGACGGGAGGCTGCGCTCGCTCTGGGGTTGCTGCTCGCCGCCACGGCGGCGTTTGCCGCTCAAGAGCGGGCCTATCGGGGTCTTGCCCTTTCCACGGCCTATCCGATCCAGACCCTGCGTCCCGCGGAGACCCTCTCTATTCCTCTCACAGTGCATAACTTCGGGCTCCCGCCCCAAGTGGTGGAGCTCAAGGCGGAGCAAGTGCCCGCGGGGTGGAAGGCGAGTTTTGTGGGGGACGGGCGCGCCATCGGCGCCGTGTACGTGAATCCGGACGCCGAGCGCAGCGTCACCCTACGGCTCGACCCGCCGAAGGCGCTGGACAAGGGCAGCTACGCCCTGCGGGTGGTGGCCCAAGGGGCGGGGCAGCGGGCCGAGCTTCCCCTCAGGCTCCAGTTCGGGGACGTGCTGCCGGCGGACCTGGGGCTTAGAGCCAGCCTGCCCACCTTGCAAGGCAGCGCCTCGGCCAGCTTCAGCTACGAACTCACCCTGGAGAACCGCAGTGGCCAGGATGCCCTGGTGAATCTTTCCGCTGAGGCACCCCCGGGGTTCGAGGTGAGTTTCACCCCGGCGTTTTCTTCCCAGCAGGTGACCAGCCTGCCCGTCAAGGCGGGGGAATCCCGGGAGTTCAACGTGCGGGTGCAGCCCCCGCGCCGGGCGACCGCCGGCCCCTACCGCATCGTGGTGACCGCGGATACCGGTCGGGCCCGGGCCAGCACGGATCTCGCCGTGGTGGTGACGGGGCGCCCGCAACTCGCCCTGCGCACTCCCACCGAAGTGCTCTCGGGGGACGCCTACGCCGGGGAGCCCACCCCCGTGACCCTGGTGGTGGAAAACACCGGCACCGCTGCGGCCCGGGGCGTGACCTTCTCGGCTTTTCCCCCCAGGGAATGGAAGGTGGAGTTCGAGCCCAAGGAGCTTCAGGCGGTACCTCCCGGGGAACGGGCCCAGGTGACCGCCACCGTCACGCCTTCCCCCCGCTCCCTGGCGGGGGACTTCAACGTGAGCTTCCGCGCCGAGACCGAAGGGGAATCGGCGTCCATGGATTACCGGATGACCGTGCGCACCTCCACCCTGTGGGGCCTGGTGGGCATCGCCGTGGTGCTGGCCGCCCTGGGAGTGGTGGGCTTCGTCGTGGCGCGCTACGGACGGCGATGAACGCTCCCGTCATCCAGACCCGCGGCCTCACCAAGCGCTACGGCGCCGCGGTGGCGGTAGAGGACCTTGACCTGGACATCCAGGGGGGGGAAGTGTTCGGCCTACTGGGGCCCAACGGCTCCGGCAAAACGACCACCATCCTCATGCTGCTCGGGCTTACCGAGCCGAGCGCTGGGGAAATCTCGGTGCTGGGGCTCGATCCCCGGCGCCGGCCCCTCACGGTCAAGCGCCAGGTGGGCTATCTCCCCGACGCGGTGGGTTTCTACGAGGAGCTGACCGCGTGGGAGAATCTGCGCTATATCACCAAGTTGAATGGTTTACCCGCCGCCGAGGCCGAGCGGCGGATTGGCGCCGCCCTCGCCCGCATGGGACTCGAAGGGGTGACCCACGACCGGGTCGCTACCTTCTCCCGGGGCATGCGCCAGCGGCTGGGGCTCGCCGAGCTCCTATGCAAGATGCCCCGGGTTGCGATCCTGGACGAGCCCACCCTGGGGCTGGACCCGGAAGCGGCCCGGGACTTTCTCGCTCTGATCTTGAAGCTCAAGGAGGAGGGCATCACCGTGCTCCTCTCCTCCCACCTGCTGCACCAGGTGCAGGAGGTGTGCGATCGGGTGGGGCTGTTTTCCCGGGGCCGCATGCGCTTGACCGGCAGCGTGGAAGAGTTGGCGCGCCAGGTGCTCGGGACCGCCTGGCGGGTGCGGCTGGAAGCCGGGCCAGCGCCCTCGGACCCGGAGGGGGCGCAGCTTCGCCGGGCGCTGGAAGAAGTGCCTGGGGTGCGCTCGGTACAGCCGGAGGGACCGGGGCGCTGGCGGGTGGACGCAGAACGGGATCTCCGGGCGGAGCTCGCCCGGGCGGCGGTTGAGGCCGGCGCCCGGCTCACCGGCCTCGCCCAGGAGCGCCCCGGGCTGGACGAGGTATACACGCGCTATTTCCAGGAGGCGGCCTATGAAGCGTGAGGGTTCCCCCTGGACGGGAGTGACGGCGGTGTGGGCGAAGGAGCTGGCCGACCATCTTTCCTCCACCCGCATGCGGGTGCTGGAGATGCTGGTGCTGATCGCCGCGGTGGGGGCGGTGTACGTGGCGGGGCAGCAACTGCGCGCCACGGTCATGCAGGATCCGTTCGCCTTCCTGCGGCTGTTCACCGCTGCCCGCTCGCCGCTTCCCTCCTTCGTCGCCTTTCTCGGGTTCTTTGTGCCCCTGGTGGCCATCGCCCTGGGCTTCGACGCGGTGAACGGGGAGTACAACCGGCGCACCCTGAGCCGCATCCTCTCCCAGCCTATCTACCGGGACGCGCTCCTCCTGGGCAAGTTCCTCGCCGCACTCTCTACTCTGGCGGTGCTGCTCGCCGCCCTGTGGCTGGTCACCACGGGGCTGGGGATCCTGTTCCTGGGGCTGCCGCCGGGGCCGGAGGAAGTGGCGCGGGGATTGCTCTTTCTCCTGGCCACTCTGTTCTACGGGGGCGTATGGCTGGCGCTCGCAATGTGCTTGTCGGTCGTGTTCCGCCAGCCCCAGGGAGCGGTGCTGACGGCCCTCGGGGTGTGGATCTTCTTCGCGGTGCTCTGGCCCATGCTCACCCAGTTCCTGGTCCAGGGGGCCCAAGCGGTGGCCACCGGCGTGGCCCGGGATCCCCTGGCCCAGATGAGCTTGGCCCTGGCGCTGGCCCGCGTCTCGCCCAACGCCCTGTACAGCGACGCGGTGCAGGCGCTGCTGCAGCCGGAGGTGCGCACCCTGGGACCCGTGTTCCTGGCCCAACTGGACGGCATGATCATCGGCCGGCCGCTGCCCCTCGCGGAAAGCCTGGCCCTGGTGTGGCCGGCCTTGACCACCCTGGTGGCGGGCACCCTGCTCCTCTTCGCCGTGGCCTACGCGCTGTTCCAGCGCAAGGAGGTCCGCGCCTGAGGGCTGCCGGTGCCCATGGTCTGAAAAAAATCCTCTAGTGAGCCACGGATGAACACGAATTTGCACAGATGACTTCGTTTTTTATTCTTCGTGAACATTCGCGCCCATTCGTGGCTGCAGGGTTGGGTCTTTCTCTTCAACATCACTGCCCCGGCGTGTGGAGCTGTTTCTCGATGCGGCGGGCGAACACGGCCATCTCCTTGGCTGCCTGCTTGTCGCCCTTTTTCTCCGCCACCTGGATTCCCTGGCGGTAGGCGTCCAGGGCTTCCTCAGGCCGCCCCGCCTCGGCGAGGGCCTTGCCGAGGAGCTTCCACGCCGCCGAGTAGTTCCTGTCCAGCTCCAAGGCCCGCCGCAGATGGGCGATGGCGGTGGCCGCATCCCCCTGCTTCAGGTACTCGTTTCCGAGGCTGAAGCGCAGGAGCGCCGACTCCTTGCCGGAGGCCAAGAGCTTTTCCAGGTTCGCGAGGACAGCGCTCGCCATGGAGATGCCTTACAGCTCGATCTGGGTGCCCAGCTCCACCACCCGGTTGCTGGGAAGGCGGAAGTAAGCGGTGACGCTGCCGGCGTTGCGCGCCATGGTGGCGAATAGGCGCTCGCGCCACAAGGCCATGCCTTCCAAGGCCAGGGACGGGATCAGCGTCTCGCGGCTCAAGAAGTACGAGGTCTCCAGCAGCGGGAACTCCAGGCCATGAGGCCGCAGCCGATCGAGCGCCGCCGGAATGTCGGGCTGGTCCACGAAGCCATAGCGGACCATGACCCGGTAGAACTCCTCACCGAGGGCCTGCAGCTCCACGCGCCGCTCCTCGGGGACCCGCGGCACGGGTTCGGTCACCACCGTGAGGAAGACCACGCGCTCGTGCAACACCTTGTTGTGGGCCAGGTTGTGCAGCAGGGCATGGGGCACCGTGTCCGGTTTGCTGGTGAGGAACACCGCCGTTCCCGGTACCCGCTGGGGCGGATTGAGCTTGAGGCTTTCGAGCATCGGCTGCAGTCGAATGTCCCGGCTGCGCAGCCGTTCGAACACGAGCTGGCGTCCACGGTACCAGGTGGAAAAGAGGGTGAAGAGTACTACCCCCACGATCACTGGGAACCAGCCCCCCTGGAACAGCTTGAGGGCGTTGGCGCTGAAGAAAGCCAGGTCCACAGCCAGGAGCAGTCCTGCCAAGACACCGGCGACCCAGCGGCTCCAGCGCCACAGGCGGCGCAGCACCACGTAGAGCAGGAGGGAGTCGATGGCCATGGTGGCGGTGACGGCGATGCCGTAGGCTGCCGCCAGGTGGCTGGAGGAATGAAACCCGAGCACCAGCGCCACCACGGCGGCAAGCAGCGCCCAGTTCACCCAGGGCATGTAGATCTGGCCCATTTCCCGCTCGGAAGTATGGGTTACCTCCAGGCGGGGGCAATACCCCAGCTGAATGGCCTGGTGGGTGAGGGAAAAGGCGCCGGAGATCACGGCTTGGGAGGCGATCACGGTGGCGGCGGTGGCGAGGGCCACGAGGGGATAAAGCGCCCATCCGGGCGCGAGGAGGTAAAAGGGGTTGCGCGCCGCTTCGGCCTGGGTGAGCAGCAGCGCGCCCTGGCCGTAGTAGTTGAGCAGCAGCGCAGGGAGCACGAAACCGACCCACGCCAGGCGGATCGGGCGCTTGCCGAAATGGCCCATATCGGCGTAGAGGGCTTCGGCCCCCGTGATCGCCAACACCACGGCGCCGAGCGCGAGGTAGGCCTGCCAGCGGTTCTCGGCGAAGAACGCCACCGCGTACCAGGGATTCAAGGCGTTGAGCACTTGCGGCACCTGGACGATTTTTGCCAGACCCAGCAGGGCGAGCGTGGCGAACCAGACCATCATCACTGGGCCGAACAGGACACCGACGCCGGCTGTGCCGCGGCGCTGAAGCATGAAGAGCACTACCAGCACCGCCACGGCCACGGGCTCCACCACGGGGTCCAGATGGGGAGTGGCCACCGCCAGCCCTTCCACTGCCGAGAGCACCGAGATGGCAGGGGTGATCATGGCGTCGCCGTAAAACAGGGCTGCGCCGAACAGACCCAGGGCCACCAAGATCCGCCGGCGCCTAGGCTCGTCCCCCAGGGCCTTCACCACGAGGGCGGTCAGCGCCATGATGCCCCCCTCGCCCTGGTTGTCCATGCGCATCATGAGCACCACGTACTTGAGCGTCACGACGATGATGAGCGACCAGAAGATGAGCGAGAGGATGCCCAGCACATTGGCAGGGTTGACGGGCAGCGGGTGCAGGCCGTTGAAGACCTCCCGCATGGTGTACAGGGGGCTGGTGCCGATGTCGCCGTAGACGACGCCCACGGCGGCCACCGCCAGCGCTGCGACCCGACGATGATAAGCCGCCGCCGCGGAGGCCACAGGATGGCTTTGGGCTTCGCGGGTACCGGACATGAAGGTGCAATATAGCGGCAATACGCCCGCGTCGCCATTGTGGCGGGCAGAGGGCCCTATCGGGGCGAGCAGTACCGTGGCTAAGGTTCCCCAAAGCCCTGCGGTGGCCTACCATTACGGCCGTTGCCTCTCATCCCTTCGCTAGGAGCCGCCATGAGCCGCATTCCCGTCTCTACCGAAGACGCCCCCAAGGCGATCGGCACCTATTCCCAGGCGATCCGCGCCGGAGAGACCGTGTACCTTTCCGGCCAGATCGGGCTCGATCCCAAGACCATGGCCCTGGTCCCGGAGCCGGACGGACAGATCCACCAGGTGTTCAGAAACCTGCAGGCGGTGGCCCAGGCGGCGGGCGGCACCCTAGATCAGGTGGTGAAGCTCACTGTCTATCTCACCGACCTCGCCCACTTCGGGCGGGTGAACGAGATCATGGCTACCTACTTCCGCGAGCCGTATCCGGCCCGGGCCGCGGTGGGCGTAGCAGCGCTCCCCCGGGGCGCCCTGGTGGAGATGGAGGCGATCCTGGTGCTCGGGGCGTAAGTCCTCGGCGTTTATCGCCGTGAGGCGCGGGGTGGCAGAAGCCGGCAGACTTCGAATGGACACCGGTCCACCGGGGACGCCGGACGGCGGTGAAGGCGCGGCGCCCACGCCGGCGCCCGGCGCTTCTCACCCCGTCTTCGCGGAACTCAGCCCAGCCATCGCCGGGCGGCTCGCCCGCCTGGGAATCCAGACGCCCTTCGACCTGGCGCTGCACCTGCCCCTGCGCTACGAGGACGAGACTCGCATTGTCCCCATCGCCGAAGCCCGGGACGGCGCGCCGGTCCAGGTGGAGGGGGTGGTGGTGAGTAACGAGATCGTCTACCGGCCCCGGCGCCAATTGGTGGTGCGCGTCTCCGACGGCAGCGGCGAGCTCACCGTGCGTTATCTCCACTTCTATCCCAACCAGGTCCGTGCCCTGGCGGTGGGAAAGCGGCTGCGGCTGCATGGGGAGCTGCGGTCCGGGTTTCTCGCGCCGGAAATGGTGCATCCGCGGGCGCGGGTGGTGGCTCCCGGCGAGCCCCTGCCCACTACCCTCACCCCGGTCTACCCCACCACGGCGGGACTGACTCAACCGGTGTTGCGGCGGCTGATCGGGCGCTGCCTGGCGGAGTTGGCCTTCTCCGACACCCTGCCGCCTTCCCTCAAGGCGGCCCACCGGCTCCCGGACTTCGAAGCGAGCGTGCGTTTCCTCCACGCCCCGCCCCCCGGCGCCGACGAGGGGGCCCTCGCCGAGCGCACCCACCCGGCGTGGCGGCGGATCAAGTTCGACGAGCTGCTGGCCCAGCAGTTGTCCATGCGCTTGCATTACCGCGAGCGGCGCGCCCGGGTCGCGCCCCGGCTTCCGGCCCGGGGCACCCTGACCCGGCGGCTGATCGAGTCCCTGCCCTTTCGCCTCACCCGGGCCCAGGAGACTGCGTTCGCCGAGATCAGCCGGGACATGGGGGAGGCGCACCCCATGCAGCGGCTCCTCCAGGGGGACGTGGGCAGCGGCAAGACCATCGTCGCCGCGCTGGCGGCGCTCCAAGCGGCGGAGAGCGGCCACCAGACCGCCGTCATGGCCCCCACCGAGATCCTGGCGGAACAGCACTACCGCAAGTTCGCCCAATGGCTGGAACCGCTGGGAGTGAAGGTGGTGTGGCTCGCGGGCGGCCAGAAGAAGCGGGCGCGGGACGAAACCCTCGCGCAGGTGGCCGAGGGGAAAGCCCTGGTGGCGGTGGGCACCCACGCCCTGTTCCAGGAGGAAGTGCGGTTCCAGCGCCTGGGGCTCGCGGTGATCGACGAGCAGCACCGCTTCGGGGTGCACCAGCGCCTGGCCCTGCGCTTGAAAGGCGACCACCCCCACCAGCTCATGATGAGCGCCACCCCCATCCCCCGGACCCTGGCCATGAGCTACTACGCCGACCTGGACGTGTCGGTGATCGCCGAGCTGCCGCCGGGGCGCGCCCCGGTGGCCACACGCTTGGTGGCGGACACCCGGCGCGACGAAGTGATCGCCCGGGTGCGGGCCGACTGCCTCGCGGGGCGACAGGCCTACTGGGTATGCCCCCTGATCGAAGAGTCGGAGGCGCTGCAGTTGAAGACCGCCCTGGAGACCTTCGAGCGCCTGAAGAGCACTTTCCCGGAGCTCAAGGTGGGCCTGGTCCACGGGCGGCTCAAGCCCGAGGACAAGGCGCGGGTGATGGAGGCCTTTCAGCGGGGTGAGATCCAGCTCCTCGTGGCCACTACCGTGATCGAGGTGGGAGTGGACGTGCCCAACGCCTCCCTCATGGTGATCGACCATGCCGAGCGCCTGGGGTTGTCCCAGCTCCACCAGTTACGGGGGCGGGTAGGCCGGGGGGCGGAGAAGAGCGCGTGCATCCTCCTGTACGGCACGCCCCTCTCCGGGGCGGCTCGGGAGCGGCTGCGGGTCATGTATCAGGTGAGCGACGGTTTCGAGATCGCCCGCCACGACCTGCGGCTACGGGGGCCGGGGGAATTCCTGGGGGCGCGCCAGAGCGGCGTGCCGCTGCTGCGCTTCGCCGACCTGGAGCGGGACCAGGATCTGCTGGAGGCGGCGCGGGAGGCGGCCAGGGAGATGCTGGAGCGCTTTCCCGACCACGCCCGCCGGCATCTGGAACGCTGGATGGGCCTGCGCCATCACTATCTCAAGGTGTAGCCCCGTGGAACGCACCCCCGCGGGCCGGGTGATCGTGAAACCCGGCCGGGAAAAATCTCTCCTGCGCCGCCATCCCTGGGTGTTCTCGGGGGCCATCGCGCGGGTGGAAGCTAACCCCGGCGCCGGGGAGACGGTGGAAATACGCTCGGCCGACGGCGCTTTTCTCGGCTGGGGAGCGTTCAGCCCCTTGTCCCAGATCCGGCTGCGGATCTGGTCCTTCGACCGGGAGGAGCCCATTGACGCCGGTTTTTTCCGCCGCCGGCTCTCTGCGGCCCTCGCCCTGCGCCGGGATCTCGTGCCGGCGGAGGAAACCAACGCTTTGCGGCTCGTGCACGGCGAGTCCGACGGCCTGCCGGGGGTGGTGGTGGACCGCTACGGGGACACCCTGGTCCTGCAACTCGGAAGTTGCGGGGCGGAGGCGTGGCGCGAGTGCCTGGCCGAACAGCTCGTCGCCTTGACGGGGGCGGCGCGGGTGTTCGAGCGCTCCGACGGGGAGGTCCGCGCCCTGGAGGGGCTCGCGCCCCGGGTGGGCCCCCTGCGGGGCGGCGAGCCGCCGGTGCCCGTCCTCATCCGGGAGCACGGGCTCGCCTACCGGGTGGACGTGCGCCGCGGCCACAAGACGGGCTTCTACCTGGACCAGCGGGTCAATCGGGTGCGGGTCGCGCGCCATGCGAGCGGGCGCCGGGTGCTGAACGGCTTCTGCTATACCGGCGCCTTCACCGTGGCGGCCCTCGCGGCCGGCGCCGAGACGGTGCTGTCCATCGATTCCTCGGCGGAGGCGCTGGCGCAGGCGCAGGCGCACGTGGCGCTGAACGGCTTGGACGCAATACGGTGCGAGTGGTGGGACGCGGACATGTTCCAGGCGCTGCGGCGGCTGCGGGACGAGAGCCGCCGTTTCGACCTGATCGTCCTGGATCCGCCCAAGTTCGCCCCCACGGCCGCCCAGGCGCCCCAGGCGGCCCGGGGCTACAAGGACCTCAACTGGCTCGCCTTTCGCTTGCTCGCCCCGGGGGGACTGCTCGCCACCTTTTCCTGCTCGGGCGGGGTGGACGAGGCCCTGTTCCAGAAGATCGTGGCCGGCGCGGCCCTGGACGCGGGGGTGGAAGCGTGCATCGTGGAGCGCTACGCAGCGGCCCCCGACCACCCGGTGGCCCTCAACTTTCCCGAAGGCGCTTATTTGAAGGGCCTGCTGTGCAGAATCGGTTGACCCCAAGGCGAAGAGGAGACCGGAATTGACGCGCTTCGACTACGATTTGTTCGTCATCGGTGCCGGCTCGGGCGGCGTGCGGGCGGCCCGCGTGGCGGCGGGCTACGGCGCCCGGGTGGCCATCGCCGAGGAACGCTTCCTCGGCGGCACCTGCGTGAATGTCGGATGCATACCGAAGAAGCTCTTCTCCTACGCCGCCCACTTCCGCGAGGACTTCGAGGACGCGGAGGGCTTCGGCTGGAAGGCGGGTCGCCTTCGCTTCGACTGGACGCAGCTCAGACAAAACAAAGATCGGGAGATCGCCCGGCTGAACGGCGTCTACGAGCGGCTGCTGGAAGCGTCCGGGGTGACGCTGCTGCGCGGCCGCGCCCGGGTGCTGGGTCCCCATCGGGTCCGGGTGGGGGAGAGGAACTATACCGCCGGCCACCTCCTGGTGGCCACCGGCGCCCGCGCCGTGGTGCCGCCGATCCCGGGGGCGGAGCTCGGCATCACCTCCGATGCGGCGTTCTTCCTGGAGGCTCTGCCGAAGCGGGCGCTGGTGGTGGGAGGCGGCTACATCGCGGTGGAGTTCGCCTCCATCTTTAACGGCCTGGGGGTCGAGACCACCCTCGCCTACCGGGGCCCCCACCTGCTGCGGGGTTTCGACGATGAGGTGCGTCAGTTTCTCGCCGGCGAGATGGAGAAAAAGGGAGTCCGCATCCTGTTCAACACCCGGGTGCTGGCCCTCAGGGCCGGCGCCGGTGGCCGTCGCGAGGTCTGCTTTGGCGACGGCAGGGAGGAAGCTTTCGATCTGGTGATGTTCGCCACGGGGCGGGCGCCTTCGAGCCGCGGCTTCGGCCTGGAAGAGACCGGGGTGAAACTCGCGGAAAACGGTGCCATCGTGGTGGACGAGGCGTTCCGCAGCTCGGTGCCCTCCATCTATGCCCTGGGCGACGTCATCGACCGGCTGAAACTCACGCCGGTAGCGATCCACGAGGCCATGGCCTTCGCCCAGACCCGCTTCGGCGCAAGCCCCAAGCCCATGGACTACGAGAACGTGCCGACCGCGGTGTTCAGCCATCCCAACGTGGGCGCGGTGGGCCTTACGGAAGCGCGAGCGCGGGAGCGTTATTCCCGGGTGGATGTCTATACGACCGCCTTCCGGCCCCTCAAGCTCAGCCTCACGCCGCGCGAGGAGCGCACCTTCATGAAGCTGGTGGTGGACGGCGCCACCGACCGGGTGCTGGGGGTGCACATGGTGGGGCCCGAGGCGGGGGAGGTGGTGCAGGGGTTCGCGGTGGCCCTCCAGGTCGGCGCCACCAAGGCCCAGTTCGACGCCACCGTCGGCATTCACCCCACGCTGGCCGAGGAGTTCGTCACGATGCGCGAGAGAAAGCCCGAGCCTGGGGCGGTGGGCTTGGCATGACAACGGGTTGGTCGTGGTCGCCGCGGGCGCGCGTGCGACGTGTTCACGGGTTCTCCGGATCCACGGCCGTGCCGGGCGGATCGTCCGCGTCCGGGTTGAGCACGCCGAAGCGCGCCGGGATATGGGCGTAGAAGACCCGGATCTTCTCCCGCTCGACGAGCTCCAGCAGCCGCCTGGCTTCCTCGGGCGTGACGATGAACTCCACCTCCACGGTGAGGGTTCCGGCCAGCTCGAAGAAGTGGTTTTCGTAGAGCACGTGGTGCCGTCCGAAGCCTGCCATGGCCCGGAACGCCGAGCCGCCGCGGATACCCATCCGGTTGGCTTGCTCCAGCAGCCACTCCCAGAGAAGAGCGTGGCGGTGGCGTGCGTTCTCGTGCACGTAGAAGCGGAGGAAAGCGCCTTCCATGGCTTCGGTCTCCTGTCGATGAGGCCCGCTCAAAGCCCTGCTAGCCTCGTATGAGCCATTTCACTGTGCCGATCCCCAGGGCGGTGAGGGCGAGCGAGCCCAGCAGATGTCCGCCCGCCGCAGCGAGCGCCCAGGCAAGCTGTCCTCGTCCGAGCAGAGTGACGACCTCGGCGGAAAAAGTCGAAAACGTGGTGAGCCCCCCCAGGAAGCCCGTGATGACGAAGAGGCGCGCCTCCGGAGGCAAGCCCGATTTGAAGGAAAAGTAGGCGATCGCCATGCCCACGAAGTAGCCGCCCAGCAGGTTTGCCGCGAGCGTTCCGAGCGGAATGGCCGGGAAGAGCGGATTCAGGACGACGCCAAGCCACCAGCGCAGGCATGCGCCCAAGCCTGCGCCGAGAAACACGCTAAGAAGCGAATACATTGCCATTCCGTTCCTTTCTGGAGCATTTTTCTTGGAACGGAGAAGGAGGCGAGAGAAAAGCGGGAATTGACCACCTGCGCGCCCACCTTCCCCGGATCCGGGCAATCTGCAAGGCAGGCATCATCAGCCACGCGGGCGGTTAAAGGAGGAATGCCATCTCCTCTGCGCATTCTAAATGCCCGTTGCCGCGAAGTCCACCTTGTGCGCCAGCGTTCTTTCGCCACTGAGGCCAACGCCGACCGCGTCCGCCTACGACTGCTTGCGGCAGCGCGGACAGGGATTGACCTCGATCGATACGTGCCCCAGCTCGGGACAATGCCTGAGCCGCTCGCGGTACTCGTCCGGTGTCTTGGGCGTGTGGGTCACCAGCGAGACGATGCAGGCGTACTGGGTACGGCCGACGCGCCACACGTGGAGGTCTGAGATCGTCGCCTCGCCGTCGCCTTCGATGAGCCGGCGCACCCGCTCGACCACGGGGTGATCCATCTCCCGGTCGAGGAGCACCTTGGACGAATCTCGGATCAGTGCGTAGGCCCAGGCCGCAATCACCGTCGCACCGACGATGCCCATGACCGGATCGAGCCAGTTCCAGCCCGCCAGCCGCCCGCCCAGCAGGGCGGCGATGGCGAGTATCGAGGTGAGCGCGTCTGCGACCACGTGGAGGTAGGCCGAGCGCAGGTTGAGATCGGCGTGGTGACGGTCCCCGTGGGCGTGGAGAGGGTCATAGGAGGCATCGTCGCCGGAATGCGGGTGATGGTGGTGATCCCTCAGCAGCCAGGCGCACAGGAGATTGACCGCAAGCCCCAGGGTGGCGACGAGGAGGGCCTGCTCGTAGTCGATGGGTAGCGGTCGAAAGAGTCGGGTCGCCGACTCCGCCGCCACGTAAAGGGCGACCACGGCTAAGAAGACTGCGCTGGCGAAGGCGGCCAGCACCTCGATTTTCCACGTGCCGAAGGCGAAACGCGCATCGTGCGCGAGCCGGCGGGCGAGGACGTACGCCATCCCCGAGACGCCGAGGGCGACGGCGTGGGTGCTCATGTGCCAGCCATCGGCCAGCAAAGCCATAGAGTTGAAGAGCCACCCGGCCGCGATCTCGATCGCCATCATGGCGCTGGTCAACGCCACCACCCGCCAAGTATTGCGCTCGCCGGCCCGGTTGCCGTGGTCGAACACGTGTTCGTGCCGCCACTGAGTGAGATCAAGAGGATGCATGCGGATCCAGGGGTGCTTCGATGCCGAGCGGGACGAAGCGGTATTTTAAAGCCTAGGCCATCGGCCGGTCGAACGGAGCAGTCGCGGCTTCGGGACTAGCGCCCTCGGATTGCATGCAACTGCGTTGCGAAAAATGGCTGCGTGCAGTATAGTAAAGCCATGGTTCAGACCCGTTTGCGTCGCGCCGCGGCGGGCGCATCGCCGCCCGGTCGCTGGGAGTCCGCCGCCGAGGCGTTGATCCTGAAACGCGCGCAGCGGGCCACGTCGGCGCGCGTGCGGGTGCTGGGCGTGCTGCTTGCCGCGGGTCGGCCTTTGACCCATCACCAGGTGCAGGAGGCGCTCAAAGGCCGCGTGCGGGTGGACCGGGTGACGGTGTACCGGGTCCTGGAATGGCTGGTGGGCCAGGAACTCGCCCACCGGATCGTCGGCGACGACCGGGTGTGGCGCTACAAGGCCCAGGCGGATCGCGACGGGCACGCCCACTTCAAATGCAACCGCTGCGGCGCGGTGTTCTGCCTGGAAAACACCAGCACGGCTTACGCCCTGGCGCTGCCCCCCGGCTACCGCTCCCAGGCGGTGGAGCTCACGATCCGAGGGCTCTGCGCCGGCTGCGCCGGCGGTCAGTGAAGGCGACTGCGCCGGCGGGCGGCGAGGGGGCCGGCCCTGTCGGCGCTCTGAGAAAAGTTTATGCAATCCGGTTGCATAACGCGACCGGAAGAGGGATCGTCCTGCCAAGGAGAAGGCTTATGGATTACCGCGATGCGGCGCGCACGCTGGAGCAATCGCTGAAGCTCGCCTTTTCCCCCGTCGCCGTGTGCCTGGTCCAGGAGCCGCCCGCGGGTGTGGGCGTTTACTCCGGGCCTTCTGTGCCCGCCGGCTGCGTTTTCTGGCAGGAGGGGGCGAAAGGCGCCTTTGTGACCTCGGCTGCGGATCACGCCCTCTGTGCAGTGGGGGTTTATACCCACAACCTGGCAGACGCGCCCCCGACCCAGAGGACCGAGCTGGAAGCGGCCCTCAAGATCATGGCCGAGCTGGATTACCTGCGGGAGGAGGATGTCGCCCGGGTCCCGGTGGCGCAGCGCCCTTCTCGGCGCGTTCTCTACGCACCCCTTGCCGAAACGCCCCTGGACCCCGACGTGGTGCTGATTTTCGCCCAGGCCGGGCAAGGGCTGGTGATCGCCGAGGCGGTGGAGCAAGTGGAAGGGGGCGCGCCGCCCGCCCTGGGACGGCCCGCCTGCTCCGTGGTGCCCCAGGCGCTCAACACGGGGCGGGCGGCCTTGTCCCTGGGCTGTTGCGGGGCGCGGGCGTACCTGGACGCCCTGACCGGAGAGGTGGCCCTGTGGGCGCTGCCGGGGGTCAGGCTCGGCGAGTACGTGGCGCGCATCGCGGTCCTCGCTCGGGCCAATGTGACCCTCACGGCCTTCCACCGGCGCCGGCGACAGGACGTGGCGGCCGGGGAGGCGCCCAGCGTCGCCCAGTCCCTGGAGCGGGTGAGGGAGGGCGGATGATCGCCCGCGCCTATCATCCGGCCTGGGATCGGGCCGGCCTCTGGACTTCCGCCCTGTGCCTGCTCCACTGCCTGGCCACGCCCCTGGCGGTGGCCCTCGCACCGGTGGCGGGCGTTGAGCTCTGGGCCGGCGAATGGGTGCATCAGGCCCTCGGCGGGGTGCTGGTGCTGCTGGCGATGGGCGCTTTTGTTCCCGGGTTCCTGCGCCACCGGCGTCGATCGGTGCCAGCGCTGGGAGCGGGCGGCCTGGCGGCGGTGCTCATCGCCACCTTTGCCGGGGAAGCGAGCCTCGGGGAAACGGGAGAAATCCTCTTGACCGTCGCGGGATCGGGGGTGTTGATGGCGGCCCATCTGGCAAACCGCACCTTCTGCCGATCGTGCGCCGTTTGCCAGGCCGCCCGAGGCCAGGAATGAGACCGGTCGGTTCCGGGGCATAGGCCGTGGACGGTCCTGATCGCTATGTCCTCGCCACGGCGCGGCGGGCGGGGTGTTGAGCGTTGTTGTGGCGTCCCTCACGTTCGCGGTGCTGGAACGCTGGGTGCCCAGGCTGGTGAGCTTTTCGGTGGGTATCCTGCTGGGCGCGGCGCTGCTCAATCTGCTGCCCGAGGCGATCGAGGCGGGCCTCGCCGTGGGGGAGGCGTTGGCGGTGGCGCTGGTGTCATCCACCTGCTGCACGGCCTGCATCATTAAGCCTCGGAGAACGGACGTGGAGCGAACCCTGATACCGGTCACCGTACTCACGGGATTGTGCATCGCGGAGGACGTGGGGTCGTCGGCTAGGGGATAATGGGGTGCTCAAGGGGAAACCGGGGATTTCGCCCAGCCCTGCCCATGGCCACGGACGACAGGAGACTCGCATGGCGCAGACACGTAATCGCCACGAATGCACGAGGGCCGCGCGCCGCCGCGGCTCGAAAGGAGGTGCGTCATGACCCGCAAATCGACGAACAGGAACGCCCAGGCGGCGTTGCTGAGCGAGCAGGAACTGCTCAACGCGCCCCCCGAAGAGTACATGAGCCCGGCGCAGCTCGCCTTTTTCCGCCAGCGGCTGCTCTCCATGCGGGAGGAGCTCCTCGCCAACGCGGACGCCACCAGCGCCCAGTTGAAGAAGGTGGAGGCGGTGGCCGACGTCTCGGACCGGGCCACGCTGGAAGAGGAATACACCCTGGAGCTGCGCACCCGGGACCGGGAGCGCAAGCTCCTGCACAAGATCGACGCGGCGCTGAAGCGCATCGAGGACGGCTCCTACGGCTATTGCGAAGACACAGGCGAGCCTATCGGCATCGCCCGGCTGCTCGCCCGCCCTACGGCGACCCTGTCCATCGAGGCTCAGGAGCGGCGCGAGCGGCGGGAGCGGACCTACGGCGACTGAACCTGCGGGCGCGGCTTGCCGGCGCTTCCGGCAATTACGGCGATGAAAGGACCAGACCGATGATCATCATCATGGGCAACGACGCCTCGGACGCCCAGGTCGAGGCGGTGGTGCGCAAGATCCGGGAGGCGGGGCTGGGCGTGAACATTTCCCGCGGCACCGAGCGCACGGTGATCGGCGCCATCGGCGACGAGCGCAAGCTCACCGAAGAGATGTTCGAGAGCATGCCCGGCGTGGAGCAGGCGATCCACGTGCTCAAGCCCTACAAGATCGTGGCCCGGGAGTGGCACCGGGAGGACACCGTCGTCCAGGCGAGGGGCGTGCCCATCGGCGGCGGCGCGGTCCAGGTGATCGGCGGCCCCTGCTCAGTGGAGACGCCGGAGCAGATGTGCCTTGCCGCCAAGGGGGTGGCGGAAGCGGGTTGCCGGCTGATGCGGGGCGGCGCCTTCAAGCCCCGCACCAGCCCCTACGCCTTCCAGGGGCTGGGGATCGACGGCCTCAGAATGCTGCGGGAGGCGGGGGACGCCTACGGGCTGCCCATCGTCACGGAGCTCATGGACGTGCGCATGCTGGACACCTTCCTCGCCTTCGACGTGGACGTGATCCAGATCGGCACCCGCAACATGCAGAACTTTGACCTGCTCAAGGAGGTCGGGCGGGTGAAGAAACCGGTCATCCTGAAGCGGGGGCTGTCCGCCACCATCACCGAGTGGCTCATGGCGGCGGAGTACATCGCCGCCGGTGGCAACCACGACATCATCTTCTGCGAGCGGGGCATCCGCACCTTCGAGACCGCCTACCGCAACGTGCTGGACGTGACCGCTATCCCGGTGCTCAAGAAGGAGACCCATCTGCCGGTGATCGTGGACCCGTCCCACGCCGGCGGCAAGGCCTGGATGGTGCCGGCGCTCGCCCGGGCGGCGGTGGCGGCGGGCGCCGACGGGCTACTGATCGAGTCGCATCCCAATCCCTGCGAGGCGTGGTGCGACGCCGACCAGGCCTTGACTCCCCAGGAGTTGAAGGATCTGGTGGACAGCCTGGACGCCATCGCCCGGGCCCTCGGCCGCTCCTTGGACCGCTGGACGCCCGCCGCCCGGGCGAGCCGGGTCGCTTAAAGGAACCCGCCCACGAAGACGGATGTTCGAGATCGAGAATCTGAAGCACCGCTACGGCGACGCCCTGGTGCTCTCGATCCCCGAATGGAAGGCCGCCCCCGGGGAACACTGGCTGCTCACCGGGGCCTCCGGCAGCGGCAAGACCACCTTGCTCCACATCCTGGCGGGCATTCTGCGGCCCACGCAAGGCCGGGTGAAGGTGAACGGCTGCGCCCTCGACGAGCTGTCCGGGACGGCGCTGGATCGCTTCCGTGGCCGGCACGTGGGGCTCGTGCCCCAGCGGCTGCACCTGGTGGCAAGCCTCTCGGTCCTGGACAACCTGCGGCTGGCCCAGTACCTGGCGGGGCTGCCCCGGGACGAGGCGCGGGTGCGGGAGATCCTGCGCACCCTGTCCATCGAAGCATGGGCGGACGCCAAACCGCCGGAGCTGTCCCAGGGCCAGGCCCAGCGGGCCGCCATCGCCCGGGCGGTGGTGAACCGGCCCCGGTTGCTGCTCGCCGATGAGCCCACCGCCCACCTGGACGACGCCCATTGCGCCCAGGTGATCGACCTGCTCGAGTCCCAGGCGGCCGCTTGCGGCGCCACCCTGGTGGTCGCCACCCACGACCAGCGGGTGCGCAGCCGCATCGGCAAGGAATACCGGTTGGAGGAACAAGCGTGAGCGTGCTCAAGATCAGCTTCGCTTATCTGGCCAGCCGCAAGCTGGCCACGGCCCTCAACCTGCTGCTGCTCGCCCTGGGCGTCGCCTCCATCACCGTGCTCATGTTGGTGACCGAGCAGTTGGAGCGGCGCATGCTGCAGGACGCGGAGGGCATCGACCTGGTGGTGGGGGCGAAGGGCAGCCCCCTGCAGCTCGTGCTCTCCACCGTCTATCACCTGGACGTGCCCACCGGCAACATCCCCTTGAAAGATGCCCGCGCCGTCGAAGCCAACCCGGCGGTCAGGAAGGCGATCCCCCTCGCCCTGGGAGACAACTACCGGGGCTTCCGCATCGTGGGCACGACCCATGACCTGGTGGAGCATTATGGAGGACGCATCGTCCAGGGCGAGCTGTGGCTCGATCCCCTGGAGGCGGTGCTGGGGGCGGAAGTGGTCCGCGCCACCGGGCTCCAGGCGGGGGACACGTTCTCCGGGGTCCATGGCATCGCCGAAGCGGGGGAAGAGCACCACGAGCATCCCTACGACGTGGTGGGGATCCTGGCGCCCACCGGCACCGTGCTGGACCGGCTGATCTTGACGGCCGTGGAGAGCGTGTGGGACGTGCACGCCCATGAAGGCGCGGAGGTTCCCCTGCTGCCCGATGGCACGCCCGACTGGGACGCGGGCAAGGAGCTGACGGCGCTCCTCATCCAGTACGCTTCGCCCCTGGCGGCGGTCACCTTTCCCCGCTGGGTGAACAGCCAGAGCGCCCTGCAGGCGGCCTCCCCCGCCTTCGAGACGGCGCGCCTGTTCCAGCTCCTGGGGGTGGGCGCCGACGTGTTGCGGGCCTTCGCCTTGGTGCTGATCGCCGGCGCCGGGCTCGGCGTGTTCATCGCCCTGTACAACGCCCTGGAGGAGCGGCGCTACGATCTCGCCATCATGCGCACCCTGGGGGCGGGGCCCGGGCGCCTGTTCGGGCTGCTCCTCTTGGAGGGGATGCTGCTCACGGGCCTGGGCGGGCTGCTGGGGCTCGCCCTCGGCCACCTGGGGGCGGAGGGGCTCGGCGCCTGGCTGCGGGCGGCGCGCCAGGCGGACATCACCGGATTCACCCTGGTGCCCGGGGAACTCTGGCTGATCGCCCTGGCCCTGGGGGTGGGGCTCGCCGCCGCGCTGCTTCCGGCGTGGCGCGCCTATCGCACCGATATCGCCCGCGTACTGGCGGAGGGTTAATCCATGGCAAGACGATTCGGCATGACGCTGGCGGCTGCGCTCTCCCTGGCCTCGGTCGCCGTCCTGGCGCAGACGCCTAAGGAAGACCCGTTTTCGCCCCCGGTGCCGCCGGAGGCGCTGAATCCAAAACCGCTTCCCGAGCTTCAGGGCGTGGTGTCCTGGCGCACCCTCAAGCAAGTGGAGATGGTGAAGGACAAGGGCAAGATGGTGCCCCAGTTCTCCGACAATATCCTCGTCCTGGATAAGAAGGAGGTGAAGCTGCAGGGCTTCATGCTGCCCCTTTCCGCCGGCGAGAAGCAGACCCATTTCATCCTGAGCTCGCTGCCGCCCACCTGCCCCTTCTGCTTGCCGGCCGGGCCGGACTCGGTGGTGGAAGTGAAATCCAAAGTGCCGGTCAAGTTCACCTACGAGCCGGTGGTGCTCTCCGGCCGCTTCGCCGTGCTCAAGAACGATCCCATGGGCATTTTTTACCGGCTCACCGACGCCGAGCCGGTGAAGGACTGATCCCATAACCGATCGGACCATGGCTTTCCGCCTTCTCCTTCCCCTCCTCGCCCTGCTGCTGGCCGTCGGGCCCGTGGGCAGCTACGCCCACGGGCTCCGCCACCTGTTCGGGGACATGCCGCTCCACGGGCACGAAGAGGATGCCCGTCATGGCGACGGGCACGCCCACGGCCACGGGGAAGGGGGCGCCCCGGGCGAGCCCCAGCGTGCCGACTGCGACCTGTTCGGCGCCCATGCGCCCCTGGGAGCGGCGGCGCCGGGGTACGCGCCTCCGCCCGGGGCTTGCGCGCCGGCCGCCGTGGCGCCGGCCCTTCTCTCCTACGCTTTCGTTCACGCGCCTTACGTTCCTTTTCTCCAGCGCGCCCCCCCGTCCGACTCCCTGAGGCTCGCTTGACGCAACGGCCGGCTCCGCCGGCTCGGTCAACTTTTTTTCAGGGAGATTCGCCGTGTACCGATTCAAACCTGCCGCGGCGGCGGTGGCGCTGGCGCTTGGCGTCGCGCCTGCCGCCCTGGCCCAATCGAGCGCCGACATCCAGGAGATCCGCCGCCAGATCGAGCGGATGAAGCAAGACTACGAAACGCGCCTGCGGGCGCTGGAGGAGCGGCTCAAGGAGGCCGAGGCCAAGGCCGGAAAGGCCGAGGAACAGGCGGCCCAGGCCCGGAGCCAGGCCGCCGCCGTGACCCAGCGCCGGGCCGAGAACGCCTTCAATCCGGGCGCCTCCTTGATCCTCCAGGGCCGCTACGCCAGCCTCAAGCAGGATCCCGAAACCTATCGCATCAACGGCTTCATCCCCAGCGGCGGCGAGGTGGGGCCCGGCGAGCGGGGCTTCAGCCTGGTGGAATCCGAACTCAACCTCTTCGCCAACGTGGACCCGTACTTCCGCGGCTTTTTCACCGCCGCCTACACCCCCGAGAACGAGGTGGAGATCGAGGAGGCGTATTTTCAAACCCTGTCCCTGCCTCGGGGTTTCACCCTGAAGGGCGGCCGGTTCTTCTCCGGCATCGGCTACCAGAACGAAATCCATCAGCACGCCTGGGACTTCATCGACGCGCCGCTCCCCTATCGCGCTTTCCTGGGCAAACAGTTGGGCCACGACGGGGTACAGCTCAAGTGGCTGGCGCCGACGCCCTTTTTCCTGGAGCTGGGGGGCGAGGCGGCCCGCAGCGAGGAATTCCCCGGTTCGGAGCGCAACAAGAACGGCGCCTCCCTGGGCACCGCGTTCGCCCGCATCGGGGGCGACCTGGGGCCAAGCCATAACTGGCGCTTGGGCCTCGCCTATCTCCAGACCTCCCCCAAGGAGCGGGTGTACGAGGACGAGGACTCGGCGGGCCGCCTAGTCGCCAACGCCTTTTCCGGCCGCAGCAAATTGTGGATCGCCGACTTCGTGTGGAAGTGGGCGCCCCTGGGCAACCCCACGGAGCGCAATTTCAAGCTCCAGGCCGAAGTCTTTCGGTCCAAGGAGAAAGGCACCCTGGCCTTCGACGTAGACGGGGCCAATCTGGAAGACCGCTACGACTCCCGCCAGTACGGCTGGTATGCCCAGGCAGTGTACCAGTTCATGCCCCGCTGGCGGGTGGGCGTCCGCTACGACCGGTTGGAGCACGACCGGGTGAACATCGGCCAAGTGCTGAACGGAACGCTTACCGCCGCCGACTTCCCGATCCTAGGTCCCTACAACCCCGAGCTTTACACCGCCATGATCGACTGGTCCCCCACCGAGTTCAGCCGGGTACGGCTTCAGTATGCCCGGGACAAGTCTCGGCAGGGGGAGCTGGACGACCAGTTCTTCCTCCAGTACATCCTGGTCCTGGGCGCCCACGGCGCCCACAAGTTCTAGGAGCCGACCTATGATGCATGCATGGCTTCGATGGATTGTGGGGCTGCTGCTGATGGGCGCCGGCATGGCCTTTCCCCTCGCCCCGGCCCAGGCGGCGCTCCAGGTCTTCGCCTGCGAGCCGGAATGGGGCGCACTCGTGCAAGCGCTCGCCGGCGACAAGGCCGTGGTGTACAACGCCACCACCGCGTTCCAGGACGTGCACCGCATCCAGGCCAAGCCCAGCCTCCTGGCGGCGTTTCGCCGGGCCGATCTCGCGGTATGCACCGGCGCCGACCTGGAGATCGGTTGGCTGCCCATCCTCTTCGCCGAGGCGGGCAATTCCAAGGTGCAGCCGGGGAAGCCCGGCTATTTCGAGGCGTCCCGCTACGTGACCCTGTTGGAAGTGCCGGCCACCTTGGACCGCTCCCTGGGGGATCAGCACCCGGCGGGCAATCCCCACATCCACCTGGACCCGCGCAACATCCTCAAGGTCGGGGAGGCCCTCGCCCAGCGCTTGGCCGAGCTGGACCCGGAGCACGGGGCCCGGTACCGATCCCGGTACCGGGACTTCGCCGGCCGTTGGCAGCAGGCGATGAGCCGCTGGGAGGCGCAAGGGGCGCCCCTCAGGGGCACCCCCGTCATCGTGCACCACGAGGGCTTTCCCTATCTGAACGCGTGGTTGGGTCTCAAGCAGGTGGGGGCGCTGGAACCCAAGCCGGGCATCGAGCCCACGGCGAGCCACCTGGCCCAACTGCTGGAGGCGCACAAGCGCGAACCGGCCAGGATGGTGATCCGGGCGCCTTACAACAGCCCGAGGGCCGCAGAGTGGTTCGCCCGGCAGGCGGGGATTCCCCAGGTGGTGCTGCCCTATACCGTGGGCGGCTCGGAGAAGGCGAAGGACCTCTTCGGCTTGTTCGACGACACCCTGGAGCGGCTGCTCGCGGCCGCTTCCGCCTCGTCGCGGACGGGTGAGCCCGACGCCCCTTCGTCCTTGAACGTGGGCCGGACGACGCCAGGCGCGAAGCCCGAAGCATTCCACAACGGATGAAAGGAGGTTATCGTGAAGCGATCCCCCCTGCTGTTTGCTTTTTGGTTGCTCACTTGCCCGGCGGCTTTCGCCCTGGCGGCCCAGGACAGGGCCGGGCAGCACCTGGTGCAGGAGGAAATCGCCGGCCACCAGAGGATGGCCGCGGCCCACCGGGACGCGGCCGAATGCCTGCGGGCGGGCGCGCCCCTCGCCGAATGCGTCCGGACGCTGGAAGAGGCGTGCAAGGGCGTTGCGGCGGGCCGCCGCTGCGGCATGAAAGTGGCAAAGGGAGAGGCGGAGGACACGGCCGCCCTCCGGGACAGGCATCTCAAGATGGCGGCCGCCCACGAGGCGGCGGCCCAGTGCCTGACCTCCGGCCGGGAGATGGAAGCGTGCGAAAAGCGGCTGCGCCAGGACTGCCGAGGATTGTCCATTAACACCCATTGCGGCATGAGGGCCCATCATTGACGCGCCGTTCGGCTCCGCGCCCCCCACGCCCGCAAAGGCGGGCGTAAAGGGCGAGGTGCTCCTCGAGCTCCTGGACCTGGAGGCCGGCTACGGCGCGCCCGTGGTCGGCCCCGTCTCCCTGCGGGTAGCCCGGGGCGAGGTGGTGGGGCTTTGGGGCAGGAACGGTTCGGGCAAGAGCACCCTGCTCAACGCCGTGGCGGGCCTCGCGCGGATTTTCGCCGGCCGCATCGTCAAGGCCGCGGGCGCCCGCATCGCCTACCATCGCCAGCACGGCGCACCGGTGGCGGGGCTTCCCGTCTCGGCCCGGGACCTGCTCGAACTGACCGGCGCCGACCAGGAGAGCCTCCCCGCTTTCCTGCAGCCCCTGCTGCGAGCCCGCCTGGATATCCTGAGCGGCGGCCAGCGCCAGTTCTTCCAGGTATGGGCCTGCCTGGCGGCGCCGGCGGATCTGGTGCTGCTGGACGAGCCCACCAACAACCTGGATCCTCCGGCCGAGACGGCGCTGGCGGAGGCGCTTCGGTCTCTCGGCCCTGATCGCGCCGTGCTGCTGGTGAGCCACGAGCGTGATTTCCTGGATCGGGTGTGCCATCGCATCGTGGAGATCGGCTGAGTGGATGCCCTTTTCGATCCCCTGTTCCAGCTTCCCTTCGCCACCGGCTTTGCGTACGCCCTGTGCCTTCCTGCCGTCGGGATGTACCTGCTGCTGCGCGAGGAGTGGATCGCGGCCCTGGCGCTGGCCCAGGTCTCGGCCTTCGGGGCGCTAGCGGCTGCGGCGCTCAATGCCCCTGTCATGATGGGTGCCGCCGCGGCCACCCTCGCGGCCGCCGCGGCCAAGGGACGCCTCGCGCGAAGAGGCGCCACGGGCTGGATCTTGCTGCTCCTCTTCGGCTGGAGCGGCGCTCTGCTGCTCGCCGCCAACCTGCCCCTCGCCGAGCCGCTCGGGCGGGCCCTCTTGGACGGTCAGCTCTACTTCACCGGCGCGGTCCACTTGGGGGTGGGCGTGGCGGCGGCCGCGGTTGCCTTTGGCGCACTCGCCAAGCTTTCGCGACCGCTGCTCCTGGAGTGGCTCCTGCCGGGATTCCTGGAGGCGAGCGGCGCGCCGGTGCGACGGTTGCGACTGGCTTTCGATCTGCTGGCGGCGGTCGTCATCGCGCTCGCGACCGCCAGCATCGGCGTCATGGCCACGTTCGCGCTCCTTTACACGCCATCGGTGATGGCGTATCGATTCGCACCGAATTGGAGGACCGGGCTCTTCGGCGCGGTCCTGTCGGGCGCTGCCCTCTACGTGGTCGGTTTCTCGTTGGCCCTGGCGCTGGACCAACCCTTTGGTCCGGTGCTGGTGGGCGCAGCGGTCGCGGTGACCGCTCTGTCCATGTCCGGGCCGGTGCAGGCTGCACGGGGGAGATGAACCCATTCGATCGCTTGGAGCACGCCTTCTGCGATGCGTTTGGGCCGCCATCCCAGCCCCGACATCTGCACTTCGACCCCCGCCGGAATCACTTCGATCACCTTGGCGCCGGCCTGCACGGGAACACCGCTGCGGGTGAGTCCCCGCAAGTGTCCGGTCAGGGGCGCTCGAAGGACGGTGCCGTCGACGTGGCCGATGACGTCGCCGGCCTGCACGAGGTCGCCCATTTGGCAAGGAGAGCGGAACAGGCCGCCGTGCGGGGTATACACGAAGCGTTCACGGCCGTAGCCGCCCACGCGTTGGGGTTCCCCTACGTAAGGCTGGGCCGAACCCTGCCAGAGGATGTCCCCGAGGCGGTTCCCCCAGGCGCTTTCGATGACCACATCCACCGTCGCGCCCGCCACAAAGCCGGGGCCGATGCCGATGGACAGGGGGGCGATTCCCCGCTGCGGCTCGGAGGGCGCGCGCTTGCGCGTGCGGGCATCCACCAAAACGCCCGGCCGCCGTGCTGCCAAGACGGTATCGAAGTCCAGCGTCAATAAGGGAACCGCTGCCCGACCGTCCAGCAAGCGGTTCAACTGCGCGAGGGTGCCGACCCGCCACGCAAGCACCTCCTCCAGCCGGGCAGTCCCGTCGAAGAACGCGTCGACGAACGACATGCGGCGCCTGCACGAGGTGGGGGCCGACGCCTCGTGCATGGCCACGGCGAAACCGGCGCGGAAGAGGGCGTGGGCCACCGCGGAAGCGATCTCGCCCACGCCGCGAACCAAAATGAAGAGGCCGCCCGCCGGCTGCGGGACGAGCGAATCGGGCGATGGTTCAAGGCGGGGCATGGCTTTCCCTCCGGCGCCTGGCCAGGGAGCCCGGCTTCCAGTGCCTCGCGGCTGCGCGGCCTTTCCTTTGGCCTTAACGACGCGCAAAAAGCCGCCTAAGCCTCCATCGAACGCTCGCGCTCCCGGGCAAAGCTGGCTTACTTCGAAGCGCCGCTCGCGCGCGCGACGTAGTCGGCCAGCGCCTCGATCTGCTCCTCCGTCAGCACACCCCCATACGCTGGCATGATGCCCAACCCGTTTCGGACGGCGGTCGCCACCCGCTGGGCGTCGGGCTTGAGCTCGTCCAGCTTGGGACCGATCTCGGCGCTGGAGCCCGCGTCCTTGAGCGTGTGGCAGACGGCGCACGGGGGCTGGGCGAGCTGGGTAAAGACTTTCTTGCCGAGGGCCATCTTGGCTTGCAGCTTCGGGTCGTTGCCGTTCGCGCCGGCAGGGGCGGCAGCCGTGAGCAGCGCGAGCGCGCAGGCGGATTCCGCGGCCGCGAGAAAAAAGCGTTTTCTGAACGCAAGGGGGCTTTTCATGGGGTCTGGGTGGATCACAAAAAGAGAAAAGAGTGGAAAAAGCGCAGCGCTCGCGCGCGAGCGCTGCGCAGAGGCCCTTTCAGGCAACGGTGAGCTGTACCGCGTGGTCGCGCCAGCTGTTGTTGATGTAGCCGTGATCGTTTTCGAGCCGATTCTCGGGCTGCACGTTGCCTTCGACGTCGATGGCGCGGCTTGCGATCGTGTAGGTGCCGGGCTTGAGTTTCACCGGAAACACAAACTGGCGCCACGCGTACCGCCCTAGATCTGGGCCGACAAGCTTCGCTTCCTTCCAGGTTTTGCCGCCATCCAGCGACACTTCCACGCGCTTGACGGCGTTAACTCCGCCGAGGGCCACCCCATGGATCTGCAACCCGCCGGCGGGCACTGGGCCGCTGTCGGGGTTGGGGTAATTGACCCAGGACTTGACGTTCATCTCCCACACCGAGGGGTGGCTCGGGTCGCTCTTCACCCCGATGGGGGAGATGCGGTAGCCGGTTTTCTGGATCTTGGCCTCGGTCTCGTCCCGCGTGAAGGCGAGCCGCTTGATGTACTTGACGTTGTTCACGCCCGTGTAGCCCGGCACGATGAGGCGCAAGGGGCCCCCATGGGCGAGCGGAATGGGCTCGCCGTTCATCTCCCAGGCGAGCAGGGCGTCTTCCATGGCTTTGAGCGGGACCGAGCGTTCCACCACCAGGCCTTTCGGATCGACCCCCTCGGGCAGTTTTTCGCCCCCCGTGCCGGTCATGAACCGCATCCCCTCGGCGACGCCCCCCAAGGCCTCTACGACCGCTCGCACGGGCACCCCGCTCCAGATCACGCAGCCCGCGGCCCCCACGGTCCAGGGCGTGCCGCTCGGCTTATGGGGGAAAAAGCCGCGGCCGTTGCCGGAGCATTGCAATACCATCGCGACCGTCTCCAGGCCCATGGTCTTCAGCTCGGCGACGGTCAGCTTGCGCGGGTTCTTGACGCCTTCCACGGCGAGCTGCCAGCCGTTGCGATCGGCGACGAAGGACGCATCCGGTGCCGGCAGGTTGTTGCGGATGAACAGCTGCTCGGCCGGCGTGATGACGCTGGTGCCGAACGCGCTGCGCTTGGTCTCGATGGTGGTCGCGCTGTGGACGATCAGGCTCTGGGCGTCCTTCCAGGCGACGTAGTCGGGCAGCGGTTTGGGCTTCGCCGGCTCGGCGGACCACGCCCGGGGACTCCAGCCGGCGATTCCAACGGCGGAGCCGGCCAAGCCGGCAGCCAAGGTTCCGGCGCTGCCGGCGAGCAATTGGCGGCGGCGTAGATTGATGATTTCGTTCATCGTTTCCTCCTCATGTCGTCAGGTGGGTCGTGGGGGGTGAAAACGGTCGGTTACCCCTTCTTCAAGAAACGCTCGGTCTCGGTGAGCACCTTCGGGTTGTCGGCCAGCATCAGGATCGTCCTGCCCGGCACGCCTTCCACAAATCGCCAGTATCGCCCCATCCAGACGCCGTGTCCCGAAGGGGCACCGGGGACGGGCTGCTCGAAGGCGAGGATGGTGACCATGCCTCCGCCCTTCTCGATGAAAGTGGTGAGGTGATAGGCCTTCCTGCCGGCGATCTCGCAAGGGCGCTGCAGCTGGACGAGCCCCGGCAGCGATGCACCTTCGCGCAGGCCCATCGCGTGCAGCATCGGAAGCTTGTTCTTCTGGAAGTCGCCGCGCAGCGTCGCCTCCCGGTGCTCGTGGACCATGGCCTCGCGCACCAGTTGCGGGGGGTAAACCCAGGCGAAGAAAAACCACACACCGAGGCCCAGCGAGAGCACGGCACCGGTCAGGGCCGCCGCCGTACGGCGCCAAGGGACAGGCTTGTACAGGCTCAAGGGGGCTTCAGGCGCGCCGGTGGCGTCCTTGAGCGACGCAGCCATGAGGAAGTCGAAACGGGTCCACGGCACTTGCCGGGCAGACGGGTCGGGGTGTTCGGCGGTCATGGTGCTGGAATCGGGGTTCGAAAAAGCTCATTTGTCCTGAGCGGCCACGTTGGCGCCGCTGCGGCGCAGCGCCAGGATCTCCGCCGTTTCGGACGCGCTCTCGCATGCCGTGCGAGCGCTGGCGCCGGAGGCGTCCAACGCCTGACGCAAGGCCTTGCGGGCGCGGTCGAGCCGCGACAGGACCGTGCCAGGGGCCACCTCAAGCGCAACGGCCATCTCTGCGATGGCCATATCCTCGAAGTAAAAGAGCGTGAGAACTTCCCGATGGATCGGGGACAGTTTTTGCAGCGCACGAAGAATGTCCAGCCGCTGCTCCAATGCCGCCGCGCTATCCGGATCCGAGCGCTGATCCTGTTCCTCGTCATAGAGTTCGTGGTTTTCCGCGCGGCAGCGCAGGGCCTCGCGGCGCAGGATTTGGAACAACCAGGCCTTGGCGAGCCGCCGGTCGCGCAACTGGTCCATGTGGCGCCAGGCCAGCTCGAAGCAGTCTTGCACCACCTCTTCCGCGATCGCGCGGCTCCCGGTAAGGGCCCATGCGCTTCGGAACAGGAAGCGGTAGTGGTCTCGAACCCAGCTGTTATAAAGGCGCTCCCGGGAACCGAACATCGCTCGAATATCTCCGCCTTTGCTTTGAGACTCAATCGGTTGAATCGAGACTGCAGCGCCCTCTCGTCCCCCTGTGGCGTGTTCCAGCGGGCAGACCCCCGGCCGCCGCGGACCTTTGAGGGGCTCGTGCCCAGGCTCACGCCTCGGCCTCGCCGGCGGACGGCGCAGAGCGGTGAACCGGCCTCCAGCGCGGGCCGGCTCAAAGCTTGCGTCGGCGGTTCCAGCGCACCCATTCGGAAGAGAAATCCACTCAAGCGTTGCTTCTTGCCACGCCGTTATAGAGGCGCCGCCCGCCCAAAATATTCCACGCCCGGCTGCCGCCATCATCCCTCTTTCTCTGGACTTTCAGGGGCCGGGACGCGAGGCAGTCAAGGGCACCGTCCATCAGGCCCGAGCTTCATGTGCTGGTATAGCCAGCGCTTGACTTTGGCGCGCGCGTGCTTGGCGGCGATCTTCTCCTCCGGCGTGGCGTCGTTTCTGAAATCGAAGGCGCGCCGCGCCATGGGGTAGACCTGCAGTTCGACCGTGGCGCCTTTCTCCACCAGGGCGTAGAAGGCGCGGCCGTTGTTGATGCGGCGCAGCTCGAAGTCCATGTCGCCGATGATCTGCAGCAGGGGTACCGTCAGGGAAAGCACTTCCGGCGCAATGGAGAACAGCTGCTGCGCTTCCGGCGCGTTGGGGTTCTGGAAGTGGCCGTAATAGGTGGCGATGGCGGCCAGGTCCTTGCCTCGTTTTGCCGCCAAGCGGATGGCATAGTACCCGCCGCGGGACACTCCCACCACACCGGCGGGAATCGGGCAGGCGTCCGGGTGCTTGAGCAGCGCGTCCAGGGCCGCTTCCACGTCAGGCTCGGTCTCCGGATAATGGCGGTCGGGCCAGCGTTCAATGAAGTGTCCGCTCTGCCAGTCCAGCCCCAGGACCAAGAATCCCTGGGCCGCCAGCTCCTCCATGTGGGCCCGGTCCACGTCGTCGAAGCCGCGCTTGGCGTGGATGTAGAGTACCGGCGGAAACGGTCCCTTGCCCGAGGGACGCGCGATTTCAATCGGCACTTCTACGGGACCGGATTTGATCGAGCCTTTTTCGGTCGCGCTGTAGCCGGGCATTGAAAGGGTCAGCAGCGCGAGAAACGCCGCGAGGCGGTAGTCCATCCTGGCTTCTCCTCGGGGGTGGGTGCTGGTCTGGTGTGGATCCTGAAGGGGCCGAAGCCCGGGCTCATGCCCCGGCCTCGCCGGAGGGCGGCGCAGGGCGGTGCGCCGGCCCCGCGGAGCGAACCAGCGCAACGCTTGCGTCAACGCAGCGCACCCATCCCAACGCCCAATGGATTCCATGAAGCGGTATTCGTGGCCCCGCCGGTATAAGAGGCGCCGCCTGGCGAGAATATTCCAAGCCCGGCTGGCGGATCATTCCCCTTTCCGAACGGCGCCCAGCGTCTATCGTGGATTTTTTCAATGCCTTACGTTTCACGGGCCCAGGAGGCTGGCTCGCTTCATCCCTTACGGCGTGCTGGTCAGAACCGCTGGGGACTCGGCAGGGGGTCCCTCGCCTTCCACCACCAGGATCCGGGCAGCAGAGGCGGTCTTCGACGACAAGGTGGCCACTGCTTCGCGCAGCGGTCCGATCACCGTGCCGTTGGCCGCGCCGGCGGGATTGGTCTTGAAGCTGGCGATCGGCGCCCGTTGCCCGCTCACATAGACGTGGTAGACCGTCTGGGGCTTGAGTTTGAAGAGGAACACTTCCAAGGCGTCCACCAGCCCCAGGTTGCGCGCCACGACGAAGCCGCGCGCTTCGCCCTTTGCGGCCTTGAGCGGGATGTTGATCGGCTCGCCATTGGCGCGCGGGACGAGGTTGGCCGTGCCCGTGCCGCTGGGCACGGCGTTCGACACGTAGACCAGCGCCTGCGGGGCCTGCCCGACCGGGATGCGAGCGATCACCCGGTCGGTGGCGGTGTCGATCACGTCCACCGCATCGCCGTTTTCCAGCCCCACGTACATGCGCGTGCCATCGTCGGAAGGCCAGATGCCGTGCGGCAGCGCGCCCACCGGGATGGTGGCCAGCAACTTCGGCGCGGCATCGGTGGTGTAGACCTTCACCGCGTTCTCGCCGCCGATGGTGACATAGGCGAGCGTGCCGCGCGCGGTCTTGGCGAAACCCAGGTGGTTGGCGATGAAGCCGGTGTCGAATACGCCCTTCACTTCGAGGGTTTCGGTGTCGATGCGGGTCACCTTGCCCACGTCCTTGTGCGTCATCCACACCTCCTTGTAGTCAGGGGTGAACTGCAAGAAGGGAGAGAAGGGGCTCGCCACGGGGATGCGCTTGATCACCTGGCGGGCGGCCACGTCGATCACGTGGACCTCGGGGGTGAAGCTGTGCACGACGAAGGCGAGGTTGCGGGTGGGATGAAAAAGCACCATGCCCGGCCCGGGCGCCGTTTCGATGCGCGCGACTTCCTTGAAGGTGTTGGGATCGATCACGGAAATGTGGCTCTCGCCGCGCACCACCGCCCACACTTCCTTGCCATCGGGGGTGAAGAACCCTTCGTGGGGCGAGCGGCCGATGTAGGCGATGCCTTTCACCCGATTGGTGGCGGTGTCGATGAAGGCGACCGAATTGGAGCCGTTGGAAATCGCGATCAGCGTCTTGTGATCCGGCGAAAACCCCAGGCCGTGCACGTTGATTTCGCCCTTGTAGAGCGGCGAGAGCACGTCGGGGCGGGCGTTGCCCAGCCGGATCTGGCCCAGCAACGTGTTGGACGAAGGATCGATCACCGACACCGTGTTGGTGTTCTGGTCGGCGGTGTAGACGCGGTCGGTAGGTGAAGGCGCGGCCAGCGCGACCGAACTGCCGAAGGCCAGCGCGAGGGCGAGCAAGCGTCGTTTCATGTCGAGTTCCTTCTCAGCGAGTTTGGGATGTGGATTCCGTCTCTTGGGCGGCGCCGGGATTCCGCGCAGCGTGCCGCGCGAGCCAGCCTTGCATCAGCCGGATCTCGTTCTGCTGCTCGGTGATGATGGCAAGCGCCAGATTGCGCAGCTCCGGATCCTTGGTATAAAGGAGGAGCGCCTTCGCCATGTCGATGGCGCCCTGGTGGTGGGGGATCATCATGGTGACGAAATCGTGATCCGGATCGCCGTTCACCGGCGCCTTTGCCATCCCCTCGTGCATGATCGCCAAGGCTTGCGCGGCCAGCGTGGAGAACGGTAAAGCGGTGCTGGCGATGAACGGGGACGGCGCCTGGCTTGTGCCCGGCGGATGTTCGTGCCGCTCCTGCGCGGCAGCCCCCACCGCGGCGAGGGCGAGCGTTACGAGCGCAGCCCCCGGGAGGCCCAGGCGGCGGATGAAACGATCGAACCTTGGCGATGCGTTCATCTTTCGAGACTCAAAAGCTCTCGAGGTCGATGGGATGTGAGCGATCTTCCGGCGCCGCCTGAGCTTTCCTGGACAAGTCACATTGAGGGGCTCAGTAGCCGGCCAGGGAGAGCTTGGGGTCGATCTGCCAGGTCTCGCTCACCAGGCGACCCTCTCGGTAGGTCAGCACGTAGCGGACCTTGATCGGCTGCTTGCCATCAAACTGGACGTTGGCCGTGACGGTAGCGCCCTTGGGATTGGCGGACTCCTCCACCCTGTCGACGGTCAGCTTGAGCGGCCCCTGGGCTTGGGTGAACTTTTCCCATACGGCGCGGATGCTCTGGACGCCGTCATAGGTGCCATCGAGGGGACCGCCCACCCAGTTGAGCCGGGCGTTGTCAGCGTAGCCTCTCATCAACAAGGCGAGGTCGCCGGAGGCGATGGCCCGGAAGTGAACGTTTGCGTCCTCCAGCGCGGGTCCCGCGAAGGCGCTGCCGGTGAGAAAAAGAAAGCTTGCCGCCAAAGCATGCCGTTTCATCGTGTCGACTCCTTGATGGGTTGTGGGGTGTTACGTCAATAGCAAACAGTCATTGCCGGGCGCGTATTCCACCGCGTTTTGAAAATTTTTCCCGAACGGGCAGGGGGCGCCGACCGGTGCACCGGGGCGGGCGTCATTTGCCGCCCCAAGTAGTCTGGAGAAGCCTTTGGATCCTTCCGGGCGCCGGTCGAGGGTGGGCGGCAAAGTGGGAGACGCGGGCGGGGCCGGAAGGGGCGGTTCAGAACGGCTTGACCACCACGAGGATCACCACCGCGACGAGGATCAGCACCGGGAACTCGTTGAACCAGCGGTACCAGACGTGGCTTCGGGTGTTGCGCTGTTGCCGGAAATCCCGCAAGAGCTTGCCGCACCACAGGTGGTAGCCCACCAGGACCGCCACCAGCGCGAGCTTCGCGTGCAGCCATCCGCCGGAAAAGCCGTAACCGAGCCACAGCCACAGGCCCAGGGCGAGGGTGAGCACGGCGCCCGGGGTCATGATGCCGTAATAGAGCTTGCGCTCCATCACCTGGAAGCGCTCCTGGCTCACCGGGTCCTCCGCCATGGCGTGGTAGACGAAAAGCCGCGGCAGATAAAACAACCCGGCGAACCAGGTCACCATGAAGACGATGTGAAACGCCTTGATCCAGAGCATCGCTCGGCTTCCCCCCTGTCCGGGAAACGGTCTTGGTTATGCACATTTCATGGGGTTGAAACCTCCCGGAGCGAAAGGCCGCCCCCCCGGCAGCCGCAACGGCAACCGCCGCAGCCGTAGACCGGTGGCCGCGAACACCGCGTTGGCCACCGCGGGCGCCACGACTGGCACCGCCGGCTCGCCCACCCCACCCGGCGGCTCGCGGCTTTCCGCGATCTCCACCTCCAGCTCGGGCATTTCCGAAAACGTGAGGATGGGGTAGTCGCGGAATGTGGCCTGGGTCACCCGGCCGCCTTCGATGCGCACCTCCTCCTTGAGGGTCGCCGAAAGGCCCATGGCGATTCCGCCTTCCACTTGGGCCAGCACGCTGTCCGGGTTGACCGCTAGGCCGCAGTCGATCACGCTCGTGACACGCTCGACCTGGATCTTCCCCGCTTCGTTTACCGCCGCTTCCGCCACCAGGGCGACCCAGGCGCCGAAGGAAGCGTAGGTAGCGATGCCCCGTCCCCGGCCGGGCGGCAGGGGCGTGCCCCAGCCGGCCAGGGCCGCGGCCCGCTCCAGCACCGCCCGGTGGCGCGGGTGAGAAGCGAGGAGGGTGCGGCGGAATTCGAACGGGTCGTGGCCGCCGGCGTGGGCCAGCTCGTCGATGAAGCCCTCTACTACGAAGCCGTTTTGCGACGCCCCCACGGCCCGCCACGCGCCGGTGGGCACCGGCGACGCCACTTCCGCATGCTCCTCCCGGTAGTGGGGGATAGCGTAGGGCACCTCCACCATGTCCAGGGCCAGCTCCGGGCCCGCGACCCGCACGAAGAGGGCTTCGGGCCACCCTTTCCGGTCCAGGGCCGCTTGCAGCCTGGCCCGGTGCGCCGGGCGATAGGCGTCGTGCCGCAGGTCGTCGGCCCGGGTCCAGAGGACCTGCACGGGGGTGCCCATCGCCTTCGAAAGCTCTACGGCTTCTGCGACGAAGTCGGTTTCCAGCCGCCGGCCGAAGCCGCCGCCCAGGAAGGCGGTGTGCACCCGCACCCGGGACCGGGGTAGTCCCGCCGCCTGCGCCGCGGCCTTCTGGGCGTCTTCCTGGCTCTGGGTGCCGACCCAGACGTCGCAGCCGTCCCCGTGGACGTGAGCGGTGCAATTCATCGGCTCCAGCGTCCCGTGGGCGAGATACGGGGTCGCGTAGATGGCCTCCAGCACCCGCTCGGCCCGGGTCAGCACCCTCTTGGGGCGGCCGCGGGCGAGGACCACCTTTCCCGGCCGGGCGAGGGCTTCTTCCAGCGCCGCCTCGATGCCGTCGTTCGAGAGCGCCCCGTGGGGACCCGGCGCCCACTCGATGTCCAAGGCCTCGCGCCCCTGCAAGGCCTGGAGGAACGTCTCCGCCACCACCGCCACGCCATTGCCGATCTCCAGCACGCGCACGACGCCCGGTACCGCCAGCGCTCGGGACGGATCCACCCGCTTCAGCCGCCCGCCGAATTCGGGCGGGCGCGCTACCACGGCCACGAGCCTGCCCGGCACTTCCACGTCGATGCCGTAGACGGTGCGACCGGCCACCATGTCCGGAATGTCCAGCCGGGGCGCCGGGCGGCCGATAAAACGGAACGCGGAAGGGGGCTTGAGCCTGATGCGCGCGGGCGGCCGTTCTTGCGCCGCGGCTTCCGCCAGCTCGCCGAGGGGGAGGCTTCGGCCCGTGGGTTCGTGGGTGATTCCATCGTCATAAAGCCGGCATTCCCGGGCATTGACCCGCCAGCGCTTCGCCGCCGCGGCGAGGAGCTTCTCCCGCGCCTCCGCCCCGGCCCGCCGCAACCGTTCCCACTCGCCCCGGATACTGCTGGAGCCGCCCGTCAGTTGCACGTTCCACATGGGGTTCTTGTACCGGGCCTCCGCCGGAGCGAACTCGGTGCGCAAGGCGGAGGGCGCAACGCCCAGCTCCTCGGCTACCAGCAGGGCGAGGCCCGTGAGGGCGCCCTGGCCCATCTCCGAATGGTTGACCACCACGGTGAACGTCCCGTCGGTGCCCAGGCGCACGAAATCGTTGAGGGCGAAGTGCCGCGTTCCGGGAGGCGCGGGCGGAGGAGTCATCCCGGGGGCGGGGGGCAGGTCGCCCTGCGCCGCCCGCGCGAAGGCCCGGCGGATGCGGTGGTAGGTGCCGCAGCGGCACAACACCTCGTCCAGGGCCGCCGCCGCTTCCTGGGGCGACGGCCGGGGGTCGCGGGCCAGCAACGCCGCGGCCGTCATGATCTGCCCGCCCTGGCAATAGCCGCACTGGGGCACCTGTTCGGCGATCCACGCCCGCACCACCGGGTGCTCGCTTCCCAGCCCCTCCAGGGTGGTGACGGCGCGACCCGCGGCCTCGGCGAGGGGGACTTGGCAGGCCTTGGCCGGGGCGCCGTCGAGCCACACCACGCAGATGCCGCAGACGCCCACGCCGCAGCCGTACTTGGTGCCCTTGAGCCCGAGGGCGTCCCGCAGCGCCCAAAGGAGCGGTGTCCGGGAATCAAGGGTCAGGCTGCGCCGTTCCCCATTGACGGCGAGCTCGATCATGGGGATGGGCGCCCCATGATTTCCACAGGAAAGCTCACTTGAGCAGCCGCCGGCGGGTGAGCACCAGCGCCAGGTAGAAAGCGGCAGCCGCGTAGGCGAGAAGCACCAGCACGTGGAGGAGGGGCTCCGCCGGCGCACGGCCCACCACCAGCGGGCGCACCAGCTCGATGGCGTGGGTGAGGGGCAGCACCTGGGCCGCGTTCTGCAGGACCGCGGGAAGCTGGGCGGTGGGGAAGAACACGCCGCACAGGAGCACCATTGGGGTGATGACCAGGGTGAAATAGTAGAGGAAGAAGTCGTAGCTCGGGGACAGGGCCGTGATCGTGAGCCCCATGCAGGCGAAGGTGAGCCCGATCAAAGGGACGAGGAGAACGATCCACAGGGTGAGGGGCGAATGGGAAAGCCCCAGGAGCCAGATGACGGCGAGGATCGCCATCCCGGAGAGGAAGCTCTTGGAGGCAGCCCACACCGCCTCCGCCGTCACCACGTCGTCCAGGGTGATGGGGGCGTTCAGGATCGCGTCCCAGGTGCGCTGCACGTGCATGCGGGAGAAGCCGGAGTAGAGCGCTTCGAAAGTGGCGCTGTTCATGGTGCCGTAGCATACGGTGCCGGCGGCGAGGAAGGTGATGTAGGAGACGCCCTCCACGGTGGGAAGCAGGCTTCCCAGACCGAAGCCCAGGGCGAGCATGTAGAGCATGGGATCGGCCAGGTTGCCCAGCATGGAGGGGATGGCGAGCTTGCGCCACACCAGGAAATTGCGCCGCCATACGGGCACGAAGCGTAGCGACAGCCGGGGCGGCTGCAGGTGCTTGGGGTTGAAGCCGTTGAACGGGCGGGCGGCGGGAAACTGGGCGCTCACGGGGTTTCTCTTAGTAGAAAGTCAATCGCGGATGTCCCGCCCGGTGAGCTTCAGGAACACGTCTTCCAGGTTGGCGGGCCGGTGGAGATAGCGAAGTCCCGGCCGGCCCTCCAGGTCGGCGATGATGGGCTGGGCACCGTCACAATAGCAGAAGGCGGTCTCCCCGGCGACCTCCACTCGCCGGCACAGCCCCTTCGCCTGCTCCCGCGCCCAGGCCTGCACGCCCTCGCCGTACACCTCCACCACCTCCCGCTCGATATGGTGCCGGATCAGGGCCCGGGGCGAGCCATGGGCGATGATGCGGCCGTGGTCCATGACTGAGAGGGTGTCGCACAGCCGCTCGGCCTCGTCCATGAAGTGGGTGGTGAGCACGATGGTCTTGCCGAGGGCGAGTAACTGCTTGAGGCGCTCCCAAATCAGGTGCCGCGCCTGGGGATCGAGCCCGGTGGTGGGCTCGTCTAGGAACAGGAGGTCGGGATCATTCACCAGGGCCCGGGCCAGGGTGAGGCGTCGGCGCATGCCCCCCGAAAGGGTCTGGATGCGGGTGTCGGCCCGGCCCTCGAGCCCGGCGAAGGCCAGCAGCTCGGGAACGCGCCGCGCCACCGTTTCGTCATCCAGACCGAAATAGCGCCCGAACACCAGCAGGTTCTCGGCCACGGTGAAATCTGGGTCCAGGTTGTCGAACTGGGGCACCACCCCCACCCGCGTGCGGGCTTCCCGGGCCCGCTGGGGCACCGGCTCTCCCAGCAGGTGGATCTCGCCGCCGTCGGGGTCGGTGAGCCCAAGGCACAGCCGCAGGGTGGTGGTCTTGCCCGCGCCGTTGGGGCCCAGGAGACCGAAGCATTGGCCGCGCTGGACCGCCAGGTCCACGCCGCGCACCACCTCGCGGGTCCCGTAGAACTTGCGCAGCCCCCGAGCGGTCAGGACCTGCATGCGGCGGCGACCAGGCGCCTGAGCAGGGGCAGGCGCCCGTGAAAAAAGTGCTCGCCCCCGGGAATGACCAGCACCGGCAGCCCCTGGGGGCGCGCCCAGTCCATGACCTCGCCCAGGGGCACCACGTCGTCGCGCTCGCCGTGGATGACCAGGGCGTCCTCCGGCACGCTGGGCGTCGCTACGCGGGTCACCGCCGGCGCGACCAGCACTAGGCGGGCGGGCTGGAGCCGCTCCGCGGCCCGGGCCTGGATGGCGGCGCCGAAGGAGAAGCCGGCGAGCCACAGGGGGCTTTGGCCCAAGGCAGCGAGGGCCCACTTCGCCACCGCCACCGCGTCGTCGGTCTCCCCCTCGCCTTCGTCGAAGGCGCCGGCGCTCTGTCCCACGCCCCGGAAGTTGAAGCGCACGGCGGCGAAGCCCTCCCCCTCGAACGCCCGGGCCAGGGTGGTGACCACTTTGTTGTCCATGGTCCCGCCGTAGAGGGGATGGGGGTGGGCGATGACGGCGATGCCCCTGCGGGACGGGCCGGGATCGGCCAGGGCCGCTTCAATGGGGCCCGCGGGGCCGGGGATCAGCATGGCGGGCGAAGGGCGCTGCATGGCTAGCGATGGTGCGCGAGCGCAGAAGGCCTGGGCTCAGATGCGCAGCCGCTCCACGACGCGCCCATGCACCAGGTGCTCCCGGATGATTTCGTCGATGTCGTCCTGGTCCACGTAGGTGTACCAGATCCCCTCGGGATAGACCACCAGCACGGGCCCCTCGCTGCACCGGTCCAGGCAGCCCGCCTGGTTGATGCGCACTTTCCCGGGACCGGCGAGCTTGAGCGCCTTGACCTGCTCCTTGGCGTAGGCTCGCATCGTCTGGGCGCCGTGGTTGTTGCAGCACGCCTCCCCTGCCTGCCGCTGGTTGCAGCAGAAGAAGACGTGGTACTTGTAATAGCTCACGATGGCGGGAGAGGACGGAAAGGATGCGAATGCGAAATTATACCAGTTGGCGATCCCCCTCCCGGCGCGCGGGATTGCGCGGCCCCCGCGAACGCCTGAACCCGTTGCCGGCGGAGGAGAGACGGCGTCGATGAAGCCGGAATCGGCTCTGGCGAATCCCCTCCCCGTGGTGCTCCGCTACCACGAGGCGAGCAAGCACCACCTGGACCGGTACGCCCCCGGCCCGGGAGGTCTCGACTGGGCCAACCAGCCGGATCCCTTCCGCACTTATACCGGCGCGGAACGGCTGGCCCTGCCCCTGGCCGCCGACCGGCTGCCGACGCCCTTCGAAGCGGTGCGAAGGGGCGATCGACCTGCTCCCCATCCCCTCGATCGGGAATCCATCGCCCTCCTGTTCGAGCTCTCCCTGGGGCTCTCCGCCTGGAAGCGCTACGGCCCGAGCCGCTGGGCCCTGCGCTGCAATCCCTCCAGCGGCAACCTCCATCCCACGGAAGGCTACCTAGTCTGCGGCGAGCTGCCCGGGCTTCCCCGGGGCGTGTACCACTACGTAAGCCGGGACCACGTCCTCGAACGCCGCGGGATCCCCGGAGAGACGCAGCGGTGGGATCGGGCCCTTGCGGGCGGCGTGCTGGTGGCCATAACGAGCATCCACTGGCGCGAAGCGTGGAAATACGGCGTGCGCGCCTGGCGCTACTGCCAGCACGATGGCGGCCATGCCCTCGGCGCATTCGCCTACGCGGCCGCTTCCCTGGGATGGGCCGCGCGGCTCGCGCCCGGGGTGGGAGACGAAGCGCTGCGCGCGCTGCTGGGGCTCGCCGGCCCCTGGGGCGAGGCGGAGCCCGAGTTTCCCGATGCGCTGCTCTGGATCGGCCCGGGCCTCCTGCCGGCCGGGGGCATCGAGATGCCGTTGGACGGTCTGCGCTTCGCCGGGCGCCCCAACCGGCTGAGCCCCGAACACGTCCACTGGCGGGGGATCGACGAAGTGGAGCGGGCAACCCGCCGGCCCGCCGGGCTGGAACCGCCGTCCTGGGTTCCGGCACCGCTGCCACCGTTGACGCCTACTGGCTGCGGGCTTCCGGCAGCCCGGCTCATCCGCCAGCGGCGCAGCGCGGTGGACTTCGACGGCGTGACTTCCCTTTCCGCGGCCCGCTGGTTCGCCTTGCTGGATGCCCTGCTTCCGCGCCCCTGCGTGCCGCCCCTGGACGCCTGGCCCTGGCGGCCGCGGGTCCATCCCATGCTCTTCGTCCACCGGGTGGAGGGGGTGGCGCCGGGCCTCTACGCCCTGGTGCGGGATCTGGAGGCGGGCCCGCGGCTGCGCGGGGCGCTGCGGGGCGATTGGGCGTGGCGGCGGGTCGAAGGGGTGCCGGCCCACCTGCCCTTGTACCTGCTCGCCGAAGGGGATGCCCGGGACGCGGCCCGCCTCGTCTCTTGCCACCAGGACATCGCGGCCGATTCCTGCTTCACCCTGGGTTTCCTGGCCGAGTTCGAGGCGGCCCTCGCCGCGGGACCCTGGGTGTACCGGGAACTCTACTGGGAGACGGGGCTGCTCGGCCAGATCCTGTACCTGGAGGCGGAAGCGGCGGGCATCCGGGGCACCGGCATCGGCTGCTTCTTCGACGACGCGATGCACCGGCTTCTCGGGATCGAGGATCGCTCGTTCCAGTCGCTTTACCACTTTACCGCCGGCGGACCCGTGGAGGACCCGCGGCTGCAGACCCTTCCGCCCTACGCGCACCTGGGCCGGTGAGGGCGAAATAGCCCAGCGCCAGCACTGGCCACAACTCCGCCACGAAGCGGGTGATGCCGTTGAAGTTGAGCAGATGCCCGTAGCGCCAGTCGAACAGGCGCAGCACCGCCGAAGGGGTGGCGGCGTGCTCGAAGGCGTAGGCGAAGACCAGGCTGGCGGCGGCCCCTGCCATTCCCACCCAGGCCCGGGGGACGCGCCCCAGGCGCAGCACCAGGCCGGCGAAGGCGAGCCCGTAGGCGGTTCCCAGGCCCGCTTCCACGCTTAGCCATTGCAGCACCGCCTCGGGCTTGAGCAGCAGGTGGGCCGCGAGGAGCTTGCCCAGGGCGATGGCCACCAGCGCCAGGGTACACAGCCAGAAGCGCGGGCGCGGCCTCGGCGTGAGCAGGGAGATCAGCATGGAGAGGGCCAGGGCGTTGGTCATGGAAAGGCCGAGCTGGGTGAAGGAAAACCCTTGCACGGGGGCGGGTTCCAGGGGCACGGCGGCTTCGAACACCCGGCTCGCCATCCAGGGCAGGGAAGGGTTCGCCTGGGCGAAAAAGAACAGCGCCAGGAGCACCAGCCCCGCGTCGGCGGCGCGGCCGGTGTGGAACCAGTAGTCGCGCACGCCCGTCAGGGTGGAGAGGGTTGCCGGCCGCCGGAGCAGGGGCACGGCGAGCGCCGCGCCTAGCAAGGACCCGGCCCCGTTGGTGAGCAGATCCAGGTTGGAGGCGATGCGGCCGGGCACGAACTGCTGCCCGAATTCCATGAAGAAGCTCAAGCCCACCCCCAGCAGGCAGGTGACGGCCATGGCCACGGACTTGGGCCATCGCCGGGGAAGCGACACGATGACCAGGAAGCCGAAGGGAAGGTACGCGGCCATGTTGATCAGCACGTCGCCCCGGGTCACGTAGCGGGGCCACGAGGCGAGCACGAACTCCAGCAGGGGCCGCCCCGGCGCCTGCCAGCCGGCGAAGGGCGTCAGGCTGGCATAGGCGATGAGCAGTGTATATGCTAGGGCGGCGTAGAGGCTCAGCCGGAAAGGGCGAAGCGCTGGCGTCGGGGCTTCATCGGAAGGCTCGCGCATGGCTGAGCGGAAGGCGAAAACGGTGGCATTCTACGACATCTTCAACGGCGACGCCGACGGCCTCTGCGCCCTGCACCAGCTCCGGCTCGTGGAACCGTGCGAGGCCGTGCTGGTGACCGGTGTCAAGCGCGACGTGCGGCTGCTCCAGCGCGTTGCGCCTGCGCCCGGCGACGTGCTCACGGTGCTGGACATCTCTCTCGCGGAAAACCGCGATGCCCTCGCCCACGCGCTCGAAGCCGGCGCCAGGTGCCTCTATTTCGATCACCACTACGCGGAGGAAATTCCCCGCCACCCCCACCTGGAAGCCCACATCGACCCGGCGCCGGACCTGTGCACCAGCCTGCTGGTGGACCGTTACCTCCACGGCCGCCATCGAGCCTGGGCGGTGGTGGCGGCCTTCGGCGACAACCTGTTCGATTCCGCCCGCCGGGTCGCGCTTCCCCTGGGGCTTTCGGAGGAAGGGCTCGAGAAGCTGCGGGAGCTGGGGGAGGCCCTCAACTACAACGCCTACGGGGAGACGGTGGAGGACCTGTACTTCCACCCCGCCGAGCTTTACCGGCGCCTGAGCCGCTATGCCGATCCATTCCAGTTCATCGCCCGGGAGCCGGCGTTCGAGCGGCTGCGCCGCGGCTATGCCGATGACATAGCGCGGGCGCAGGCGCTGGAGCCTCTGGAGGAGACTGCGGCAGGGACGATCTACCTGCTGCCCGACGCGGCGTGGGCGCGGCGCGTCTCCGGCGCCTTCGCCAATCGCCTGGCCCGCGCCCACCCGGCGCGGGCCCACGCGGTGCTGGTTCCCTCGGTCGCCGGCGGCTACACAGTGAGCGTGCGCGCCCCGGTCGCCCGCCCCGCGGGAGCCGAAGCCCTGTGCCGGCAGTTTCCCTCCGGCGGCGGGCGCCCGGCGGCCGGCGGCATCAACGGGCTGCCGGCGGAGATGGTGCAGGCTTTCGCGCGCAAGTTCCAGGAAGCCTTCAGCGGACCTTGACCTCTACCCACAGCCGGTTGAGCAACCGGCGGGTCTTGCGGTCGTAGTCCCGCAGGTCGCGGAGCCGCTTGAACTGCTCCGCGTCCGGGAACAGGTCGCGGTTTGCCGCGATCTCCGGCTTGATGAACTGCATCGCCCTCATGTTGGGGTTGCCGGCGCCGATCTCGTTGGTGATGGCGGCCGAAGCCTCCCCTTCCAACCAGAAGTTGATGAACAGGTGGGCCAGGTCGGGACGCTGGCCGGTTTTGTGGATCACCAGGTTGTCCAGGGCGAAAACCGCCCCCTCCTTCGGCGTGGAATAGCCGATGGTGAAAGGCCGCCCGGCCGCCCGGGCGTCCTGCTGGGCCGTGTAGAAATCGTTGGAGTAGCCGTGGGCGACCCAGACGTTGCCGATGGCGAGCTCCTTGAAATAGCTGCCGGCGTTGAACGCCGCCCAGTAGGGCTTGGCCTCGATGATGAGGTCACGGGCTTCCTTGAGCTTCTTCTCGTCGCTCTCGTTGGCGTCGTAGCCGAGGTAGATCAAGGCGGCGGCGAACAACTCCCGCTGGCTGTCCAGCACCGTGACCTTGCCTTTGATCTTGCGCAGGTGCTTCGGGTCGAAGATGAGGGCCCAGGTGTCGGTGGGCAGCTCCAGCGCCTGCATTCTCTGGTTGTTGTACCCGACGATGGTCAACGTGTACATGTAGGGCACCGAGTATCGGTTGCCGGGATCGAACCAGGGGTCTAGGAACTGGGGCTTGACGTTGACCAGGTTGGGGATCTTCGACTTGTCCAGGGGGCGAAGCTGGTCGGACTTGATGAGCGCCTCCACCGCGTTGCCCGTGGGCACCAGGAGATCGTAGCCCGTGGCGCCGGCGGCGAGCTTGGCCAGCATCTCCTCGTTGTCGGCGTAATAGTCCTGGGCCAGGCGGCAGCCGCACCGGGACTCGAAGGCGCGGACCGACTCCTCGGTGATGTAGTTGTTCCAGTTGAACAGGCGCAGCACCGGCTGCTGAGCCCGGGCGGGACGAATCCCGGGCGAAAGGGCAAGCCCCGCCGCGGCAAAGAGCGCCTGCAGCGCCCGCCGGCGGCCCCGCTTCACGCCTTGGCCCTCAGCACGTCCGGAGCCACGCGCCCGGCGATGACGATCATGGCCAGGGTGATCAGCATCATCAGGGCCGACACTGCGTTCACCTCGGGGGTCACGGCCACCTTGATCATGGTGTAGATCTCCAGGGGCAGCGTTTTGGTACCTACGCCGGAGGTGAAAAAGGTGATCACGAAATCGTCGATGGAGAGGGTGAATGCCATGAGCGCCCCGGCGATGATCCCCGGCAGGATCAAGGGCAGGGTCACCAGGCGGAAGGTTTGCCACGGGCTCGCCCCCAGGTCCCGGGCCGCCTCGAAGATGCTCTCGTCCATGCCCGCTAGGCGCGCGCGCACGATGATGGCGACGAAGCCGATGCAAAAGGTGATGTGGGCGACGATCACGGTGACGAGCCCCAGGTCGAACTCCACTCCCACCGCCGACAGGAGCGGCTTCAGGGAGTTCAAGAAGTAGATGAGGAGCGACACCCCCAGCAGGATCTCCGGCATGGCGACCGGCGTGAACACCAGGAAGGGCAGGAACCGCGAGCGGTAGCGGTGCATGGCGATGCCGGCCATGGTGCCGAGCACCGTGGCGATGCCGGCGGCGGTCAGGGCGATCAGCACCGAGTTGCGGGCTGCCGTCAGCATGTCGGCGTTGTTGATGAGCCGCCGGTACCAGTCTAGGGTGAAGCCCACCCACTCCGCGTTGAGCTTGGAGTCGTTGAAGGAGAAGGTGACGACGATGATGAGTGGGACGTAGAGGAAGGCGTAGGCGAGAAGGCTCGCGTACCAGAGCCAGAAATCGGGCATGCGGCGCCGCTCGCCGAACCAGCCCAAGGCCGCGGCGGCACCAAGCAGGAGGCAGCCGGCGGCGAAGAGCGCGTAGCGCGCCTCGCCGGCGAAGCAACTCCAGAAGAGCATGGCGATGGCCAGCACTTCGACGCCGAGGCCCAGCCTACGCATGGCGCAGCTTCCGCCCCGCGAACCAGGCCGTCAGGCCCGCCACCGCCAGCACGCACACGGTGAGCATGAGGGACAGCATCGAGCCGAACGGCCAGTCCCGCACCCCCAGGAACGCCTCCTTAATCATGTTGCCCACCATCCAGTCCCCGATGCCGCCCAGGATTTCGGGGATGGCGAACATCCCCAGCACCGGGATGAACACCAGGGCCGAGCCGGCGAAGACCCCGGGCAGGGAGAGCGGAAAGGTCACCTTCCAGAAGCGGTGCCAGGCGTTGGCGCCCAGGTCCTGGGCCGCGTCCAGCAGGGCCGGGTCGTGCTTCTCCAGGTTGGTGTACAGGGGCAGCACCATGAACGGCAGGTGCACGTAGACCATGCCCACGATCACCGCCGTGCGGGTGAATAGCAGCTCGAAGGGCCCCAGGATGATCATCCAGGCGTAGACCCGCACCAGGAAGTTGCTGGCGAAGGGCAGCACCACCAGCAGCACCATGAGGTCCCGGTACCTGCGGGGACTCCGGGCGATGAGCACCGCCAGGGGATAGGCAATCGCCAGGCATACCAGGGTGGTGAGCGCGGCGATCACGAAGGACTTGAGGAAGATCTGGAAGTAGATCCAGTCGCCGAAGAAGATGCGGTAGTTCTCCAGGGTGAGGCCTGCCTCCTCCCCGGGCGCGGCGGGAAACAGGGGGGCGAGCCCACCGAACTCGCCGGGATGGCGGAAGGAGGCCACCACCATGATGACGGAGGGCAGCAAGAAGAAGAGCAGGAGGAAGAGAAAAGGCGGCCCGCTCACCAGAGCACGGGTCAGCCGTCCCCCGGAGATCCTATTCACTCAGGAACACCCCCGCGTCGTGCCGCCAGGCCACGTCCACCGGGTCCCCCACCTCGAAGAAACGGGCCCGGCCCGGGGCCGAGTTGGCGAGCAGGGCCTCCACCCGGGCCCCGTTCTCCAGGTCCACGATGTAGGTGGTGACATCGCCCACGTAGAGGAAATCGTGCACCCTACCCGGGAAGTGGTTCTTGAGCTCCGCCGCCCCGGGGGTGGTGATGCGCACCTGCTCGGGGCGGATGGCGAACGCGCCTTTCGTCCCGGGCCGCACGCCGTCGGCGGGGGGCGCGTGGATTTCCCCCAGCCCGGGCACGGTGAGCACCAGGTGGGTGGGGGTGGCCTCCTTCACCTCCGCCTCCATCAGGTTGATGTTGCCGATGAAGTCGGCTACGAAGCGGCTCTTGGGGAAACTGTAGAGCCGGGAGGGCTCGTCCACCTGCTCGATGCGGCCCCGGTTCATGACGGCGATGCGGTGGGAGAGGGCCAGGGCCTCGGCCTGGGAATGGGTGACGAAGACGAAGGTGATGCCCACGTCTCGCTGCAGCTTGATGAGCTCGAGCTGCATCTCCTCTCGCAGCTTGGCGTCCAGGGCCCCCAGCGGCTCGTCCAGGAGCAGCAGGCGGGGCCGGTTGACGATGCCCCGGGCGAGGGCCACCCGCTGCTTCTGGCCACCGGAGAGCTCGTGGGGGAAGCGCTCGGCCTTGTCCGAGAGGTGCACCGCCTCCAGCGCCTCGGCCACCTTGGCCTTGATAGTGGCCGGGTCCCGGCCCGCCATCTTGAGGGGGAAGGCCACGTTGTCCGCCACCGTCATGTGGGGGAAGAGGGCGTAGCTCTGGAACACGGTGTGGATCGGCCGCTTCTCGGGCGGGGTGGCGCCCAAGTCTCGGCCGTCCAGGACGATCTGCCCCTCGTCGGGCAGGTCGAAGCCGGCGATCATCCTGAGCAGCGTGGTCTTGCCGCAGCCAGAGGGGCCCAGCAGGGTGAAGAACTCCCCCGCCTCGATGGAAAGGCTCACGTGATCCACCGCCGTGAAGTCGCCGAAGCGGCGGGTGACGTTGCGGATCTCCAGGAGCGCCATGAACCGGTTCCGGGGAAAATCGGGACGCAATTCTAGCACCCTGTGCCGGCGCGCCAAGCCGTTTTTACAGGTAGAAAAAGGCGGCGAGCTGGAGCCCCAGCAGGGCGGCGAGCAGGAGGGCGAGCCAGGCGAGACGCCGGCTCTGGCGCTTCTGCTCCTCCAGCAGCCGGGCGAGCTGGGAAGGGGCGGGGGGATCGGCCGCCCGGGTGAGAGCCCGGTGGGCGAGCCGAGGCAACTGGGGCAGGAGGGCCGGCCAGCGGGTGGATTCCTCCCGCAGGTGGCGCACCAGGGCCCGGGGACCCACTTGCTCGCTCATCCAGCGCTCGAGGAAGGGCTTGGCCGTCTTCCACAGGTCCAGGTCCGGGTCGAGCTGCCGGCCCAGGCCCTCGATGTTGAGCAGGGTCTTCTGTAGGAGCACGAGCTGGGGCTGCACCTCCACGTTGAAGCGGCGCGCCACCTGGAACAGCCGCACCAGGAGCTTGCCGAAGGAGATCTCCTTGAGGGGGCGGGCGAAGATGGGCTCGCACACGGTGCGGATCGCCGCCTCGAACTCCTCCACCCGGGTCTCCCGGGGCACCCAGCCGGCCTCCACGTGGGCCTGGGCGACCCGCTTGTAGTCCCGGCGGAAGAAGGCGATGAAGTTCTGGGCCAGGTAATTCTTGTCCACCTCGGTGAGGGTACCCATGATGCCGAAGTCCAGGGCGATGTAGCGGCCGTCCTCGCCCACGAAGATGTTGCCCGGGTGCATGTCGGCGTGGAAGAAGCCGTTGCGGAACACCTGGGTAAAGAAGATTTCCACCCCGGCGCGGGCGAGGAGCGGGATGTCGATGCCTTGCGCCTTAAGCCTCTCCACCTGGCTGATGGGGATGCCGTGCATGCGCTCCATCACCATCACTTCGCTGGAGCAGTAGTCCCAGTACACCTCGGGCACCTGCAGCAGGGGCGAGTGCTCGAAGTTGCGGCGCAACTGGCTGCAGTTGGCCGCCTCCCGCATGAGGTCCAGCTCGTCGTGCAGGTGGCGCTCGAACTCGGCCACCACCTGCCGGGGCTTGAGCCGGCGGCCCTCGGCCCACAGGGTCTCCACCAGGCTGGCGGCCACCTGGAGGAGGGCCAGATCGTTGGCGATCACTGCCTCGATGCCGGGCCGCAGCACCTTCACCGCCGCCTCGGTCCCGTCGTGGAGCACGGCGAGATGCACCTGGGCGACGGAGGCGCTCGCCACCGGGGTGAGATCGAACTCGCGGAACACCTGCCGGTAGCCTTGAGGGAAGTTGCGCTGCAGGATCTCCTCCACCTGGGGCGAGGGGAAGGGGGGCACCTGATCCTGGAGCTTGGCCAGCTCGTCGGCGAGGTCGGCGGGGAGCAGGTCCCGGCGGGTGGAAAGCACCTGCCCGAACTTGACGAAGATGGGGCCCAGGGCCTCCATGGCCAGGCGCAGGCGCACCGCCCGGGGCGCCTCCAGCTTCCTCCAGAACATGAGGAAGCGCACCAGCCCCCGCAGCCAGCGGAAGCGCTCGTGGCCCAGGATGAACTCGTCCAGGCCGAAGCGCTGGATCACCCAGGCGATCTTGATCAGCCGCGCGAACCGCATGGCAGAGTAAGGGAGTCGGCGGGAGGGGACAGGGGGCGCGGCCGCCGGGCAGCCCCGGGCGGATGGGGGCTCGGGGTGAACAGCGGAACCGTCAAGCGCTCGAACCTTTCCCGGCTTCGCCTTCCAGCCGCTCGATCCGCTTCTCCAGGCGCTCCACGTCGTCCCGCAGGGTGTCCACGTCGGCCAGGAAGCGGGCGACTTCCTCCCGCTTAGGGAGAAGGGGCTCCTCCTCCCGGGCGTATTCCACCAGCATCCCGGCGAGGCCTTCGGCCGCCTGGGCCGGCCAGCGGGCGAGCGCCGCGCCCCCCTCCGCCAGGCGATGGGCCAGCACGTCGCCGAACAGGCGGCTCAGATCTTCCTCCACGTCCCAGCGCAAGTGGCGGAACAGGTGGGCCACGTCGGCGGCGAGGGCCGCGTCGCCTTCGGTCTCCACTTCCCGGTAGGCGGCCTCCTCCTCCAGCAGCAGCCGGGGCAGCAGGAACGGGGACAGGCGCAGGGTGAGGGCCGGCTCTGCCTCCTGCGGCGCGACCACGTAGCCGTCCTCTCCCACCGCAAGGGTTGCGTCGAAAGGCGCGACGACGAAGCGCACCGCTTTGCCTGCGTGGCGGCGCAGCCGCTCCCGGGCCCAGCCCGACTGCTCGAGGGCGTGGTTGACGGCGGCGGCGAAAACGCGGCTCAACATGGGAAAGACGGGCATCGCAACGGGATAGGCCTGGATTTTAACCCTTAAAGCCCCAGATCATGGACCCGGCCCTTGGGCCGGGCGCGGCAGCCGTGATAATTTCCTCCGTGCTAATCTTCCTTTTGCGGCTGGCGCCCCCGTGGTCCGGCCGGCAAGGGCGAGGTTTCCGGCCAAGGAGGCATCTGATGGGTATCCTGTCCTGGATCGTGTTCGGGCTGGTGGCGGGGGTGGTGGCGAAGCTGCTGGTACCGGGCAAGGATATCGGCGGCATCGTGGTCACCATCGCCATCGGCATCGCCGGCGCCTTGATCGGCGGCTTTATCGGCACCCAGCTCGGCTTCGGCACGGTGACCGGCTTCGACTTCCGCAGCCTGGTGATCGCCGTGCTGGGCGCCGTGCTGCTCCTGGTGCTGGTGCGGCTGCTCAAGTGAGGGCCGTTGAAAACCGATGTCAGAGGAGTTTCCCCCGAGGGAAGGAAGCACGATGAGCTACAAGGGATGGCGCAGCCTCCTGCTCGCCGCGGCCTTGGTCGTGTTGGCGGCCTGCGGCTCCAAGGTCACCCAGGAGAACTTCGACAGGATCAAGGCGGGCATGACCCAGGAAGAAGTGGTCGCTTTTCTGGGGGAGCCTACCGAGTCTTCCGGCTTCAGCCTCGGCAACCTGTCCGGCACCTCGTCGGTGTGGAAGGACAAGGACGGGGCGATCCACATCCAGTTCGTCAACGGCAAGGTGCTCTCCAAACAGTTCGTGAAGGGGAGGTCAGAAGGCTAGCCGGATAGTTCACGAGCGCCCGTCAAGTTTTTAGGATGCTCAGTAGGCCCGGTCATTCATGGGCGGTCTCGACTGGGTGCCCGGGGGCGAGCTCCACGGCGAGCTGCAGATGGGCGAGCCGTAGGGCCCACTCCGCCTCTTCCGGGCGCTCTCCCCGGGAGAAGATGAATCCCAGGTAGGTGTTGCCCTCGGGGGGCGGCGCCAGCACCTGGCCCGGCTGGGCGGTGATGCGCACCTCGGTCACCCCGGGCACTTTAAGCGCCGCCTCCACGTTGTGGATCGCCCGGAAGATGCCCCGGCGCGGGATGGGGATCATCATGACGCCGGCGGCATCCTCGGTCCGCGGCTCGGGCACGTCCATGCCCAGCGCATGGCGCAGCACCAGCTCTTCCAGGGTCATGCCCAGGGCCTGGGTCAGGGCCCGGCCGCACAGCCCGCCGATGGAGCGGGCGGCGATCTCCAGCAGCCACACTTCGTCCCCCCGGACCCGGGCTTCCGCGTGAACCGGCCCGGTGACGAGCCCCGCCAGCCGGCAGGCCCGCTCCACCGTTTCGGCGATGCGGCGTTGCACTTCCGGCGCGAGCCGCGACGGCGTGACCAGGATCGTTTCCTCGAAATACGGGCCATCGAGCGGATCCGGCTTGTCGAACAGGGCCAGGATCCGGAGTCGCCCGTCTTCCAGGAGGCCTTCCAGGGCGTGCTCGCTCCCGGGAATGAACTCCTCCACCAGGAGCCCCAGGCGTTCGGCGTCCCGGTCGGCCCGGCGCTGGATCGCCCGCACTCGCTCCACGGCGGCCGCGAGGCCCGGGGCGTCGTCGGCCCGGATCACCCCGCGGCTCGCCGAGAGCCGCCGGGCCTTGACTACCACGGGCAGGTCCAGGGCGGCGAGGAGGGTCAGGGGGTCGGCGCTGGCGGCCAGGTGGGCGAAGCGCGGGCAGGGGAGTCCGCTTGAGCTGAGCAGCGCGCGGAAGGCGAGTTTGTCCCGCAGCCGCCGCACCGCCTCCGGGGGATTGGCGGGGAGCCCCAGCCGTTCGGAGAGCACGGCGGCGAGCTCCAGGCCGGCGTCGTCCACCGCCAGCACCGCGTCCGGCCGCTCGCCCAGCTCGGCCAGGATGGTCCGGGCCGCCGCCTCCGGCCGGTCGAAGCGCACCGCCATGCGCGGAGGCAGCCCCCACCCGGGGGCGAGCCGGTGGCAGTAGTCGGCGGCGGCGATCACCTCCAAGCCGAGCCGGCGCGCCGCGGCGGCGAAGGCTTCGTTGCGGTAGGAGGTGGTGGGAAGCAGCAGCAGGATGCGCCGCATGGGTTCACCCCGCCTGGGTGCGGGCCGCTAGCTCGATCCGCACCTTTTCCCCGGGCACTTCGGCCCCGCCCCGGGCCTGGCGGAAGTAGTCGGTAAAAATGGAGTCGTACTCGGTTCGCACCACCGCCTTGGCCTGGGGCGCATACCAGTCGGTCTCGTAGAGCCGGATCTCGCTGCGCCACCACGGCCGTTCCACGAAGTAGAGGGAGCGCCGGATCACGTAGGCGTCGAAGCTGCCGGCCGGGGTGGAGATTTTCTCCATGCCCGCGACGCAGGCGTCAACCGAGGCCTCCACCGGCGGGCCGCCGTGGAGATCCCGGAGGACGACCCGGGCGTTCCAGCACCGCCCGGCTTCCAGGGGGAAGCGGATGAGGGCCCCGGGCGAGGCATGGATCAGCATCCGGCCGTCCGCCACCCATCGTTGGAGGGGCATCCCGCTCGGGGCCTGGGAGACCGACGCGGCGGGCCCGTCGCCCGCGAGCTCGAGCACCGCCCCCTCCCGCCCCGCTTCCCGCACCGCGACGGCAAAACTCCCTAGGGGACGCCCCGTGTAGAGGCTCTCCTGCCGGTAGCTCCAGCGCTCTCCGGGCATGAATTCGGGGGCCGGCGCCGCCGGGCCCGGCGCCGGCGTGGCGCAGGCGAAGAGCGGCGGCACGAGGCATAGAAAGGAGATGCGTGGAAGGCTCGCCATGGGAAAACCCTCATCGCGCGGCCGGGGTGTAGGCGGAGAGTTCCAGCACCGTCTTGTCGCCCGGGATGATGTCGCTCCGGATCAAGGGCTCGTCGTTGCTTTTCGTGTAGTCGGTGTACTCCGAATAGTCCTGGTAGCGCACCGAGCGGCCCACCGCCGGCGCGTACCACTCGGACTGGTACCAGCGGGTGCCGCTGCGCCACCATTCGTAATTGTCCAGGTAGATGGAACGGTCGACGCGGATCGCGTCGAAAGCGCCCGCCGGGGTCTGGATCGTTTCCCGCCCCGCCACCCGGGCGGAGACGTGCACCGGGTAACGGCGGCCGGTCCCGGCTTCGACGGCGGTGACGGTGGCGCTCCAGCGCTTGCCGTCCTGGAGGGGAAAGGCGAAGGCCGGGAAGGGCGGGGTGAAATCGGCGATGCGGTGCTCGGGAAGCTCGTCCGTGTAGGGGTTCCATTCCAGCGTGAAGGTGCGGGTGGCCGGGCGGCCGCCGGCCTCCATCCGCGTCACCACCCCGTGGGGCGTGATCTGCTGCACCGTGTACCGGGTGCTGCCCTTGCGGGTTCCCCGGTAGCCGTCGTAGACGGCGTAGGTCCAGGCGTCGCCGGCCCGGATCTCGGGCGCTGGCACAGGGTCGCCCACGGGGGCTATGGTGGCGCAGGCCGTGAGGAGTGCAAGCGCCGGGAGCGCGGCGGCAAGGGGAAGGGAAGAGCGGCTCATGGGGAAGGGCCCTAAAAGTTCAGCCGCTGCCGCTCGGTGGGCTCGGCGCAGCAATACCACGGCTCGGACAGGCGCGGAATCGGTTCGCCCGCGAAGCCGGCGGGAAGGGCCGGCGCCTCCCGGCCGGCGGCTTCGTGGGCGATACGCCAGAGGCGCTCGAACGTCTGCGCGCGCTCGAGCCCTTCCTCCTCCGCCTGGACTACCCAGGCCTGCGCTTCGGCCTGGAGCCGGTCCACCCGGGGATCCCGGTGGCGCCAGGGGTAGCCCAGCATCCGGGGGTCGAAATCCTCGATCAGCCCGCGGAAGTCCGGCAGGTTCAGCAGATACGATCCCTGGGGGACGAGCAGCCGCAGGGTGAGCTGCACCGGCGGCACCGCTTCCACCAGCCGCAACTCGAGGAGCTTCGCCAGCAGGTCGATGTAGCCTTCCACCGTGCTCCAGGGCGTGAAGGCGACGAAGGTGGGGGCCAGGGCGATGCCCTGGACGCGGGTGAGGGCGACGGCGCGCTCGAAGTCGGCGGCGCTGTGGTTCTTGTCCAGGCAAGCGAGGATGCGATCATCCACCGCCTCCACCGCCGAGGTGATGAACAGGCACCCCAGCCGCTTCAGGGCGGGCAGGAGGCGGGCGTGCTGCACCAGGTGCTGGATCTTGATGGTAGCGTCGAAGGTGAGCCAGGGAAACTCGGCGTGCATGGCCTCCAGCACCCGCAGGGCATGGGTTGGGCCGTTGAAAAAATCCGGGTCGCCGAAGGACACGTGCTCCGCCCCCGCTTGCACCTGCTGGCGGACGTCGGCAAGGACCACGTCCACCGGAACGATACGAAACCGCCCGTGGTAGACCGGCACCACCGGGCAATGGCGGCACAGATGCTTGCAGCCCCGGGACGCTTCGACGAAACCCACCGTCCTGCGCGACCCGTTCGGGAGGATCAGCCGGGCGTAGCGGGAGAGGGGCGGAAGCCCCCGGCGCTCGGGCACCAGGAAATCCAGCCTGTCCAGGGGAACTCGGGGCCCCTCCCGGGGCACGGGCTCGCCCCGGGCGAGCCGCCGGACCAGGGCAGCCAGCTCCCCCTCGCATTCTCCGCCAAGCACGGTGGATACCCCGAGACGGCAGAGCAAGTCCGCGTTCACCGGCGCGTATAAGCCGTAGGCCACCAGGTGGGCGCCGGGGGCGAGGCGCCGGATGCGGGGCAGCGCCTCCAGGGCGATGCGGGTGGCGGTGTGCATGCCCAAGGAGAGGCCCACCAGGTCGGCCCGGGCCAGGGCCTGCTCGTCCAGGCGTTGCAGGGACAGGTCGATCAGGGTGACTTCCACCCCTTCCCGCTTGAGCCAGGCGGCGGGCTCCGCCAGGGCGAAGGGCTGGCGTCCCAGCTCGTAGGGGCTGATGAGCACTGCCTGGAGGGGCCGCCGGGAACGGGCTTGGGCAGGGGCGGCTTCAGAGCGCATGGGCAGAAGAGGCAGGAAAAAAACCGCCGGAGGCGCTGCGGGGCTCCGGGCGTCTACCCCTTTAGACCTTGAACCCCCGGTGCACCGCGACGATGCCCGCGGAGAGGTTGAAATACTCGACCCGTTGGAAACCCGCTTGCTCCATGAGTTCCTTGAGCGCCTCCTGATCCGGGTGGACCCGGATGGATTCGGCCAGGTACCGGTAGCTCTCGGCGTCCCCCGCCACGACTCGTCCCAGGAGGGGCAGCACATTGAAGGAATAGCAGTCGTAGAGGGGCTCCAGGGGTTTCCAGACCCGAGAGAACTCCAGCACGATCACCCGCCCGCCGGGTTTGAGCACCCGGAGCCATTCGACCAGGGCCGCTTCCTTGCGGGTCATGTTGCGCAGCCCGAAGGCGGCGCTCACGCAATCGAAGACGTTGGCGCGAAACGGGAGCTTTTCCCCGTCGCATTGCACCACGGGCAGGGTCAATCCCTCCTCCAGGAGCCGGTCCCGGCCGATCTCCAGCATGGAGCGGTTGATGTCGGTGAGCCACGCCTCGCCCCGGGACCCCACCCGGCGGGTGAAGAGTCGCGCCACGTCTCCCGTTCCCCCCGCCACGTCCAGCACCCGGTCCCCTTCCCGCACCCCCGAGAGTAGAACGGCGAAACGCTTCCACCACCGGTGCAGCCCCGCGGACATGAGGTCGTTCATCAAGTCGTAGCGGCCGGCCACCGAGTGGAACACGCCCGCGACCCGAACCGCCTTCTCCCGCTCGGGGACTTTCTGGAAACCGAAATCGGTGGTCTTGTCCATGGGGAAAACTCAACCGTTCATGGCCGGCGGGGTGGCCTGGCCCCAGGCCTTCGGACTCCTCCGCAGGCCTTCGGGCGCTTCGCGTTCACTTCCCCTTGGGCCGGGGCACTTCCTGGCCCGGCTGGGCCTCCCGGCTTGCCCCCGCCTCCTCCAGCCGCTGGAGGTAGCGCTGCCACATCTCCTCTTGCTTGAGGCCGTACTCGTAGAGCAGGTCCCAGGAATAAATGCCGGTGTCGTGGCCGTCGGAGAAGGTGAGCTGGATCGCGTAGCTGCCCACGGGCTCGATGTGGGTGATGGTCACGTCTTTTTTGCCCACCTGCAGCACTTCCTGGCCGGGCCCGTGGCCCCGCACCTCTGCCGAGGGGGAATAGACCCGCAGGAACTCGCACGGCAGGCGAAACGTCCTGCCGTCGGCAAAAGAGATCTCCAGGACTTTGGAGGCCTGGTGCAGCTTGATCTCGGTGGGCGGGGGGACGTCCTTGCTCAATCCGGCCATGGGCTTGAAGGTCGCAGAAGCGCTGTAAAACAACATGATAAACCACCCGCGGAGAAACCGACAGGCGCATCGGGGCAGCAAGGCCCGCGTCCTTGTCACGCGGCTGTAATATTGGGTACATACGATTTCCCACAGCGAAGGGAAGGAAAAGGAGCGCAGGATGAGCGCTACGGTGCTGGTGGTGGAGGACGAGCCGGGGATCCAGGAGCTCATCGCCTATAACTTGCGGCAAGCGGGGCATCTGCCCCTGCACGCTGAGAGCGCCGAAGAGGCGATGCGCATCGTCAAGAGCGCCCTGCCCGACCTGGTATTGCTCGACTGGATGCTGCCGGGGGCGAGCGGCATCGAACTGGCACGCCGGCTGCGCGCCGACGAGCGCACCAAGGCCATTCCCATCATCATGCTCACCGCCCGCAGCGAGGAGCGGGACAAGGTGGACGCCCTGGAAACCGGCGCCGACGACTACATCACTAAGCCTTTCTCGCCCCGGGAGATGATCGCCCGGATCCGGGCCGTGCTGCGCCGGCGGGCGCCCCAGATGACGGACGACCCGGTGACCATTGGGGGGCTCACCCTGGATCCCGCCACCCATCGGGTCGCCGGCGACGGCGTTCCCATCAACCTGGGACCCACCGAGTTCCGGCTCCTGCACTACCTTATGACCCACCCGGAGCGGGTCCATTCCCGGGCCCAGCTCCTGGACCAGGTGTGGGGGGACCACGTGTTCGTGGAGGAGCGTACCGTGGACGTACACATCCGCCGCCTGCGCAAGGCCTTGGAGCCGTCCGGCAAGGCGGGTCTCGTTCAGACCGTCCGCGGCGCGGGCTACCGGTTTTCCGCGTCCTGACCCCGCCCCGGGTGCGCCGGGGATCCGGGGCGCGCTTTGTGGGGCAATCCTCCCTTTCTTGCCCGGGTTCCTGCCCAGGGATGAAAGGACGCGGGGCCGCGCCCGGGCGCCCGCTGGACGGGTCCCTTCCCTGCGGGGGAAAATCGCATCGTTTTCCCGGGCCTGTTTCTCGGGCCATACTGGACGGCCGTGGATAACTTCTGGCAGCGTCTCCTCATCGGGCCGGCCGTGGTCAGCGGGGCTTCCCTCATCGCCTGGGTGGCCTTCGGCGGCGCCGCGGGGCTCCTCACCCTGAGCGCCCTGCTGGTCGCATTACTCGCCCACGATCTGCGCAACCTGGCGGCCCTTTACCGGTGGCTACAGCGGCCCGATCCCGTCCGCATGCCTGCCACCACCGGCCTCTGGGACCACCTGTTCGCCCATCTCTATCGGCTCACTCGGGCCCAGGCGCGGAACCAGGAGGAGCTGGCGGTGGCGCTGCGGCGATTCCGGGAGGCCGCCACCGTCTTTCCCGACGGGATCGTGATCCTGGACGCCCAGGACCGCATCCAGTGGTGCAATCCCACCGCTGCGAAGCACCTGGGCATCGATCCGCGCCTAGATGTGGGCCAGCAGGTCACTCGCCTGGTGCGCCACCCGCGCTTCGTGGAATACCTGAACGCCCAGAACTACCGCGAGCCCCTGGTGATCCGGCTGGAGCGGGACCTGCCCTTGACCGCCGCCATCCAGCTCATCCCCTACGGGGACACGGAAAAGCTCCTGATCAGCCGGGACATCACCAGCCTGGAGCGGGCGGAGACGGTGCGCCGGGATTTCGTGGCCAACGTCTCCCACGAGCTGCGCACCCCCCTCACCGTGGTGGCCGGTTTCCTGGAGAACCTGGCGGACGGCCCCGGCATGGACCCGGAGATGCAGCGCCGTGCCCTGGAGCTGCTACGGCAGCAGACCCAGCGCATGCAGCGGCTGGTGGAGGATCTGCTGGTCCTGTCCCAGCTCGAGGACGCTCGCAATCCCCTGCGGGAGGAGCGGGTGAACGTGCCCGAGCTGCTGCGCCTGCTGCACCACGAAGCCCTCTCTTTAAGCGCGGGGCGGCACCGCATCGGGCTGGAGATCGAGACCGGCGCCGGGTTGCTCGGCAGCCCCGAGGAGCTGCGCAGCGCCTTCGGCAACCTGGTGAGCAACGCCGTCCGCTATACCCCGGAAGGGGGGCGCATCGAGATCCAGTGGAAGGAGGAGGGGGGCGAGCTGGTCTTCAGCGTCCAGGACACCGGCATCGGCATCGAGGCCCATCACATCCCGCGGCTCACCGAGCGCTTCTACCGGGTGGACCGCAGCCGTTCCCGGGAGACGGGTGGCACGGGGCTGGGGCTCGCCATCGTCAAGCACGTGCTCTCGCGCCACCAGGGGGTGCTGGAGATCGAAAGCGAGGTGGGGAAAGGCAGCCGCTTTAGCGCCCGCTTTCCCGAAGCCCGGCGCCTGCCGGAGACGGCCTCCGCGCCGCCGAGCCGGGCGGGGGTGGCCTAGCGCTCACGCGGGCGAAAACCCCACCCGCTCGTAGTCGGCGCCCCGCTCCACCAGCAGCTCCAGCTTGATCTTCCGGGTCTCGTCGTCCCGCGCGAGCTCCAGCAGCCGCTGGGGCTGGTAGATCCCCTTGGACACGATCAGGCTGCCCCGCAGGTTGAGGGAGGGGATCTCGGGCAAGAGCAGGGCTTCCAGATAGGGTTCGCTGGACGCCGCGTTGGGGCCCGCCGGCCGCACCGCCACCGGCTGGGGCGCGCCGGGCAGGGTGCGCAGCCCCGCCTGAAGCTGGCCGCTCCGGGTCACCACCAGCCAGCGAATCACGCCCAGCAGGCGCCAGCTCGCGTTGGGGAGCTTGAGGGCGAGGAGCTGGTTCACCTGCAGCCGCTCCCCCGGACCGTCGCGCTCGATGCGCATGCCGAGGACGCTCTCGTCCTTGACCGACCAGGTTTCTTCTTGGACCGGGCCCGCGGCCGGCTTGCCCGCCGCCTGGGCGGGACTCGCGGGGCGCCTTTTCGCCCCCGGCTGGGCGAAGGGCCTACCGGCGGCGATTTGCCATATCGCCGAGATGCCGAAGCACACCTGGGCGGTGTTGATGGAGGGGCGGCGGTCGAAGCTGCGGGTGGGCGCCCCTTCGCACCAGTAGCGGTGCAGTTGGGCGAGGAGCTGGCCGCAGCCGGGCTGCTCGCAGTCGCGGCCGAGCCCCAGGGACTCGGGCTTCTGTCCCTGCTGCAGCAGGATCTGCTTCACCCGCAGGGTCTTGCTGATCTCGGACAGGTCCAGATAGCGGGTCGCCTCGGAGGGGGCGAGGTGGGAGAGGGACTGCAGGCCGCTTCCGCCCTTGAGGTGCACCGCCAGCATGGGCACCTTCTCGTTGCCCCGGCGCGGCGCCCGCAGGACGGCCACCGCGTCGCTCCAATGGCGCAGCCAGCGCTGGGCGAGCTCGATCTGCTTGGGGCTGAGCTCGAAGGGGTTGGCGTGGCACAGGAGCAGGGACTCCACGTACGCGGTGCGGCAACTACTGGGCCTGGCCTCCCCCGGCCCATCCATGACGTTGGCATCGGCGAAGCCCTGCTCCTCTGCGAAGGCGTACAGGCCGTGGAGCTGGGCCCAGAGCTGCGCCGGATACTCGTAGCGCATGCGGGCGTAATCGACGAGCTGGACCCCGGTGTAGCGCAGGCAGCGCTGGATCAAGAGCGGCCGCTCGGCGGCGCCCGCCCCTGCCTCCAAGCAGTGGCGGTAGCCGAGCACCATCTGGGCCCAGATCCCGATCAGGGTCATGAAGGCCCCGTGCTCGGCCTCCGACAAGGGCAGCGGGCGGCCCGCCAGGCGCCTGGCTAGCTCGCCCTGCACGTAGGTCACCGTCTCCCGCAGGCTCTCCATGATCTGCAGTCGCTCCGCCGGCGGGAGAAGATACTGGCCCAGGGCGGCGAGCTCCCGGTAGAGCGCCTGGTGCGCCGCGCGGATGTCGGTCAACTGGAACTGGGCGAGCCACTGGGCGCAGGTGGCCCGATCGACGATGGCGCCGCGTTTCTCGGGCCGGGCGATTGGCAGCGGGCTGGCAAACACGGACGGGCTCAAGGGCGCCCCGGCAGCCGGGCGTCCAGGGCCGAGGCAAGCCGCTCGCGCCAGGCGGGAGGCGGCGCCGGCCGGGAAGCGCGGCAGGGTTCCGCCCAAACGGCGGCGGGAAAGTGGCGGTCGGAGCGCCAGCGGGGGATTACGTGCCAGTGCAGGTGGGGCACCTGGTTGCCGAGGCTCGCCAGGTTGATCTTGTCCGGCGCGAGCGCTGCGCGCAGCGCCTCCTCCACGGCGAACACCACCTCCATGAGGGCCGCCCGCTCGCCAGCTGCCAGATCCGTCATTTCCTTTGCATGGCGGTTGAGGATCACGCGACAGTAGCCGGGATAGTCGGGCTCGTCCACCAGCACCACGCGGCACAGGTCGCTCGACCAGAGCACTTCGCCCGTGCCGCCTTTACAGAGCTCGCAGTTCATGAATGCTGCGCGGGCGAGGGGCTTACAGCAGCACCCGCTCGATGCCGCCTCGATTGGCCTGTTCGACGTAATCGGCTAGCCAATTGGGCCCCAGGATGTGGCGCGCCATTTCCACCACGATGTAATCGGCGGTGGTGCCGGCGTCGTCATTATAGCGCGCGAGCCCCTGCAGACAAGACGGGCACGAGGTGAGGATCTTGATCTCGCCCGGGTTGTCCCGGGCGCGGATGCGCGCCACGCCTTTGCGGATCTCCTCCTCCTTGCGCAGCCGCACCTGGGTCGCCACGTCCGGGCGGCTCATGGCGAGAGTCCCGGCCTCGCCGCAGCAGCGCTCGTTGAGTTCCACGCCGCCGCCCATCAAGCCGTTCACCACCTTGAGCGGCGGATGGGTCTTCATGGGCGTGTGGCAGGGATCGTGGTACATGTAGCGCACCCCTTGCACCCCTTCTAGGTTGACCCCTTTCTCCAGCAGGTACTCGTGGATGTCCAGCAGCCGGCAGCCGGGGAAGATCTTGTCGAACTCGTACTTCTGGAGCTGATCCATGCAGGTGCCGCAGGAGACGATCACCGTCTTGATGTCCAGGTAGTTGAGGGTGTTGGCCAAGCGGTGGAACAGCACCCGGTTGTCGGTGATGATCTCCTGCCCGCGGTCGTGCTGGCCCGCGGCGGTCTGGGGATAGCCGCAGCAGAGGTAGCCGGGAGGCAGCACCGTGATGGCGCCCACGTGGTAGAGCATCGCTTGCGTCGCGAGGCCCACCTGACTGAACAGGCGCTCCGAGCCGCAGCCAGGGAAGTAGAATACCGCGTCGGAGTCTTCGTTCACCTTGCGGGGATCGCGGATCACCGGGACGATGGCCGGGTCCTCGATGTCCAGGAGCGCCCGGGAGGTTTTCTTCGGCAGGTTGCCGGGCATGGGCTTGTTCACGAAGTGGATCGCCTGGGCGCGGAGCGGCGCCCGGCCCACGGTGGCGGGCGGGCGGCTCGTTTGCGCCCGGGCGAGGCCCAGCCGCTTGGCCCAGCCGTAGGCGAACCGCTGGGCCTTGTAGCCCCATTCGATCATTCCCTTGCGCAGGAGCTTGATGGTGTTCGGGTCGGTGGCGTTCAGGAAAGCCATGGCCGCCCAGGTGCCCGGGTTGAACTTCTGCTTCCCCTGCTTGCGTAGGAAGTTGCGCATGGCGATGGAGACGTCGCCGAAGTCGATGTCCACCGGACAGGGTGCCCGGCACTTGTGGCACACCGTGCAGTGGTCGGCTACGTCGCCGAACTCGTCGAAATGCTCCAGCGCGACGCCGCGCCGGGTCTGCTCCTCGTACAGGAACGCTTCGATCAGGAGCGAGGTGGCCAGGATCTTGTTGCGCGGGCTGTAGAGGAGATTGGCCCGGGGCACGTGGGTGGCGCACACCGGCTTGCATTTGCCGCAGCGCAGGCAGTCCTTGATGGAGTCGGAAATGGCCTTGAGCTCGCTCTGCTCCAGGATCAGGCTCTCCAGCTCCAGCAGGTTGAAGCTGGGCGTGTAGGCGTTGGCCAGGTCGGCGCCCGGCAGGAGCTTGCCCCGGTTGAAGTGACCGTTGGGATCGATCCGCTGCTTGTAGGCGCGGAACGCTTCGACCTCGCCCGGCTCAAGGAACTCCAGCTTGGTGATGCCGATGCCGTGCTCGCCGGAGACGACGCCGCCCAGGGACTTGGCCAGGGCCATGATCCGGCGCACGGCGGCGTTGGCCTCCTGAAGCATTTCGTAGTCGTCGGAGTTGACCGGGATGTTGGTGTGCACATTGCCGTCACCGGCGTGCATGTGCAGGGCCACGAACACTCGGCTCTTGAGCACCCGCTGGTGGATGGCCTCGCACGCCTCCAGCGCCGGCTGGAAGGCTTTGCCGCCGAAGATCTGCCGCAGGGGCTCCCGTACCTCTTTTTTCCAGGACACCCGCAGCCGGTAGTCCTGCAGCACCCCGAACACCGTGTCTTCGGGTCCCACGCCCTCGGGCCAGGCCACCGGTCCGTCCGCCGGCAGCGCACCGATTGCACGGTCCAGGTTGTCCAGCAGGAAACGCCACCGGGTCCGGGCATTGCGGATCAGCTCCAGGGCCTGCTCGGCCCGGTTGCCGATGACCTCTGCCTTGGGAATCGACTCATCCTCCAGCGCCACCGGAAGATCGCCCTGCAGGAACTCTTCCAGGGCATCCAGCAGCCGGAGCTTGTTCTTGATGGACAGCTCGACGTTGATCCGCTCGATGCCGTCGGTGTAGTCGCCGAGGCGGGGGAGGGGAATGACCACGTCCTCGTTGATCTTGAAGGCGTTGGTGTGCCTGGCGATGGCCGCCGTGCGGCCCCGGTCGAGCCAGAAGCGTTTGCGCGCCTCCGCGGTGACGGCGATGAAACCTTCGCCGCCCCGGTGGTTGGCGATGCGCACCACCTCGGAGGCGGCGCGGGCCACTTCCTGCTCGTCGTCGCCCACGATGTCGCCGATCAGCACCATTTTGGGCAGCCCGTGGCGCCGGGCCTTGGTGGCATAGCCCACCGCCTTGAGGTAGCGCTGGTCCAGGTGCTCCAGTCCGGCCAGGACGGCCTTGGGGTGCCGGTCCAGATAATCCTTGATCTCCACGATGGAAGGCACCGCCTCGTGCACGCTCCCGAAGAACTCCAGGCACACCGTGCGCACGTGGGCCGGCATGCGATGCAGGATGAAGCGGGCGGAGGTGATGATGCCGTCGCAGCCCTCCTTTTGTACGCCGGGCAGCCCCCCGAGCACCTTGTCGGTCACGTCCTTGCCCAGCCCCGGCTTGCGGAAGGCGCGGCCCGGGATCTCCAGGATCTCGGGTTCGCCCAGCGGGGTCTTCCCGTCGTCGGCATAGCGGGTGACGCGAAAGCGCGCCACTTCCACCTCGTGGATCTTGCCCAAGTTGTGGTCCAGCCGCTCCACGGTGAGCCAGCGTCCCTCGGGGGTGACCATGCGCCAGGCGGCCAGGTTGTCCACCGCGGTGCCCCACAGCACCGCCTTTTTCCCGCCGGCGTTCATGGCGATATTGCCGCCAATGCAGGAGGCGTCCGCCGAGGTGGGGTCCACGGCGAACACCAGCCCCTCGGCTTCGGCGGCGTCCATGGCCCGCCGGGTCACCACCCCCGCCTGGCACAGGAGGGTGGGCACCTCCAGGTCGAGCCCCGGGAGCTTCACCCGCTCCACCGGCCCCAGGCGCTCCAGCTTCTCGGTGTTGATCACCGCCGAGCGCTTGGTGAGGGGCACAGCGCCGCCGGTGTAGCCGGTGCCGCCGCCCCGGGGGATGAGGGTGAGGCCGAGCTCGATACAGGCCCGCACGATGGGAGCGATCTCCTCCTCGGTGTCGGGGTGGATCACCACGAAGGGGTACTCCACACGCCAGTCGGTGGCGTCGGTCACGTGGGACACCCGCGCCAGGCCGTCGAACTGGATGTTGTCTCGGCGCGTCACCCGGGAAAGGCGTCTCAGGACCCGCCGGCGCAGTTTCGCCACTTCCTCGAACTCGGCCTCGAAGGCGTCCACAGCGGCGTGGGCCCGGTCGAGGAGGATCTTCACCTTTTCGCTGCCTTGGCGCCGCTCCTCGATCAGGGCGAGGCGATGGCGCAGGGCCTCGACCAGGGCTTTCCTTCGGGCCCGGTTCCCGAGCAGGTCGTCCTGGAGGTAGGGGTTGCGCGACACCACCCAGATGTCGCCCAGCACCTCGTAGAGCATGCGCGCCGAGCGGCCGGTGCGCCGCTCGGCCCTAAGCTCGTTAATCAGGTGCCAGGAGGGCTCCCCCAGGAGGCGGATCACGATCTCCCGGTCGGAGAACGAGGTGTAGTTGTACGGGATTTCCCGCAGACGGGCGGCGGCGGGAAGGAGCGCGGTCGGAATGTCGAGACCCACTGCAGCACCAGGACGGCTTAAAAGAAAATTTTACCGCACTGCGGGAGGGGACTCACCCATGACGGCCGGAGGGATAATGGTGCAACGCCTCTGTCATCCCGCGAGCTGGGCGATGGCGAGATAACGGGCGAGCTTGCCCAGGGCCATGAAGCCCGCCGACCACCAGGGGTTGACCCGCAGCCAGCCGGCGGCGACGCACAGGGCGTCGCCCGCCACGGGCGCCCAGGCGAAAAGGAGCGCCGCGCTCCCGTATCGCCGCACGAAGGCCAGCCCCTTGAGGGGCTCTTTGGGCGGGATCAGCCGGCCGATCAGATAGGAGGTCATCCCGCCTAGGGTATTGCCCAGGGTGGCGACCCCGATGGCGGGAAAATAGAGCTCCGGCGAATGCTTAAGCACGCCGAAGAGGACCGCCTCGGAGCCGCCCGGCAGCAGGGTGGCGGCGAGAAAGCTCGACAGCAACAGGGCCAGGAGGCTCCAGTGCTCCGTCATGGGCGTCTTTTTTCCATCAAGGCTTTAATCTACCATTGAGCGGCCCGACTCGCCGTGCCCGGCGCTACCCTCTGAACTTCCGGTCAACGGTTGACGAACCATTGACCGCTGTCCCCCCTCACCCGGGGGAGGGACTGGATGGTTTTCTTCCTCCGCTGGGGGAAGAAGAAGTGGGATCTCCTCTCCCGGTGGGAGAGAGGGAAGGGGAAAGGGCCGGGCCGCCTGCATAGAAAGGAGTGCTTCATGGACCCGCATGTCAAGCAAGAGCTCGATAGCCTGTGCCCCGCCCCGGAAATGAATCGCCGCGCCTTCGTCGCCGGGCTCCTCGCCGGCGGCTTTGCACTGGCGGTGCAGCCCGTGTACGCCGAGACGCTGATCAGGACCGATTCCAAGGGCCTGGTGGACGGAGAAGTGTCCGTTCCCACCGCCGACGGGAAGATCCCCGCCTATCGGGCCATGCCCGATCAGGGCGGGCCGTTCCCGGTGATCCTGGTGGTGCAGGAGATCTTCGGCGTGCACGAATACATCCAGGACGTGTGCCGGCGCCTGGCCAAGCTGGGTTATCTCGCAGTCGCGCCCGAGCTTTTCCACCGCCAGGGGGATCCGCGCAAGTACGAGAGTATCCCCGACCTCCTCAAGCACGTGGTGTCCAAGGTGCCCGATGCCCAGGTGCTGTCCGACCTGGACGCGGCGGTTGCCTGGGCCGAGAAGAGCGGCTTCGGTGACGGGAAGCGCCTGGGCATCACCGGCTTTTGCTACGGCGGGCGCATCGTTTGGCTCTATGCCGCTCACAATCCGCGGCTGAAGGCGGGGGTGGCCTGGTATGGGCGCATCGTCGCGGAGCGTACGCCCACCATGCCCACCCATCCCATCGATGTGGCGGACAAGCTGCACGCCCCCGTGCTCGGGCTCTACGGCGGCGCCGACCAGGGCATCCCCAACGACACGGTGGAGAGAATGCGGGCGGCGCTCAAGAAAACGGGCAGCCCCTCGGAGATCATCCTGTACGAGGGCATGCCCCATGGCTTCCACGCCGACTATCGGCCCACCTATCGCAAGGACGCCGCCGAGGATGGCTGGCGGCGCATGCTCGCCTGGTTCAAGAAGCACGGGGTGGCCTGAGGGCGTCCCCGCGGGCCCGTGTCAAGGGTGCGCCGGGCCGTCGAGCGCCGGGACGCGCATCTCCGGCATGTAAAAGTGGAAGCTGCCCCCTTTCTTCTTGGCGTGATACATGGCCATGTCGGCGTTGGTCGTGAGGGTGGCGAAGTCCTTCCCGTCCTCGGGGTAGACGCTGATGCCGATGCTGCACGAAATGCCGAGCTCGTGGCCGGCGGTGCAGATCGGCGCCGAGAGGGCCTCGAGGATTTTTTCCCCGACGGGAGCCGCGTCGTCGGCCCGCGCTAGGTCGGCGAGGCCGGCGGCGCCGACGCAACGCTTTGTTTTGGCCCGGCAAGATCGCCCGCCCGGTGCGCCTCTCGCCGGTGGGAGGGTTACCCTTGCCAGCGGGCAGTCGCCGCCCCATCATTTGCGGCTTTCGCACCCCTCAGCGGAATGGAAATCATCGTTCTCGGCGCCGGCGTGATCGGCGTCACCAGCGCCTGGTATCTGGCGGAGGCCGGCCATCGCGTCACGGTGGTCGAGCGTCAACCCGGCCCGGCGCTGGAGACGAGCTTCGCCAACGGCGGCCAGGTGTCCGTGAGTCACGCCGAGCCCTGGGCCAATCCCGAGGCGCCGGCCAAGCTGCTGCGCTGGCTTTGGCGCGAGGACGCGCCGCTCAAGTTCCGCCCGCGGTGGGAAGCGGCCCAGTGGGCCTGGGGCGCGCGCTTTCTGTTGGAATGCCTGCCCGCCCGCACCCGGAGAAACGCCGCCGCCATCGCGGCCCTCGCCCGCTTGAGCGGCGCGAGCCTACGGGAGCTGCGCGCACGGACGGGGATCGAGTACGACCAGCTCGCCCGGGGCATCCTGCACGTCTTCACCGAGCCGGAAGACTACGAGGCGGCGCGGCGGAAGCTTCCGGCGCTGACCGCCCTGGGCTTGCGCCTAGAGCTCAAGTCCGCCGCCGAGTGCGTGGGCCTGGAGCCCGCCCTCGCGGCGAGCCGTGCCCCCATCCACGGGGGCTTGTACTGTCCGGACGACGAATCGGGCGACGCGCGCAAGTTCACCGAAGCGCTGGCCGCTTTGGCGGCCCAGCGCGGGGTCGCTTTCCGCTACGGGACGCGAATCGAGGGCCTGCAGACCGGCGGCGGCCGCGTGACGGGCGTGCGCGTGGCGGCGGGCGGCGGGAGCGAAGTCCTGGGCGCCGACGCCCACGTGGTCTGCCTCGGAAGCTATAGCCCGCGGCTCCTCGCGCCCCTGGGCGAGCGCCTGCCCATCTATCCGGTGAAGGGCTACTCGGTCACGGTGCCGGCGGGCGAGGGGGCGCCCGTGGTGAGCCTGACCGACGAAGCGCGAAAGCTCGTCTTTTCGCGCCTGGGCGACCGGCTGCGGGTGGCGGGGATGGCGGAGCTTGCGGGCTACGATCTTTCCCTCGACCCGCGCCGCTGCGCCCTGATCCTGGACCGGATGTTCGAGCTCTTTCCCCGGGCCGGCGATCGGGCCGCCGCCGAATGCTGGACGGGCTTACGGCCCGCCACGCCCGGCAACGTGCCGGTGATCGGGCGCTCCCGCCGCTATGAGAATCTTTACCTGAACACCGGGCACGGCACCCTGGGTTGGACTCTGGCCTGCGGCTCGGCGCGGGTGCTCGCCGATCGGGTGGACGGTCGCAACCCGCCGATCGAATTTCCGTGGTGGGGCTGATCGGGCCAAGGCATCCCCAGGCGGATTCGGCGCACGCTTGTTTACCCTGGCGACGGCGGCGCTTATGCTGATCGACGCCATGAGCGCCGAAGCCCGTCCGCCCTGCGCCCCCAACCGTCACGGCGGGGAAAAACCCATCGTCATCGCCCACCGGGGCGCGAGCGGTTATCTTCCCGAGCACACCCTGGCTGCCTATTCCGTGGCCATCCTCCAGGGCGCCGACTGCATCGAGCCCGACTTGGTCATGACCCGGGACGGGCATTTGATCGCGCGGCACGGCAACGTGCTGGATCTCACCACCGACGTGGCGCGCCGGCCCGAATTCGCCGACCGCCGGACCACCAAGGTGGTGGACGGCGTCGGGGTCACCGGCTGGTTCAGCGAGGACTTCACCCTGGCGGAGATCAAGCAGCTTCGCGCCATCGAGCGCATCCCCGACGTGCGGCCGGCCAACGCCCGGTTCGACCGCCAGTTCCAGGTGCCCACCCTGCAGGAGATCATCGACCTGGTGAAGGCCCACGAACGCGCCCTGGGCCGCAGAATCGGCCTCTATCCGGAGACCAAGCATCCCACCTACTTCCAGCGGTTGGGGCTCCCCATGGAAGAGCCCCTGGTGGAGATGCTGTGCCGCAACGGCTACGAGGAGGCTCCAGAGCGGGTGTTCATCCAGTCCTTCGAGGTGGGGAACCTCAAGAAGCTCGACCGCATGACCGGGATCCCGCTGGTGCAGCTCCTGGGGCGGGAAGGCAAACCCTACGACGTGGAAGCGGAGGGCGGGACGCTCACCTACGACCAGATGGCGACGCCCCAGGGTTTAGCGGACATCGCGACTTACGCCGACGGGGTGGGGCCGGAGAAATATCATTTCATCCTCGCCCCCGACGCCGAGGGCCGGCTCGACCCGGCCAACGCCAGCGATTTCGTGAAGAACGCCCACGCCGTGGGGCTCGAGGTGCACCCCTACACCTTCCGCGCCGAGAACCGCTTTCTGCCGGCGAGCCTACGCTCCTCCGACGACCCCAACGCCCTGGGGGACGGGGAAGGGGAGATCGCGGCGTTTCTCGCCACGGGCGTCGACGGCTTCTTCACCGACCAGGCCGATGTCGGCGTGCGGGCGCGGGACGCTTTCGTCGCGGGAAATCGCTAGCCCACGCCCCGGGCCGGTCTTTACTCTTCTTCCTCGCCGAGGGGCTGGACGTCCAGCACCTCGAAATCCACGATCTCGGCCGTGTCCTTGGGCACGGCCAGGGACAATTCCAGGTCGTGGATGACGTCGTCCCAGTCCACGTTCTCCGCCAACTTGAGGGACAGCCGCACGGTGAGATTGATCTCTACGTTCTTGGCCACGGGAAGTCGCCTCCTCCTGATGGATCGCTACGGACTCACGGCCGCCCGGCACCCGGCGGCGGTTGGGACGGCCCTCGATAAGGGACAGTGACCGCTCTCGCCCGGGAAGTTCCCTGGCCGCCGAGCCTGGTCCACGAAAGCCCCGGCGGCGCGCTCGGGCTTCTCAATGCTCCGGATCCGCCACGCTCGTGAGGGGCAGGCGCATCCCGTGCTTCGCGCTTCGAGTGCCGTCGGCGTATACCGTTTCGAACCCGAGGCGCCGGTAGAAACCCACGGCATGGGGGGAGGAGACCACGGTGACGAACTCCGCCTCGGGGCACTCCATCTCGATCCGGCGCACGGCCTCGGTCACCAGGGCCCGGCCGATGCCCCGCCCCTGGTATTCCTTCCGCACAAAGAGGGCGACGATATGGGACGGCCAGCGCACCTGGATCAGGCCGGCGAGGCGCCCGCCCTCCTCCGCCACCAGGGTGAGATAGCCGTAGGCCTGGCGGGCGAGGAGCGCTTCGGGGGCGGCGAACTTGGCAAAACTCGCCTTGCCCCACTCGTCGAAGTCCTTGGCCATGAACTCGTCGAAGGCAGCCAGCATGAAGCGGGAGATCTCGGGAGCCTCCTCGGGCTGCATGGGGCGGATCGTGGCAGAAAGGGGCCTTTGCCGCGTCTGTCCCCGGCCTTCGGCGATCATGGGGCGGCGGGCTGCCGATCAGAAGGAGAGCACCTGGTCCGCCGTCGCGGCGGCGGCCACGTAATCGCCCATGGTCTTGTAGGTGGCGGTGGCGACCCAATTGTCCGGCGTCACGTTTCGACCCTTGCCGCACGCCTCGCACACCCAAAAGGGCACGTTCTGGGAAAGGAGCGCCTCCACCAGGACCTGCATGGCGGGCATGTTGACCCCCTGGATCTTGTCGTAGACGTGGCGGTTGGCGATCACCACCGCCTCGCCTTGGAGCCACACGGTCACTTCGTGGCCCTGCTCGCGGGCCACTTTGGCCGCCATCATGCCCAAGGTGGCGCGGGTGGGGTCGTCGGTTCCGGAAGAGACTGCGATCAGGAATTTCATGGCGATCCTCCTTGACCCTTCAGAAGAGAAGGCGCTTCATTTTTTCTTCGGCACGTACAGGTCGGTGATGGTCCCCTCCGCCATCTCGGCCGCGAAGCACACGGTCTCGGACAAGGTGGGGTGGGGGTGGATGGTGAGGCCGATGTCCTCGGCGTCGGCGCCCATCTCCAGGGCGAGCACCGTCTCGGCGATGAGCTCCCCGGCGTTGGGGCCCACCATGGCCGCCCCCAGGAGCCGCCGGCTCTGCTGGTCGAAGAGCAGCTTGGTGAGGCCGTCGGCGCCGCCTTCGGCGAGGGCCCGCCCGCTCGCCGCCCAGGGAAACACCGCCCGCTCGTAGGCGATGCCCTGGGCCTTGAGATCGAGCTCCGTCGCTCCCATCCACGCCACTTCCGGGTCGGTGTAGGCCACCGAGGGAATCGCCCGGGCGTCGAAGGCGCTTTTGAGCCCCGCGATCACTTCGGCCGCCACCTTGCCCTCGTGGGTCGCCTTGTGGGCGAGCATAGGCTCGCCCACGATGTCGCCGATGGCGAAGATGTGAGCGACGTTGGTGCGCTGCTGCCGGTCCACCGGGATGGTGCCGCGCTCGTCCACCCGAACGCCCGCGGCTTGCGCCTGGATGGCGTGCCCGTTGGGCCGGCGCCCCACCGCCACCAGCACCCGGTCGTAGACCTGGGGTGCGGGGGCTTGCTCGCCCTCGAAGGTGGCCTTGAGGCCTTCTTTCAGGGCCTCGAGCCGGGCGACCTTGGTCTTGAGATAGATCGCTTCATACCGGGCCCGGATTCGCTTCTCCAGGGGCTTCACCACGTCCCGGTCGGCCCCGGGGATGAGTCCATCCAGGAGCTCCACCACGCTCACTTTCGAGCCCAGGGCGTGGTAGACGGTGGCCATTTCCAGCCCGATGATGCCCCCGCCGATCACGAGGAGCCGCTTGGGAATTTCGTCGAGCCGCAGGGCGTCGGTGGAATCCATCACCCGGGGGTCCTCGTAGGGCAGCCCGGGGAGCTTGGCCGCTTGGGAGCCGGCGGCGATGACCGCGTAGTCGAAGGTGAGGGTCTTTTCCCCCTCGGCGGTCTTGACTTTCAGGGCGTGGGGCCCACTGAACTCGGCCACCCCTTGCACCACCTGGACCTGGCGCTGCTTGGCGAGCCCCGCGAGCCCCTTGGTCAGGCGCCCCACCACGTCTTCCTTCCACTTGCGCAATCCCGCCAGCTCGATCTGGGGCTGCCCGAACGTGATTCCGGCATGCCCCAACTCCTGGACCTCGGTCAGGACCTTGGCCACGTGCAGGAGCGCTTTCGAAGGAATGCAGCCCACGTTGAGGCACACCCCGCCCAGGGCGGGATAGCGCTCCACCAGGACCACCTTTTTCCCCAAGTCGGCGGCGCGGAAAGCGGCCGTGTAGCCCCCAGGACCCGCCCCCAGCACCAGCACCTCGGCGTGAAGATCGCCCTTCGCGACCGCCGCGGGCGGCGGCGCCGGCGCGGGAGCGGGGGGCGGTGCGGCGGGCCGCTCGGGTGCATTGGCCGGGGGGACCTCCGCGCGGGCCGCTTCCGCCTTCGCCGGCGCCTTTGCCTCTGCCGCCTCCGCTTCCAGGGTCAGGATGAGGGAGCCCTCGGAAACCTTGTCGCCCACCTTCACCTTCACCTCTTTCACCACGCCCGCCCGGGGCGAGGGCACGTCCATGGTGGCCTTGTCGGACTCCAGGGTGATCAGGCTCGCCTCTTTTTCGATGCGGTCGCCGGGCTTGACCAGGACGTCGATGACCGGCACATCCTTGAAGTCGCCGATGTCGGGGACGCGTATATCAACGAGCTGGGCCATTTTTGATCTCCTCCGCGCTGGCCTTGTTGCTTACAGCATCTCCGGTTGCGGAGCGCATGCTGGGGATACTGCGCTACCGGATCCACTCGTGGCGGGAATGCCCGCGCCTTTGAGATTCGCCAAGAATGCTCCTGTTGGCAAGTCCCGGCGATGAACTGGATCGACGGCCCGTCGCTTGACGGCTAACCCGCGGTTCCAAATCGTCTCCTGGGCCTGAACCCACGAAGAGCAGCGCTCATGTGCCTAGCGATCAAGGAGCGGAGCCCCTTCATCGAAAACCCGGATCAGGTACGGACGTGCCCGTCCCCCAGCACCACGAACTTGAGGCTGGTGAGGCCCTCGAGGCCCACGGGGCCGCGGGCGTGGAGCTTGTCGGTGGAGATGCCGATCTCGGCGCCTAGGCCGTACTCGTAGCCGTCGGCGAAGCGGGTGGAGGCGTTCACCATAACCGAGCTGGAGTCCACTTCCCGCAAGAAGCGCAGGGCGCGGGTGTAGTCCTCGGTCACGATGGCGTCGGTGTGCTGGGAGCCGTAGCGGGCGATGTGGTCGATGGCCTGGTCCAGCCCGTCCACCACCCGCACCGCCAGGATCGGCGCCAGGTACTCGGCGTACCAATCCTCCTCGGTGGCCGGCTTCATCTGCGGCACGAGCCGGCGGCTCTCCTCGCAGCCCCGCAGCTCCACCCCCTTGTCCAGGAAGAGGCGGGCGAGCCGGGGCAGCACCGCAGGCGCGATGGCGCGGGCGACGAGCAGCGTCTCCATGGTGTTGCAGGTGCCGTAACGCTGGGTCTTGGCGTTGTCGGCGATGCGGATCGCCTTTTCCAGGTCGGCGCCCTCGTCGATGTAGACGTGGCACACCCCGTCCAGGTGCTTGATCACCGGGATGCGCGCTTCCTTCGAGATGCGCTCGATCAGGCCCTTGCCCCCCCGCGGGACGATGACGTCCACGTAGTCCTTCATGGTGATCAACTCGCCCACTGCGGCCCGATCGGTGACCTCCACCACCTGCACCGCCGCATGGGGCAGCCCCGCCGCTTCCAGCCCCTCGTGCACCAGAGCGGCGATGGCCTGGTTGGAGCGGATCGCCTCCGACCCGCCCCGCAGGATGGCGGCGTTTCCAGCCTTCAGGCACAGCCCCGCCGCGTCGGCGGTCACGTTGGGCCGGGCTTCATAAATGATGCCGATCACGCCCAGCGGCACCCGCATGCGGCCCACCCGGATCCCCGAGGGACGATACTTGAGGTCGATGATCTCCCCCACCGGGTCCGGGAGCTGGGCGATCTGGCGCAAGCCGTCCGCCATGGCGGCGACGCCTTTGGCGGTCAAAGTCAGCCGGTCGATCAGGGCGGGCTCCAGGCCCTTGGCCCGGGCCGCCTCCACGTCCTTGGCGTTTTCCGCGAGGAGCCGCTCCTGCGCTCGCTCGATGGCGACCGCCATGGCCTCCAGGGCCCGGTTCTTGGCGGCGGTCTCGGCCTTAGCCATGGCGCGCGCCGCTTCCCTTGCGGCGCGCCCCAGCGCCTGCATGTACGCCTTGATGTCCCGTTCCGAAGAGAGATCCATGACCCAGATTCTAAACCGTTTTGGCCTGCGCCGCCGATGCGTCCGCGAGCGTCAGGGCGAGCCGCACCAGCTCGCTCCACACGTCCCCGGGGGCGAGCCCCTTGGCCATGCGGTCGAGCCGGGCGAGCTCCTGCAGGGTCCAGTCCAGCCGGGCCGGATCGAAGCGCTGGGCGGCGCCCGGCGTCCAGGCTTGGCGCGCACCCCACACCCGCGCTTCCCGCAGCGCCTGATCGCGTTTTCTGCCCTGCCAGAGGGCCGACTGGAGGCGGGCCACGGCGCGCACGTCTTCGGCGATCTGCCACAGCACCAGGGGAAGGGCCGCCCCTTCGCCCCGCAGGCCCTCCAGCACCCGGGCGAAGCGGGCCACGTCGCCGCCGAAGAGGGCTTCCCCCAACTGGACCGGCTCATAGCGGGCCACGTTGGCCACCGCCGCTCGCACCGCCTCCCCGGGCAGGGGTCCCGGCGGGAACAGGAGCGCGAGCTTTTGCACTTCCTGGAACGCGGCGAGGAGGTTGCCTTCCACCCGCTCGGCCATGAACGCCAGGGTCTCGGCGTCCGCCTGCTGGCCCTGGGCGGCAAGGCGCGCGGCGATCCAGCGGGGCAGCTGCTCTCGCGGGACCGGTTTCGCGTGCACCACGACGCCTGCCCGCCCTAGGGCCTCGAACCAGCGGCTCCCGAGAGCGGAACGCTCCAGTTTGGGCAGCTCGATCAGGGTCGCCGCGTCCGCTGGAAGCCCCTCGCAATAGGCGACGAGGGCCTCGGCCCCGGCGGCGCCCGGCCGTCCGGTGGGTACGCGCAGTTCGATCAGCTTGCGGCTGCCGAAGAGGGAGAGGCTGGCGCCAGCCGCGGAGAGGCTCCCCCAGTCGAAACCGCCTTCGGCGATGAAAAGCGCCCGCTCCGTGTACCCCAGGGCCCTGGCCCGGGCGCGGATGCGGTCGGCCGCTTCCTGCGCCAGTAGCGGCTCCTCCCCGTGGATCGCGTACAGGGGCGCGAAGCGCTTGGCGAGCTGGGCCGGCAGGGCTTCGGAGTCGATGACGGGCATGGCGGCGAAAAAGGGCAATTTTCCCTGTGCGGGGGCGGGTCGGCTCGGGTCCGAGCCTCCGCGGCGGGTGCTTCAGCCTGCCTTGGGCCTCACTGCCGCCAGCCGGAGCAGGATCTGTTGGACCGCGTCGTTCTGCATGTCCCGGTAGAGCAGCGCCTCCTCCTGTTCCTTGGCCAGCACCTGGGTGTCATCGTAGGTCAGGGCCCGCTTAAGGGAAATCTGGGACGGGGCGATCAAGGGCTGGCCCTTGGCGTCGTTCATGTGGAACTGTACCCGCAGCCGCAGCTCCAGCTCCCGCACCCGTCCCGCCCCGGAGAGGGAGAGGATCAGGCGGTCCCGGGCGACGCCGTCGATGAACAGCACCGCTTCGGCCGCCTTGGAGTCGTCCACCAGCCGGGCGCCCGTGCCGGCGGCGACCGCCCGCTTAAGCTCGGTCAGGAAAACGGGGTCACCGCCTGTGACGTGAAGCGTTTTGAACGCCAGGTCCTGGGTGCCCCGCAGCCGAAAGCCGCAGCCCGCGGCGAGCAGGGCAAGGGGCGCGCTAGCTAGGAGACCGCGCAGCCACCGGCGCCGGGTCTCAAGGATCGTCATGGTGCGGGGATTATAGCGCCGAGGCGCGGAGAAAAAACGCTTTGCAAAAGCCAAAGGTGTACAGAATGGGAAGGAAGTAAAAGGACCGCTCTTTCTGTTTGCTCTTGGCGCCCTTTACGTTGAGAAAAAGTTTTTTCTCTCCGCCTTTGTGTACTCCGCGGCGGGTTGACGGCGCCCTTATCCTTCGGGAACTCCGTACCCGCCGCCGCCGGGGGTTTCGATGACGAAGACGTCGCCCGCGTCCCCCGCCGTTTCGTCGGTAGCCCCCAGATCCTGCCGCGACCCGTCCCGCCGCTCGATCCATGCCCGTCCCGGCGCACCCGGCTCCCCGCCGAAGAGTCCGAAGGGTCGTATCCGCCGGCGTCCCGCGAGGATGCCCACCGTCATGGACTCCAGGAAGCGAATGCGGCGCGTGACGCCGTCGCCGCCCCGATGGCGGCCTCGCCCGCCGCTGCCGCGCCGGACGGAGAAGGCTTCCACCAGAACAGGAAAGCGCCACTCCAGCACCTCCGGATCGGTGAGGCGGGAGTTGGTCATGTGGGTGTGCACGGCGCTCGCCCCGTCGAAGTCGGGGCCCGCCCCGGCACCGCCGGCGAGGGTCTCGTAGTATTGGTAGCGTTCGTTGCCGAAGGTGAAGTTGTTCATCGTGCCCTGAGAGGCGGCGAGCACCCCTAAGGCGCCGTAAAGGGCGTCCACGATGTTCTGGGACGTCTCCACGTTGCCCGCCACCACGGCGGCCGGGGGGCGGGGATTGAGCAGGGACCCTTCCGGAATGATGATCTCGAGGGGTTCCAAGCAGCCGCTGTTGAGCGGGATGTTTTCCTGCACCAGGGTGCGGAACACGTACAGCACCGCGGCCAGCGTGACCGCCCGGGGGGCGTTGAAGTTGTCGGATCGTTGCGGGGAGGTGCCGGTGAAGTCCACCACGGCGCGTCCCGCGTTCCGGTCCACCGTCACCCGGACCCGGATCACGGCGCCGTTGTCCATTTCCAGTTGGAAAGCGCCGGCTTTGAGCTTGCCGATCGCCTGGCGCACGGCTTGGGCCGCGTTGGCCCGCACGTGGTCCATGTAGGCGCGCACCACCGGCAGCCCGTAGTGGTCCACCAGGCGGCGCAGCTCCTGCGCGCCTTTCTCGTTGGCAGCCACCTGGGCCCGCAGGTCGGCCAGGTTCTGCTGCGGATTGCGGCACGGGTGGGGGCCCGAGGAAAGCAGCGCGAGCAGTTCCAGCTCGCGGAAGCGGCCTCCGTCCACCAGATGGAAATTGCGGATCAACACGCCTTCCTCCTCCACCCGCGTCGAGCGCGGCGGCATGGAGCCGGGAGTCAAACCCCCGATGTCGGCGTGATGGCCCCGGGAGCCCACGTAGAACAGGACCTCCCGGCCGTCCCGGTCGAACACCGGCGTGATGACCGTGACATCCGGAAGATGGGTTCCGCCGTGGTAAGGGTCGTTGGCCGCAAAAGCGTCGCCCGGCCGCATGCGCCCGGCGTTGTCCCGGATCACCTGCTTCACCGTTTCCCCCATGGAGCCGAGATGCACCGGGATATGGGGCGCGTTGGCGATCAGGTTGCCCTCGCCGTCGAACACGGCGCAGGAGAAGTCGAGCCGTTCCTTGATGTTGACCGAATGGGCGGTATGGGCAAGCCGCAGGCCCATCTGCTCGGCGATGGACATGAAAAGATGGTTGAAGATCTCCAGCTTCACCGGGTCCGCCTGGGTGCCGAGGGCGACGCGCCGTGGGCGGGGCGTCGCGCGGGTGAGGACGAGCTCGCCTTGGTCGCCCACCCGGGCCGCCCAGCCGGCCTCCACCACCGTGGTGGCGTTCGCTTCGACGATCAAAGCAGGTCCCTGGACGCGCTGGCCGGGGACGAAACACTCCCGCCGGTACAGAGGCGTTGCGCGGGCGCTTCCCGCCACGACCATCTGCACCGTGGCCAGGGGAGAAGGCGGTTCGCCGCGTGCGGCGCGGGCGCCGGGGAGTGCCGCCCACGCGCAAGGCGCGGCGGGAATTTCGTCTTGCGCCACCGCTTCCACCGACACCGTCTCCACCACCAGGGGCCGCTCCGGCATGAGAAAGCCGTAGAGTTGGCGGTGGAGCGCTTCGAAGCGGCGCACCATCTCCTCGATCGGGCCCTCGTCCACGGGCAGCGCCGTGTCGGTGCCCTCGTAGCGCACATGCGCGCGCCGCGCGACGCGGATCGACGCCTGGCCAATGCCTTGGGCGGCGAGCTCCTCGCGCGCGGCCTGCTCCAGTTGGTCGAGGGTAGCCGCGAGCGGGGCCATGGATGCCGCCGTCAAGGGGCGCTCCACGGCGTGGCTGCGCATCGCGGTCACCTCGGCGATCCCGATGCCGTAGGCCGATAGCACCCCGGCCAGGGGATGGAGCAGCACCGTGTCGATGCCCAAGGCGTCGGCCACGCGGCACACGTGCTGACCGGCCGCGCCGCCGAAGCCGTTGAGCACGTACTCGCTCACGTCGTAGCCGCGCGCGACCGAAATATGCTTGATGGCGTTGGCCATGTTGGCCACGGCCACTTCGATGAAGCCTTCGGCCACCTGCGCCGGCGTGCGGGCGAGACCCGTTTCCCGCTCGATCTCGCGCGCGAGCGCGGCAAACTTCTCCCGCACGATCTCGGCGTCCAGGGGCTCGTCGCCCGCGGGGCCGAACACCTTGGGAAAATACTCGGGCTGGATGCGTCCCAGCATCACGTTGGCATCGGTGACGGTCAGCGGTCCCCCGTTGCGGTAGCAGGCCGGCCCGGGCAAGGCGCCTGCCGAGTCCGGTCCCACCTGGAACCGGCCCTGGTGGAAGCGCAGAATGGAACCCCCGCCGGCGGCCACGGTGTGGATGGCGAGCATCGGCGCCCGCAGCCGCACGCCCGCCACCTGGGTGTCGAACACCCGCTCCAGCTCGCCGCAATAGTGGCACACGTCGGTGGAGGTGCCGCCCATGTCGAAGCCGATGATTTTCTCGAACCCTGCTGCGCGGGCCGTGCGCACCGCGCCCACCACGCCCCCCGCCGGGCCCGAGAGGAGGCTGTTGCGTCCCTGAAACTGGGGCGCCCCCGTAAGTCCCCCGTTCGACTGCATGAACATGAGGCGCACGTCGCCCAGCTCCGCGGCCAGCTGATCCACGTACCGGCGCAGCACAGGGGAGAGGTACGCGTCCACCACAGTGGTGTCGCCTCGCGAGACGAGCTTCATGAGGGGGCTCACCTCGTGGGAGGCGGAGACCTGGGTGAAACCCACTGCTCGGGCGAGATCGGCCAGCCGGCGCTCGTGGTCCGGGTAGCGCCAGGCGTGCACGAGCACGATGGCGACCGCGCGCAGACCCTCCCGGTAGGCGGCCTCCAGCGCTTCCCGCGCGGCGGCCTCGTCGAGGGGCGTGATGACCTCGCCGTGGGCGCTCAGGCGCTCGCGCACCTCGACCACCTGACGGTAGAGGGGTTGCGGCAGGACGATGTTCAGATCGAACAGGCGCGGGCGGTTCTGGTAGCCGATGCGCAACTGGTCCCCAAAGCCCTGGGTGATGAGAAGCAGCGTGGGTTCCCCGGTGCGGGTAAGGAGCGCATTGGTGGCCACCGTGGTGCCCATCTTGACCACGTCGATCTCCTCGGCGGGGATCGGCGCGCCGGGCGCGAGCCCCATCATGCGGCGGATGCCCTCCACCGCGGCGTCCTGGTAGCGGCCGGGGGCTTCCGACAGGAGCTTGAGCGTCCGGAGCTCGCCCTCGGGCGTGCGCGCCACCACGTCGGTGAACGTGCCGCCGCGGTCGATCCAGAACTGCCACTTGCCCCGGTTTGCATCCATGAATCGGTTACAGAGGAGCCTCTTGAGTCTCCGGCCAAACCGGTTCACTCTTCGAGCTCCTGTCTGCGCGCCCCGAGCAGTTCCGATTGCCCCAGCCAGTAGCAGGCGAGCACCGCTGGAATCTTGAGCAGCCGGGTGCCGGCCGGCGAGTCCGGCAGCGCCAGGACGCTGAAATCGGAAAGCTCCCGCGTGATGACATAGCCCCGGGGCACCCGCTTTTCCGTGCAGAAGGCCGCCATGCCCTTGAGCTCGCCGAGGCCCGTGTGCTGGCGGCTGTATTTCACTTCGAACGGCACGAGCTGCCCTCGGACGTCGGCGACGATATCCACCTCTTCGTTGCGGCGGTTACGCCAGTAGGCAAAGCCGATGCTCAGCGCGTAGTAGCGCGTAAAAACGTGCTTGAAGAAGGCTGTCTCTACTGCGCGGCTCACCGCGACAGGATCGTCCAGCATCGCCTTGCCCTTGAGCAGAACGCTCGGCGCGATGGCGGCGTCGGCCAGATACGCTTTGTAGCGCGCGCGCAAGATCTCCTTGCCATAGCCGTGGGGCGGGAGCCGGTGGATCAGGTGCGTGGATTCCAGGAGCGTGAGGTAATTCTGCGCCGTGGGCTTCTTGACCTCGAGGTTTTTGCCCAGGTCCACCATGTCGAGCAGCCCGCCGTCGTGCAGGCACAGATAGAGAAAGGTCTGCTCCAGCTCTAGCACCCGCCGCACGCCGAACAGGGCCGTCATGTCGCGCTTGAGCACCTTGTCCACGATGTCTTCGCGCAAAAGCTTCTGCGCCAGATCCACGCTCGGCACCAGCGCGCACTGAGGAAAGCCGCCGCGCAGCAAGTACTCGTGAAAATGCGCCATCAGCGGGCGGGCCTGCTCGGCGGCCCGTGCGAATTGCGCCGGCGTCCAGTCGAGGAGCTGAGCGAGCGAGGCCACCTCCGGCAGCGGCGGCTGCGGCAGCTTCTTGATCTGCAGGTATTCGTAGAAAGAAAGCGTGGCGAGCTTGAGGGTGTGCCAGCGCCCCACGCCTGATTCCTGGCCCTCCTCCACCAGCGGCGTCGCCGAGCCGGTCACGACGATCCGGCGCTGCTTCTCGAAATCCACCTGGTGCTTGAGCCAGGTTTGCCAGCCGCGCATGAACTGGATCTCGTCGAGAAAGAGGTATTCCGGTCCCTCGGCGGCCGGCTCGAACTCGCGCCACAGCTTCAAGACACCATCGAGCCCCGCGAGCTTCAGCAACGGGTGGTCGAACGTGGCGTACAGGATGTTTTGCCGCGGCACACCGCCCTTGACCAGCGCTTCGATGGCCTGCAAGAGCAGCGTGGTCTTACCCACCTGGCGCGCGCCGGAAAGCAGCACCGCCCGATGGGCGGGCGGCGTGCGCAGCCAGAAATCGAGTTCCCGGAACACCGCCCGGCGCCAGGCGGGCAAATCAGGCACCGGCAGCCCCAACCACCATGGGTTGTACTGCCGGAGGACGGCCATGACCTCCTGGGGTGAGGTGATCACAGCCCGATTATCCTATTTTGCTAATTTAAGTCAAGTGTACTTGACTTATAATCATGTTTTAAGAAAATTTCTGTGCGGCGTGTGCCTCAGCTCTCGGTGTAGGTCGCCAGGGCCCCTTTCAACTCGTAGGCGAGTCCCAAGGAGTCCACGTCCAACCCGCCGGGCTTGTCGCGAAACACACGGTTCACTCGCACGATGGCCTGCATCAGCCCGTGCCCCCGCGTCGGCTTGTCCAGTTACATCGCATGTAGACTCGGGCAATCGAAGCCGGTCAACCGCATGTCGCGGACGATCACGAGCCGGAACGGATCGTTCGGGTCACGAAAGCGCTTGGCGAGCGCCTCGCGCCGCGGCTTGTTGCGGATGTGGGGCTGCCAATCGGACGGATCGGATGCCGAGCCGGTCATCACGACCTTGATGACGCCTCGGGCGTCGTCATCGCCGGTCCACTCCGGACGGACCCGCACCAGCTCGCGGTAAAGCTCCACGCAGATGCGCCGACTCATGCAGACGACCATCGCTTTGCCGTCCATCGCCTCCAGCCGCCGCTCGAAGTGCTCGACAATGTCTTGCGCGAGGAGCTTCAGGCGCTTTTCGGCCCCGACGATGGCCCCGAGCTGCGCCCATTTCGTCTTGATCTCTTTGCCTTCGACCTCCTCGCCCTCAGTGATCTCCTCGAAGTCAGGGTCGACCTTCGGTCGCTCCGCCTCGTCGAGTGCTAGCCTGGCCAGCCGGCTTTCGTAGTAGATCGGGACTGTGGCGCCGTCCTCGACCGCGCGCTGGATGTCGTAGATGCCGATGTAGTCGCCGAAGACGGCGCGGGTGTTGGCGTCGGCGAGCTCGATGGGCGTGTCGGTGAAGCCGATGAAGGAGGCGTGTGGCGGGGCGTCGCCGAAGCCGTCGATGAAGTCGTACCGGCTGCGGTGCGCCGCTGGATGGCTACTCGTTCTCGAATCCGTGCGATTCGAACTTCAGGGTGCGGCTGTTCTCCGTCACCGCGCGCACGGTCTGTTCGTTGACCCCGCTCGGGAGTCGCGCGTCGATTTCCAGCGTGACCGTCACCTCCGCGCCGGGCTGTCCCACGAGATGGGCGATCACCTCTTCGGCGATTCGTCCAGCGTCGCGCCCGACGCGCGCTGGATCGAGACGCACGGTGCCGTGGAATCGACGTGCCAGGACAGGTGTGGCGGGCTGCGGCGCCGCGCCGCCCGTGGTTCCGCTCGTCGGCGGTTCGCTCCGAGCGGGGCCGCTACCCGGCGGCTTCGACTGCGGCACCTCCGCGTCGAGCTGGCGGCGAGCGACATCCGACTTGACGAGCAGCCCGGCATCTTCAGCGCCAACGCTGATCTGCTGACCGGCGCGCAGACCGCGATACCTGCCACTCACCTCGTCGTGGCTCTCGGCGTACGCGAAGGTGTCGGACTGCCAGGTCAGGAGCGCCACGCCCTCGCGGATCGCCTGCACCAACACCTCGGGACCCGCGAGACGGGGCAGGTACAGGTAGCGCGCGAAGTCCTCGACGAGCTGCCGGACTGCAACATGGTCACCGCGCCACAGCGGCACCTCGTCCAGGTGCTTGCGCAGAATCGTTGACCCGAGGTTCGCCACGAGCAGCTCTTCGCTTCTGAGTTTCTTGCTCGCTCGCACCGCGAGCGCATCCGACCCGGCAAGCCGCAGCGCCTGCCACTGGATCGGTGCCTGCGGCGACTTCTGCTCGGGCACCAGAATCCACTGGTAGGTTTCCGGCAGCCGCGCCGCCACGGCCGCGTCCGCCGCCTGTTTCTGCGTCTCGGCCTGCCGGACCTGGAACGGGCTCAGGTCGAGCGTTTCCTTCTCCGCGACGATGGACGCCCACGCGAGGTACTTGCGCAAAGCCTCGTCCAGGTCCTGCATGCGGATCTTGTCCGCCGCCAGGAACACGAGCGTATTGCGATAGAGGCGCGGTGCGTTGCCGCGAGATTCCAGAATCGTCCGCGCCGCTTGCTCGGCGGCGTTGCCGCTCTCCCTCGTGTACGCGTGCTCGGGCGGGAGCACGACGAGCCGCGCGTCGAGATCGTCGGGCACGTCCGCTCCGGTTCGCGGCAGCGGATGCACGCGCGAGAAGTCGCCCTTCTTCTGGATGTCGGCGCGGATGCGCTTTTCGAGCTCCACGGCCACCTTGTCCGGGTCGCGCTTCAACTGCTCCGCGCGGTCCTCCGCGAGCTTCGTGACCGTGGGCTGCGTCGCGTACCAGACGCGCGGCCCGTCCTGGTAGAGGTAGGTCGCCGCGGAGGCGAGCCGGCGCAGTGCATCGCCGAACACGGCCGCCGACTCGCCCGGCATCACGCAGCCAAGCTTCACCCGGCGGTCTTCGAGCCCGCGGTGCGCGGCGGCCGCCGTCGGTGCGGAGCCGAGGAAGATAGTCCGAGCCACACGCCGCGTGGCGTGCAGCTTGCCGAGGTTCGGCACCTCGCCGTCGATCTTGAGCGGCAGTGAGTTCGGACCGTCCACGTCCTTCTCGATGATTGGCACCCAGTTGTCCGACAGATACCGCGTGAGCTCGAACTGCACGCGTGGGTCGTCCATCGGGATTGTCGAAGGCAGGATCAGCGGGTTCCGGTCACCCTTCTCCCACAAGCAGTGGATGACAGCGGCCATGAGCCGCAGCACACCGCGCGTGCGTTGGAACTTCACCAGCGTCGACCAGTCCTCGTACAACCGGTCGAAGACCTCCGGGTGAATGGGGTAGGCGGCCTGAATGCGCCTCTCGTAGTCGCCGCTCCTGCACTCGGGCGGGAACTCGGCAGCCTGCGCGCGGTATAGGTCCGCGAACGCGCGCGCCGTCACGTCACGCTGCTTGAACGCCTCCGGACCCGAAAGCGGCTCGAAGAGCCGCCGCCGCACGATCCCGAACCCTTCCTCGGCCGAAGCCGGTCGCCACGACGACTCGACGCGCCCCACGACATTGCGGAGTCGATCGAGCGCTTCGCGCCCGCGGATGCCACCCACCTCCACGTCATCGGCTTGGGTGTGCGGCGAGCCCTGCGTGTCGGACGCCGGCAGCGAGATCACAAGCAGACAGTTGCCCGCGAGCTTGGCCGACTCGGTGAGTACCTGGGCAAACGTGAACTGCGTCTCGAAGCTCCCGCCCGGCAGGTCGGCGGCGTCGTGCAGTTGGCGGGCATAGGCCACCCACTCGTCGATCAGAATGAGGCAGGGGCCGTACTCTACAAACAGCTCGCGCAGCGCATCGCCGGGGCTGGTAGCCCGCTCGTCGTCTTCGCGAATGCGCTCGTACGCCTCGCGCCCGCCCAGTTGCCAGGCCAGCTCGCCCCACAGCGTGCGCACCAGCGTGCCGTCGGACTTGCGCATGGGGTTACCAGGCGAGATCTTGTTGCCTACCAGCACCACCCGCCGCACCCTGGGTAGCGCCTTCACCCCCGCTTCGGCCATCACCGCGTCGATACCGGCGAGATCGCCCGGTGCGGCACCGCTAAAGAGGTGATACAGCGCCAGCATGGAGTGGGTCTTGCCACCGCCGAAATTGGTCTGGAGCTGCACCACCGGGTCGCCGCCGGTGCCCGACAGGCGCTGCACAGCCCCCACCAGCAGCCGCTTAAGGCTTTCGGTGAGGAAGGTGCGGCGAAAGAACTCGGTGGGTTGTTGGTACTCGTCGCTGCCCTGGCCCAGGTGTACCTGCCACAAGTCGGCCGCGAACTCGGCCTGCTGGTAGCGCCCGCTTGCCACGTCCGCGTGTGGAGTCACGACCTCGCGCCAGGGCTTGAGCGTGCCTGTCGCCGCCGCCTCGATGAGGGAGCCGCCGGCCTTGCGCTTCTCGCTGCGGACCTGCTCGTCGAAGACGAGCCGGCGCAGCTCCATCTTCATCTTGCCGATCTCGTCGGCCTGCGGCGCGGAGACAGCGCTGAGCAGACGAGCCATCGAATCAAGCGCGCGGTCGGCGTCATCGCTCGAGAATGGCTCCTGATGCGCCCACTTGTTGCGCCAGTCGCGCAGCTCCTGCACCAGCGAGCGCTCGGCGCGGCCCAACGTGCGGCCGAACACGTCGTTCCATGTCTCCCACATCAGCTTGAGCAACGCAGCCACGTCCCATTGCGCGATGGGCCTCTTCCCGATCAGCGGGTCTTCGGCGAAGCGCTGCACCGCCTCGATGCGGACCGTGCCTGCCTTGACCGCCGCCTGCACCTCGCGCTCGACGAACGGCGCGAGCCCCGCGCGCAGCAGCTCCATCGCCTTGCCGATCCGTTCGTGGTTGGTGATGGCCATACGGTTCGACTCTTGTTACCCGTACTGCGCCAGCCACTGCTCGGGCGTGAGCGCGCCGGCACGCTCGATCAGCTCGCGGTCCCAGCTCACCAGCGGCGTTGCGGTGAGTTCGGCCGTCGCGGCGTACAGCGCATCCGCCCCGCGCAGGAAGAGCCGGCAGCCCAGCTCTTCGGCGAGAGGCTGGAGTCTCGACGTTTCGACGAGCCGCAACTGACCGTTGCGGCGCAGAAGGGCGGCTGCCGCGATGCCCGCCTGTGCGTCGCGCTGCCGATGCGCCAAGGCGCAGGCGATCTCGAGGGCGGCGAACGCCGGGCTGTAGTAGGGCGTGCTCGACGACTGCAGTCGCCGCAGCAGCGCGTCGCTCGAAGTATTGAAGGGGTCGTTGCGGTCGAGAAAGCCGATCCAGACGCTGGCATCGACCGTCATCACCGTCCCGGCTCCAGGCGGTTACGCCCTTCCTCGAGGATGTCGCGCGCAGTCGGGCCGGCAGCGCCGGCGGGGATCTGCAGCTTCCTGAACTCCTCCAGCCAGTCGGCGCCTGCCGGCGGCGGTGCCGCTTCGGCCCCTTCGACCCACTGTCGAAACAGTTCGACCGTCACCTCGCGCACCGGCTTGCCGAGCAGTGCGCTCTTGGCCTTGACCTTGCGGTACAGCTCGTCGGGGATGTCGATGGTGGCTTTCATGGAAAGCATGTTAACCGTATTCCCGTATTGCCGTCAAATGTCCAGGTCGGTCTGAGCGGGCACCGCCGCCGGAGCGTCCTGTGCCAGCCGAGCGATTTCCGGCCAGCTCTGCACGAGCCCGTTGTAGGCGAGCGCTTCCGCCGCGCGCTTCTTGCGTTCGCAGATCGTGTAGAGACGGTAGGCCAGCTCGCGCGCGGTCTCGGCCTTGCTGCCGAGCTTTGCGACGAGCCCTCCGGCCGCGCTCTCTCCGCCGGATTCGAGGACGCGGATCAGGTGGTGGACCATCTCCCACGCCGTGAGGCGCATGTCCGTGGCGGGGTCCCAGTCCGCGGGCAGCTCGCTTGGCTTGAGGAGCCGCACCTTGCCGCGCCTGGATTCGAGAATGCCCGCCTCGGCCAAGCCCGCCACGCTGGTGTTTTTGGCCTTGGAGAGCGTCTCGGCCACACCGAACTCGCCTTCGGCAAAGCCGTACTGCTCGAACCAGGCGATGGCAAAGCGGCTATCGGCGTCGAAGTCTCCCTCCTGTTCGGCCAGAACCTCGTCGAGGATCTGGTTGATGAGCGCTAGCGCCTCGCGCACCGTGAGCGGCTTGCCCTCGGCGTCCAGGACCTTGGCGTAGCGCGTGTAGACAGCCATGCCGGGGCCGATGGCGGCCTGCGCCAGATCCACCGGGGCGATGTTGGCCTTTTGCAGCTCGGCGAGCGCCGCGGGCAGCTCGGCCTTGAGCGCGGCGACGAACTCGCGGCGGGTGGCGGTCCCCCACCCTACCCCTCCCCCGCTGGGGGAGGGAAGAAGGGAGGGGGTGCGCGGGCGGCAGACCAGGACGATGCTGGACGCGAGGGCGTTAGTGCCCATCGCAATCTGGCGGGTCTTCATTTCGGTCCGCATCGGCCAGGTGCCGCTGATGGCGAAGCCAGCGCGGATCACGGCCTCGAGGAAGGTCTCCCAGCCGGTGCTAGTGGTGCCTCCACCCTGCCCTTCCCCCGCTGGGGAGCTTTGGCCCCCACCCTGCCCCTCCCCCAGCGGGGGAGGGGAGGCGGTTTCGGATTGTTTGAAGGCGTAGTAGATGGTGACCGGGAAGGCCGGGTGGGCCTGCTCGGCCAGGCGGTGCAGGGCCTGGGTCATGCCGTCAAGGAAGAACTGCTCGGCCTTCTCCTTGCTGCCGTGGCGGTAAGGCGTAGCGACCAGCTCCTCGGCCTTGGGCACAGCGAGCGTGGCGAACAGATCGGGGAAGACGCCGCGCAGCGAGCGCCGCAGCCAGACGTAGAAGAAGTCCGACAGGTCGGCGTAGCCGATGTTGTCGTAGTAGGGCGGGTCGGTGGAGACGAGCTTGTTGGTGCTGACGGCCTGGGTGTGGGCGTCAGCTTGGCTCGAGGCCCCCGCAGATTGGGCTGGCAACACTTCTGTGGCCTTCCACGTCCAGTCCACCATTGCCATCCAGTTGCCGCTGGACTCGGAGAAGGGATTAGCCTCGGCAAAGTCCCACATCATGGGGATTGCCTGGCGGCCAAACGTGTTGCGAATCAGCTCCTTACTTGAATGCCAGGTACAAATCGTGGACCAGTAGTCCGCAACCTTATCCACCGCAAACGCCAAATAAATCCCCACGGCCTCGGCGTAGGCCTGGGCGCCAGCGCCGCCGTCGCGGAGGGGAAGGCCCCCCTCCCGTCCTCCCCCCGCTGGGGGGAGGATCATAGCTCCCTCCCCCGGAGGGGGAGGGCTGGGGTGGGGGTCAACATCTCCCGCTGGGGGAGGGCTGGGGTGGGGGTCAACATCTCCCGCTGGGGGAGGGCTGGGGTGGGGGCCAACGTCGGAGTAAGCATGCAGGGCCTCCCAAATGGTGGTGATCACACCCTCGAGGTTGTTGAACACCTCACTGTTCCAGAAACGCAACACGCGAATACCCTGTGCATTCAACCAGGCGGTGCGCTCCGCATCGGCTGCCCGGCCTTGCTCGGTGTTGTGCTGACTGCCGTCCAGCTCGATCGCTAATCTTGCCGCAGGACAGTAGAAATCCAGAACGAAGCGGTCAATGGGATGCTGCCTGCGAAATTTAAAACCGCCCAACTGCTTCCCGCGCAAACACTGCCACAACAACTGTTCCGCATCGGTCATGGTCTTGCGCAGGTCACGCGCAGCCTGCAACAGGGCTGGGGGAACCGGCGTAGGCTGCCAGAATTGTGCCTCGGTGGCCCCCATGCCGGCTTCCGATGCTGCCCCCCTGGTCTCTTGCTGCTGGGTATTGGCCCCCCTCCCGTCCTCCCCCCGCTGGGTATTGACCCCCCTCCCGTCCTCCCCCCGCTGGGGGGAGGAGAATGGCTCCCTCCCCCAGCGGGGGAGGGCTGGGGTGGGGGCTATCATCTCCTTCTGGGGGAGGGCTGGGGTGGGGGCCTCCTCACCCATCGCCCTCAGGTAGTCGCGCTTAACCCGCTCCATCGCCTCGCCCACCAGGTCGGAGAAGGTCGTCAGCGCCACCAACTGGCGCGGGGTGAAGAGGTCGCCGTAGGTCGTGAGGCCGTAGAGCGGTGTCTTGAAGTCGCGCGGGTTCTCGGGCATCGCAACCTCCGGCTTCCACGTCGGTTTCGCCTCCCGCGCAATCGCTTCGTGTTCTGGCGTGGGCGGCAGATACACGCGTCCGTTCGGGCCTTCGGCGACGATCGCCATCAGCCGTGCGCCCATACGCCCGGCCTGGCCCTCGCCCCGGATGTAGTCGTAGGGAATCGGCGCGCCGGACATCAAGCACTTGAACGCCGCACGCTTGCCAGCCGATGTTCCGTTCTTCGCCGCCTCCGGGTCCTTGGGCTTACCCACCTTGACGGTGAAGCGGTAGCCGCCGTCCTCGATCACCGGCTCGACGTAGGCCTCTTTGCCTGCCTTGGTCGAGAGCATGAACGTCGAAGCGAGCGGCACGTCCACATGCGCGAAGGCCGGGTTGGGGCTCTTGACCGTGCGCGCCCACAGCCAGGCGATCACGGTGAGCTTCTGGCCGACGAGCGGCGCGAGGTCAGGCCGGGGGTTGATGGGGTCTTCCACCATCTCGCGGGTGATCTCGATCTTCGGGTACAGGTGGCCGATGCGCCGCTCGGCCTCGTCGCGCATCCACTGGCCGTAGTAGCGCACGTCCTCGGCCAGGCCCTGTGCGCCCCGCCAACCGCGCTGGAACAAGCCCTCACCCCCATCCCCTCTCCCGCTGGGAGAGGGAGGATGTACGGGCGGCTTGCCGGCAAACTTGGGCGGAATCTCGATCATGGCCTTGTTGATGAGCACCGCCACCGGATTGAGGTCGCTGGCGTAGGCCTCCAGGCCCAGCCGCTGCGCTTCGAGCGGCAAGGCGCCGCCGCCGGCGAAGGGGTCGTGGAAGGCGGGGAGTTTCTCGGGGTCGAACAGCTCCTTCGCCCGCGGATGGTTCGCGTTGTCTGCGCAGGTTCGCCGCCAGCTCTTCCAGAGCTCGGCGCGCGCCTTCTCCAGCACGGCTTCGTTGGTGGTGTTTTCCCACTGAACCAGCTCTTCGATGATGCGGAAGAGCCGCCGGCGCTCGCGCTCCTGCGCTTCGGGGGTGGGGAACTCCTCGGGCACCGCCGAGGGGTCGTCCACAATCTGGGCGAAGATCACCGCCCGGGCAGCAGCTAGGGGCCGGCGCGCCCACCACAGGTGCAGGGTGCTGGGGTGGCCGTGGCGGATGGACTTCTCCCGCGCGGCGGCCTTGTTGATGGATTCGAGGGGGAGGGCGACTTCGATGAGCTTCTTCTTCACAGCGCCCTCCACCACGGCGCAGCGAGCACGTCGGGAGCCAGCCACTCGAGCGTCGTCCCGGTGTGGAGCAGGAGCCCGGCGCGTGCCTTTCTGCCGTACTCCTTGCGGAACGTCCGCAGGTGCGCGGCGTCGGGGAGGCGCGGGCGCGCGGTGGCCTTGACCTCGATGGGCAGGAGCTTGCCGCCGGTCTCGATCACGAAGTCCACCTCCTCACCCAGCGTGGTGCGCCAATAGCAGAGCTCGGGGCGCTCGAGCCGCGCGTCGCGCCAGGCGAGCAGGTCGCCGAGCACGAGGTTTTCGAGATGCGCACCGCCCGGCGCATCCACGCCCGCGAGATGCAGTGCGAGGCCGGTGTCATTCCAGTAGAGCTTGGGCGACTTGATCAGGCGCTTGGTGCGGTTGACCGCGTAGGCCGGCAGGCGCACGAGCAGGTACGAGGTCTCGAGCAGGTTGAGCCAGCGGTGCACCGTGGGCTGCGGCAGCGCCACGTCGCGGGCCAGCTCGGTCTGGTTGAGGAGCTGGCCCAGCCGGAGGCTCGCCGCGCGCATCAGCCGGCGGAAGTCGGGCAGCGCCGAGATCGCGGCCAGCTCCTGGAGGTCGCGCTCGAGATAAGTACGCACGTAGCCGTCGAACCACACCGCACGCTCGGCGGCGGTGCGGAGCGCCAGCGCCGGGGTGGGGTAGCCGCCGCGCCGGGCCAGCGCGCGCCACTAACCACGACCGCCGGCATCACGCGCAGCCGTTCGGCCAGGGCGGCGCCAACCAGACGAGGCAGCGTTTTCATCGCGTGAATGATATTCATTCATCACATGAATCGTCAATTCGGGTCCGTCGCCCGCGCGAGCAACTCCGCGAAGTTGTAGTTGACGCTGGTGACGCCGAAGTCCGGCTCGCGCCGTAACGGCTGACGCAGGTAACGGACGCGATGGCCGCCGTCGTCATGGAACTCGACCATCGCGAGGATGAAGTCGTCGGGCTTGTTGAGCGAGTAGAGAATCTCGTTCTTCGTCACCGTCACCGCGTCAGCGCCGGCGATGCGCCCCTTTACCTCAATGAACCGGAGACGGCCCGTTCTGGGATCGCGGCTTTCGATGTCGTAGCCGAGCTTCTCGTGCTCGCGGTCGACCGGCTCGAAGCCCAGCCGGCGCTCGATCTCCATCACGAGGGCGCGTGCCCGGGTCGCGCTCGCTTGCGTATCGACGGGGGTTGCTGCCGTTAGCGCTGCCCGACCCATCACCTTGGCGAGCAGCCCCATGGGCACGACCGCGACACCGCCGAGCACCACGGGCGGTAGCGCCGAAATCTGTGCCTCACGATCGAGCTCAGCGAGGCGGCGTCCCAGACGCGCCTGCAACTCGTCGGCCCGGCGCCGCGCTTCCTGGGAGTTGAGCCGCGCGCCGGCCTTGCCGGCTTGTTCCTGCGCCTTGAGCTCTTCGGCGCGGTGATCCCAGTAGGCGATCTCCTTCGTGAGCCGGTCCTTCACCGCCGCGCGCGTCTTCTCGATCCACGCGAGACGGCGATCCCGCACTTCCTTCACATGCTCCGGTACGACGTGGGCGATGGCGTGGCCTTGGGCGCGCTGCTCCAAGTCCCGCGTGATCCACGCGGCCTCGGGGCGCGCGAGCAGCGTCGCGGCGTCGGGCTCGCCTTCGGCGAGCGGCCGGTAGTCGAGGTACGGCGCGTAGTGCAGGTGCCGCGTGTTGCCTGCCTGGTCCATTTCGACGTAGAGCATGCGGCGCGAAATCACGCGCCGTTCCCCGGATGGGAGCGCCGTCGCGTCCTGAATCGCGTGCTCCAGGAAGAACAGCACGCGCGGCGCCGTTCCGGGATCGCGTTCGTCCACGAGGACTGCACCGCGTCTCAAGAGGTCGCGGTGGCGCTCCAGCGTGAGATCGAGCACAGCGTCGAGCAGCGGATGGCCGGGGCAGATGAAGGCCGCGAGCGGTTTACCCGGGGGCGCGATGAGCGGCTTCTCGAAGACGATGCGCTCGTAACGGGCGAGCACCGGATCTCCGGCGCCGATCTGCCGGTCGCGCTTGCGCACCGGCGCGGGCACGTGCGTCAGCTCGTAGCGTCGCGGCTCACGCTCCCGGGCGGTGCCGCCCAGTCGCCGGAACGCTTCGAGGAAGAACGACTCGATGTAGTGCGGTTGCAGGCGCCGCGCTTCGGCGCGCTCCATGTCCTCGCGCACGCGCGCGACCCGGCTCGCATCCATCGCGTCGTGCGCGAGCGCGCGCTCTTCCAACAGGTCCCGGAGCCGATCCTTCTCGACCGCGCGCTCCACGGCACGGGTGAGTCGCGCGCGCACTTCCGGCCGGTCGCCGTAGCGGATGGCCTCGATCATGAGCTCGCGCAGAGGCCGCCCCTCGAACTGGAGCTTGCCGAGCACGTCGAAGACCTGGCCGCCGAGTGCCGCGCGCGCCTCTTCGAGTTTCTCCAGCAAACGCCGATAGACATCTCCCTCGCGCGTTTCCTCGGCGACGAGGTTCCACAGGTGGCAGACCTCGGTCTGACCGATGCGGTGGATGCGGCCGAAGCGCTGCTCGAGGCGGTTCGGATTCCACGGCAGGTCGTAGTTCACCATCAGATGCGCGCGCTGAAGGTTGATGCCCTCGCCCGCGGCGTCGGTCGCGAGCAGCACGCGCACTTCGGGGTCGTGCAGGAAGCTCTCCTGCGCCTTGCGCCGCTCCTCGCGACCCATTCCCCCGTGGATGACCGAGATCGCTCCGGGCCGTCCGAGTAGGGAACCGATCCGCTGCTCGAGGTAGGCGAGGGTGTCGCGGTGCTCGGTGAAGATCACGAGCTTCTGGCGTGGCGAGCGCGCGGGCTTTGGGATGGAGCGGGCGTCGTACGGCGGCGGATCGGGCTCGCCGGCTGTGAGCGCGGCGGGCGTGAAGATCTCGCCCAGGAGCTGCGACAGCTCGCGCCACTTGGTGTCCTGACCGCTGCGGCGTACTTCGGCGGCGAGGGCTTCGAGGCGAGCGAGCGTCTCGATCTCCAGCTTGAGTTCGGCGATGGTGCTCGCTGCAGTTGCCTGGTCGAGAATCTCCTCCTCAACGGCTTCGACCTCGTTCTCAGGGGCGTCCTCCAGGTCTTCGACATCTTCAGGGTCGAGAATCGGCCCTCCCGTCACGGGTGCCGACATCGCACCCCGCTGCATCAGTTCCAGCTCGCGAAGGCGTTTCTCCAACCGTTCGCGACGCCGACGCAGTGACTGATAGATAGCTTCGGGTGACGAGGCGAGGCGGCGTTGCAGGATCGTGAGCGCGAAGCCGACCGTGCCGGCGCGCTTATCGTTCTGCAGCGCTTCGGCGCGATTGAACTCCTCGCGTACGTATTCCGTGACTTCCTTATAGAGGCGAGCCTCCGCCGGCGAGAGCTTGTAGGGCACCGTGTACGCGATGCGTTCCGGAAAGAGCGGCGTGCCGTCGAACTTGAGAAGGTTCTCCTTCACCATGCGCCGCATCAGGTCGGAGACGTCCACCTGGTGCACGCCGTCGCGGAACCTCCCCTCGAACCGGTCGCCGTCGAGCAGCGCGAGGAAGAGCTGGAAGTCCTCCTCCTTGCCGTTGTGCGGCGTGGCGGTCATCAGCAGGAAGTGGCGCGTTATGCCGGAGAGAAGCTGCCCGAGGCGGTAGCGTTTGGTGTACTTCACCTCGCCGCCGAAGAAGGTCGCGGAGAGCTTGTGTGCCTCGTCGCATACCACGAGGTCGTAACGGTTGTCCGGTGCGGCGAGCTTCTGCTGCACATCCTCGTTGCGTGCGAGCTTGTCCAGTCGCGCGATGACGAGGTCGTTCTCCAGGAACCAGTTTCCGGTGCGGGCCGCTTCCAGCTTGTCGTTGGTCAGAATCTCGAACGGGAGGTGGAACTTCCGCGCCAGTTCGTCCTGCCACTGCTCGACGAGGCTTCCGGGACAGACGATGAGGCAACGCTTGAGATCACCTCGCGCAATGAGTTCCTTGATGAGGAGTCCGGCCATGATCGTCTTGCCGGCACCCGGATCGTCGGCGAGCAGGAAGCGCAGCGGCTGACGAGGAAGCATCGCCTCGTAGACCGCCGTGATCTGATGGGGCAGCGGCTCGACGAGCGACGTGTGGACCGCGAGCACGGGGTCGAAGAGGTGTGCGAGCCGGATGCGATGCGCCTCGGCGACCAAGCGGAACGTCGTACCGTCGCCGTCGAAGCTCCATGGGCGACCTTGCTCGACGATCTCGAGGCGCTGCTCGTCGTGGCGGTAGAGGATCTCATCCGCCAACTTGCCGGCAGGATCACGATAGACCAGCGTGAGCGCGTCGGAGCCGTGCCACTGCACGTTCACGACGGTGACGGCGGCATCGGGCAGGATGCCGCGGACGCTCGCTCCGGGCGTGAGGTCTTCGAGTTTCATACAGCACGGGCCTGTGCGAAGTTGGCGGTGCCCTTGGGCGGCACGCCGTACTTCCAGCGCTTGTCGTCGCGCAGCCGCTCGCCGCCCCAGTCGGAGACGTTGAACGGGGGATTGACGAGGATGAAGTCGGCCTTGAGGTTTGGGAAGCGGTCGTTGTGGAAGGTGTCGCCGGGGGCGATTCTCCCCTCGATGCCGCGGATGGCGAGGTTCATCTTGGCGAGGCGCCAGGTGGTGTAGTTCGACTCCTGGCCGTAGATGCTGATCTGGCTGCGGGCGCGGCCGCTATTGCCGTTTCCGGTGGCGTGCGCTTCGATGAACTCCACCGACTGCACAAACATGCCTGACGAGCCGCAGCAGGGGTCGTAGACGCAGCCCTGGAAGGGTTCGAGCATCTCCACGAGGAGCCGTACCACACACCGGGGGGTGTAGAATTCGCCGCCCTTCTTGCCCTCGGCGCTGGCGAATTGCGTCAGGAAGTACTCGTAGACCCGGCCCAGGATGTCCCGGGCGTGGTTGTCGCCCCTGTCCAGGTGAATGTTGGAAATGAGGTCGATGAGTTGCCCGAGGCGCTGCTTGTCGAGGGCAGGCCGGGCGTAGTCCTTGGGGAGCACCCCCTTGAGCGAGGGGTTGTCACGCTCGACGGCCGCCATGGCATGGTCCACGAGCTCGCTGATGGTAGGCTGGCGAGCATTCCTCTGCAGCTCGGACCAGCTGGCCTCGGGCGAGACCCAGAAGATGCTCTCCGCCCGGTACTCGTCCGGGTCCTCGGGGTCGGCGCCCTGGGCCTGCTCAGCGACGAGCTTCGCATGCTGCTCCTCGAAAGCGTCGGAGATGTACTTGAGAAAGATGAGCCCGAGGAAGACGTGCTTGTACTCGGCGGCGTCCATCGAGCCGCGCAGGGCATTTGTCGCCGCCCAGAGCTCCGCCTCGAAGCCCAGGTTAGCGGAGGTGGCGCTCTGTTGTTTGGCCATGACTCTCTTCGTTCCTTTCATAACGTCTCAACACCAACTTTAAATCGTTCGCTCTCTCCGAAGCCGCGTGCCCACCTTAGCCCGGTACCTCGTTTCGCCCGCCAACGCCGCAGCCGGACTCGACATCACGCAGCGCAGAAGCGCGAGCGCACCCCAGTAGCGCACGCGGCGCTTGCGCGCCTCCAGGCGCTCACCGGTGCGCACGATCTCCGAGCAAAACGCGTAGGCGCGCTCGAAGGCTCGCGGCACGGATCGGAGAGCTTGTAGGTCGCGTCGGCCGGCTTCCGCTTCGCAAAAGAGGCGTCACCCTTCCAGGTCTGCTCGATGTCGCGGCGGGTGCGCTGGACGAAATGGAGCTCGATGCGCTGCGTATCATGCAGGCTGCCGACATTCCACTCGGCGAACTCGGGGCGCGGAAGCCCGGGGAGCAAGGGAAAGGCATCCTCGATGCCCGACTGCGGCGCGGCAGTCAGCAGCAGGTGATCCGACGTGTCCCGCAGAAGCTCGCCCAGCTTGTAGCGCAGGCTTTTGTGGCTCTCGTCGGACGCCGACATGCGGTGCGCCTCGTCCACGATGACGAGGTCCCAATGGACCTGCCGCAACCCCGGCAGGATCTCGTGCCGCTTGGCGAGGTCGAGCGAAGCGATGACCCGCTTCTGCTTCAGCCACTGGTTGACCCCGAACTGATCCCGGATGTCGCTGCCCTTCAGCACGAGAAACTTCTCGTCGAACTTCTCCTTCAGCTCGCGCTGCCATTGGAACGTGAGGTTGGCAGGACAGACAATCAGAATGCGCTCGGCCAAACCCCGGAGTTCGAGTTCACGGATGAGCAGGCCCGCCATGATCGTCTTCCCGGCCCCGGCGTCATCCGCCAGCAGGAACCGGACCCGCGGGAGCTTCAAGAGGTAGTCGTAGACCGCCTCGAGCTGGTGCGGCAGCGGGTCCACGCGGGAGATCGAAAGGCCGAAGTACGGATCGAACTCGTAGGCGATGCCGAGAGCGTACGCCTGCAGGCCGAGGCGAAGGAGACGCCCGTCGCCGTCGTAGGTATGCCGCGCGTCCAGGATGGTGAGATTCTGGAGATCGCGACGCGTGAGCGTGACCTTGCGGAACCGCTCCGATTGCGTGCCGACGAGGCCGGCTACCCACGTGTCCGGGCCGTTCGCGCGCACGGTCTCCACCCGCATCGGCTCGCTGAATAACGAGCCGGTGAGAATCTGGCCTTCTCGTAGAAGCCTCTCACCCATGGAGTGTCTTTACTGCGCAGGTCACGCTCACTCTGTCCCCCTCGGACAAGCCTTCGGAGATCTCGACGCTCATGGCCGCTCCGTTCCTTCGTTCAGGATGGCAAGATAGCGGTCGTACACGAAGAGGCGATTGCGCCGCTTGCCGGACAGCTCTTTCGCGATGCCGAGCCCGCAGAGCAGTTCCATGGCCGAGGAGGCGGCCGGGAACGACAGGCGGGTCGCATTGCAAACGTCGGGCATGGAGAGAATCGGCCGCGCCTTGAGCGCCTCGTGCACGCGCAGAGCCGAGCCGGCGCGCCGGCACGCCGCTTCGATCCGCCCTCGGTCCGTTCGGAACAGTTCGGAAAGCCGCTCGGCCGTCGAGACCGCGCCTTCGGCCACCTGTTGGACGCCCTTGAGGAAGAATTCCAGCCACATTTCCCAGTCGCCCTCGCGGCGCACTCGATCCAATAATTCGTAATAGGCGCTGCGATTCTGCTTGAAGTGGAGGCTCAGGTAGAGAAGGGGCTCGCGCAAAACGCCCGCGTGGCACAGCAGGAATGTGATGAGCATCCGCCCGACGCGTCCGTTGCCGTCGAGAAACGGGTGGATCGTTTCGAATTGCACGTGGGCGAGCCCGGCCCGGACAAGCGCGGGAAGGCCATTGTCCGTGGCGTGCAAGAAGCGCTCGAGATCGGACATGCAGTCGGGCACCGCTGTATGCGGCGGCGGAACAAAGGTGGCGTTACCCGGACGGCCGCCCCCGATCCAGTTCTGCGAACGGCGAAATTCGCCCGGCTCCTTGTGACTTCCGCGGCCGCTTGACATCAGTACGCCGTGGATTTCGCGAATCAGACGGCTCGAAAGGGGAAACCCCCCACGCAAGCGGCGCAAGCCGTGCTCGAGTGCGGCCACGTAGTTCGACACCTCCACCACGTCATCGAGCGGCACGCCGGGCGCTTCGTGAAGCTCGAACAGGAGCAAGTCCGAGAGGGAGGATTGCGTCCCCTCGATCTGGGACGAGAGGACCGCCTCCTTCCGAACATAAGCATAGAGAAACAAAGACTTATCCGGCAGTAAGGTGGAGACGCCGTCCAGCCGGCCGAGCGCCAGCACCGCAGCTTCCAACGCCTGCTGAAGGGCTCCGTCGAAGACAAGGGGAGGCACTGGAGGCAGGGGCGCGGGGATGAGCGCGCGAACCCTCTCTCCCGCAACGGCGATCACCTCATATCTGCCGGTTTCGCCCCGCTTCATGGGGGCGGGGGCTCCTCATTAATCAACGATGTGAAATAGGGATGCTTTTTATTAAGACTTTATGGCAGAAGCTTAAATAAGCTCGCCCTGATGCGCAACCCGAACGGGCAAGCAGGGCTTGGCCGGTGCCCAAGCGCCCGTGCCCTGATGGCTAACCCAATGAGGTTGACCCGCCCCCGGCACCACCAGGAAGCGTTTCATCGACTGGCCGACAACGGCTTTCCCGTAGCCTCCGCCGCCCCAGGAATCAATTGTCTTTCTCCAAGAGCTTTTTGATCGCTTTTTCCAGAAGTGGCAGGTCTTGCTGGATGGTGTCCCACAAGATACGCGGGTCGATATCGAAATAGACGTGCACGATACGGTTCCGCATCGCTCGCATGAGATGCCAAGGCACCTCAGGATTCGCTTGCTGCACGTCATCGGGAATATGGCCGGCCGCTTCGCCGATGATCATCAGATCGGCCTCCACGGCCTTGAGCGTTTTGGCGTCCGAACGGAATTGGTCGTACGGCATACCGGCCACGAAGGATCGGATTTCGGAAATCGCGTCGAGGATGTCCTCAAGCCGGCGCGGCCATTTCCTAGGCGACATGCACGGCCTCACTGAGCACACGATCCCGGATGCGCGGCCTTAGACCTTGCGGCGTACCGACGTCCACCTTGCAGCCGAGTAGCTCCTCCAGACGCTGCTGCAACTCGATGAGGCCGAACAAGCCAACCCGGGCATCGGGCGAAAACTCGACGAGGATATCCACGTCGCTCTCCGGTCCGGCCTCGTCGCGCGCCACCGAGCCGAAAACGGACAGATGGGCCACCCCGAAGCGTTCCCGCAGCTCGGGGAAATGCTGCCGCAGCTTTTGAATGGCTTCGTCCCTTTTCATGGCCGCCTATCCGCTATCCCGTTGCATTCTCCCCGGCTGCAGAGCGCATCGCAATAGATGGACTTGTGCATCGCCAAGGAAGCCCAACGCCCTTAGGTGCGAAAGGTACATCTACAACCGAGAAACCCGGGCTCGCTTGTGTCCAGGCGCCCGCACCCTGGCGACTACACCACGATGTTGACCAGCCGCCCCGGCACCACCACCACGCGCTTGACCGGCTGGCCGGCGACGAACTTGCGTGCCGGTTCGCTCTCCAGGGCGAGCTTTTCGATGGTGGCGCGGTCGGCCTGGGCGGGCACCCGCACTTCGCCCCGCAGCTTGCCGTTCACCTGGATCACCAGCGCCACTTCGTCGGTGGCCAGCGCCGCCTCGTCGGCCTCCGGCCAGGGGGCGTCCAGGATGTCGCCGGGGAAACCCAGCTCTTCCCACAGGACATGGGTGACGTGGGGGGCGATGGGGGCGAGGAGCCGAAGGAGAATGCCCATGGATTCGCGCAGCACGGCTTTGCGTTCGGCGTTGCCCTCCACAGGCGCGGCCTCCAGGGCATTCAGCATCTTCATCGCCGCCGAGACCACGGTGTTGAACTGGAACTTCTGGAAATCGAAGTTGGCCTGCTTCAAGTGGGTGTGCACGTCCCGCCGCAGCGCCTTGAGATCTCCATCCAACTCGCCGGAAGGCCGCTCCGGGGCGCCGCGGATCGCGGCTTCGTGCTCGGCGGCGAACTTCCACAGCCGCCGCACGAAGCGGTACACGCCCTCCACGCCCGAGTCCGACCAGACCAGGGTCTGCTCCGGGGGCGAGGCGAACATCATGTAGAGCCGGGCCGTATCGGCGCCGTACTTCTCGATCAACGCCTGGGGATCGACCCCGTTGTTCTTGGATTTGGACATGGTGCCGATGCCGCCGGACTCCACGGGCTTGCCGTCGGAGCGCAGCACCGCGCCGACGCGGCGCCCCTGCTCGTCGGTCAGGACGTCCACATCCGCCGGGTTGTAGTAGGTGATGCGTCCGCCTTCGCCCTTTCGGTAGAAGATTTCGTTCAACACCATGCCCTGGGTGAGCAGGTTGGTGAAAGGCTCGTCCAATGAGACGAGGCCCAGGTCCCGCATCACCTTGGTCCAGAAGCGGGAGTAGAGCAGGTGCAGGATGGCGTGCTCGATGCCGCCGATGTACTGGTCCACCGGCATCCAGTACGCGACCCGCTCGTCCACCATGGCCCGGTGGTTGTCCGGGCAGCAGTAGCGCAGGAAGTACCAAGAGGAATCGACAAAGGTGTCCATGGTGTCGGTCTCTCGGCGCGCCTTCCGGCCGCAGCGGGGGCACGAACATTCGTAGAACGAGGGGGTCTTCGCCAGGGGATTGCCGCTGCCGTCGGGCACCAGATCCTCGGGCAGCACCACCGGGAGCTGGTCGTCGGGCACGGGCACCTCGCCGCAGGCTTCGCAGTGGACGATGGGGATGGGACAGCCCCAGTAGCGCTGGCGGGAAATCCCCCAGTCCCGCAGCCGCCATTGCACCTGTTTGTCGCCCAGGCCCAGGGCCTTCAAGTCCGCGGCGATGGCCTCTACCGCCGCCTCGTGGGGGAGGCCGTCGTATTTTCCGGAGTTCACGCACCGTCCGCGTGCCTTGTCCGCATACCAGTCCTGCCAAGCGTCGGTGGAAAACGTCTCGCCCGGCACTTCGATCACCTGCTTGATCGGAAGCCCGTACTTCTTGGCGAAGTGAAAGTCCCGCTCGTCGTGGCCGGGCACGGCCATGACCGCGCCCTCGCCGTAGCCCATGAGGACGTAGTTGGCCACCCACACCGGGATCGCTTCGCCCGTGAGGGGATGGATCACCGTCAGTCCCGTGGGCATGCCTTTCTTTTCCAGGGTGGCGAGGTCCGCTTCCATGACGCTGCCGCGCTTGCATTCCTCGATGAAGGCGGCGAGCGGGGGGTTATTCCGGGCGGCGTACGCGGCCAGGGGATGCTCGGCCGCCACGGCGCAGAAGGTCACGCCCATGAGGGTGTCGGCCCGGGTGGTGAAGACCCAGAGCAGGCCTTTCTCGCCGTTCGGCAGCGTGTAGGGGAAGGCGAAGCGCACCCCTTCGCTTTTGCCGATCCAGTTGGCTTGCATGGTTTTCACCCGCTCGGGCCAGCCGGGAAGCCGGTCCAAGCCGGCCAGCAGCTCCTCGGCGTAGGCGGTGATCCGCATGTAGTACATGGGGATCTCGCGCTTTTCCACCGGCGCCCCGGTGCGCCAGCCGCGGCCGTCGATCACCTGCTCATTGGCGAGCACGGTCTGGTCCACCGGGTCCCAGTTCACGATGCCCGTGGTCTTGTAGACCAGGCCCTTTTCCAGCATGCGCAGGAACAGCCACTGGTTCCAGCGATAGTACTCCGGCCGGCAGGTGGCGAGCTCCCGGTCCCAGTCGATGGCGAAGCCCAGCGACTTGAGCTGCTGCTTCATGTAGGCGATGTTGTCGTACGTCCATCGGGCCGGAGGAACGCCGTTCGCCATGGCGGCGTTTTCCGCCGGCAGCCCGAAGGCGTCCCAGCCCATGGGCTGCAGCACGTTGTAGCCGCGCATGCGGTGGTAGCGGGCCAGCACGTCGCCGAGGGTGTAGTTGCGCACGTGCCCCATGTGGAGCTTTCCCGACGGGTAGGGGAACATGGACAGGCAATAGTACTTGGGCTTGTCCGTGTTCTCGACCGCGCGGAAGCGGCGCGTCTTTTCCCAATGGGTCTGGGCTCGCGCCTCGACGAGCTCCGGATGGTAGTGGGCTTCCATAAGCCTGGCGCCTCGAAAAAAAGTCCGTGAATTCAGGAAAAAACGAATTATAGCGTGCCGGAGGAAACGGGCGCGGCCAGTCCCTGGGGGGTTATTTGCCACGAAAACGCTATCGATACGATAAGCAAGTCGTATCTTGCCTTTCGAAACCCTCTGTTAAATTGACGCTTGGTAGACTGGGGCATTTAAGCGCTGTCGATGCCCCCTTGCATGCCACGGGACGAGGAGCAGGCCATGTCGCAGAAGCATCCCATCGTTGCGGTTACCGGTTCGTCGGGCGCCGGCACCAGCACGGTCAAGCAGGCGTTCCAGCACATCTTCCGCCGGGAGAAGATCAACGCGGTGTTCGTCGAGGGCGACGCGTTCCACCGCTACGACCGGGAGGAGATGAAGCGCCAGATCGAGAAATCGGAGAAGAAGGGGCGCGCCATCAGCCACTTCGGCCCGGAGGCGAACCTGTGGGAGGAGCTGGAAAACCTGTTCCGCGCCTACGGGGAAAACGGCAGGGGGAGGTACCGCAAGTACCTCCACAACGAGGAGGAGGCGGCCCCCTACGGCCAGAAGCCCGGCACCTTCACCCCCTGGGAGGACATTCCTCCGGGCTCGGACCTCCTGTTCTACGAGGGGTTGCACGGAGGCGTGAAGACCGACGCCATCGACATCGCCGGCAAGGTGGACCTGCTGATCGGCGTGGTGCCGGTGGTGAACCTGGAGTGGATCCAGAAGATCCACCGGGACATGAACGATCGGGGGTACTCCCTGGAGGCGGTGACCCACACCATCCTGCGGCGCATGCACGACTACGTGCACTACATCACGCCCCAGTTCTCCCGCACCCACATCAACTTCCAGCGGGTACCCATCGTGGACACCTCCAACCCCTTCATCGCCCGGGACATCCCCACCCTGGACGAGAGCTTCGTGGTGATCCGCTTCCGCAACCCCCGGGGGGTGGACTTCCCCTACCTGCTCTCCATGCTGCACAACTCCTTCATGTCCCGGCCCAACACCCTCGTGGTGCCCGGGGGCAAGATGGGCATGGCGATGGAGATCATCATCACCCCCCTGATCCAGGAGCTGATCTCCAAGAGCAAGCAACTGAACGCGCTGGAGGCCCTCACGCGGGTGTGAGGCCGACCGCCCGCGTGCGGGGACCGAGCGCGGTGTAGAATACGGGGCTTTGAGCGGCCCCGTATTCTTCCATGTCGCAGCTTCTCTCCGGACTCAATCCCCAGCAGCACGAAGCGGTCACCCTTCCCCTGCGGCAGCCTTCGGGGGAACCCCAGTCGGCCCTGGTGCTGGCGGGCGCCGGCAGCGGCAAGACCCGGGTGCTCACCACCCGCATCGCCTATCTGATCCAGACAGGACAGGTGGTCCCCCACGGGCTCATGGCGGTCACCTTCACCAACAAGGCGGCCCGGGAGATGCTCACCCGCATCTCGGCTATGCTACCCATCAATCCCCGGGGCATGTGGGTAGGCACCTTCCACGGCCTGTGCAACCGGCTGCTGCGGGCCCATCATCGGGAGGCGGGACTGCCCGCCCTGTTCCAGATCTTGGACAGCCAGGACCAGCTCGCCTTCGTGAAGCGCCTGCTCAAGGGGCTGCACGTGGACGAGGAGAAGGTGCCGCCGCGGGAGCTCCAGTACTTCATCAACGCCGCCAAAGAGCAAGGCCTGCGCGCCGCCCAGGTGGAGGCCCTGGACGAGCGCACCCGGCGCATGGCGCAGCTCTACGCCGCCTACGACGAGCAGTGCGACCGGGAAGGGGTGGTGGACTTCGCCGAGCTCCTGCTCCGGGCCTACGAGCTTTTCTCCCGCGACCCGGCGCTCGCCGCCCATTACCGGGACCGCTTCGCCCATATCTTGGTGGACGAGTTCCAGGACACCAACCGCCTCCAGTACCTCTGGCTCAAGCGCCTGGCGGGCCGGGAGACGCCCCTGTTCGCGGTGGGAGACGACGACCAGTCGATCTACGCCTTCCGCGGGGCCTCCGCCGAGAACATGCGGGATTTCGAGCGGGACCATCCCGGCTACCGGCTGATTAAGCTGGAACAGAACTATCGCTCCGCGGGCAACATCCTGGCGGCGGCGAACGCCGTGATCAAGCACAACCGCCATCGCCTGGGCAAGAACCTGTGGACCACGGACGGCGAAGGAGAGCCCCTGCGCTTGTATCAGGCCCTGACCGACCAGGAAGAGGCCCGGTTCGTGGTGGACGAGGTGCGGGCTTTAAGCCGGGAAGGGGTGCCCTATTCCGACATGGCGGTGCTGTACCGCTCCAACGCCCAGTCCCGGGTCCTGGAACACGCCCTCTTCAGCGCCGGCGTTCCCTACCGGGTGTATGGAGGGCTGCGCTTTTTCGAGCGCCAGGAGGTCAAGCACGCCCTCGCCTACCTGCGCTTGGCGGCCAATCCCGGCGACGACGGCGCCCTCGAGCGGGTCATCAACTTCCCCGTCCGGGGCATCGGCGCCCGCACCCTGGAGCAGTTGCGCAGCGAGGCGGCGGCCGCCGGCTCGAGCCTGTGGGAGGCGGCGCGCCGGAGGGCGGAAGCCAGGGGACAGAAGCCGGAGGGGGCCCGCAAGGGAATCGAGGGGTTCGTGGCCCTGATCGAGGACCTGCGCGCCGCGGCTGCCGCCCTGTCCCTGCCGGAGCTGGTTCAACACGCGATCGAGGCGAGCGGGCTCGCCGCCCATTACCGGGCCGAGCGGGAAGGGGAGGAGCGGCTCGCGAACCTGGACGAGCTGGTCAACGCGGCGAGCGCTTTCCTCCAAGAGGCGGAAGAACACGACCTGGCCGCCTTCCTGGCCCACGCCGCCCTGGAGGCCGGGGAGCACCAGGCGGCGAGCGGCGCGGAGGCGCTCCAGCTCATGACCGTGCACTCGGCCAAGGGGCTGGAGTTCCACGCCGTGTTCGTCACCGGCCTGGAAGAAGGGCTCTTCCCCCACGAACAGAGCCTCTTGGACCCCGGCGGCGTGGAGGAGGAGCGGCGCCTCATGTACGTCGCCCTCACCCGCGCCCGGCGGCGGCTGTACTTGAGCTTCGCCCAGAGCCGCATGCTCCACGGCCAGACCCGCTACAACGTGCCTTCCCGGTTCCTACAGGAAATCCCGGCCGAGCTGGTGAAGGCCATGGGGAGCGGGGTCCCGGCACGCCGGGCTGCGCCCGCTCCGGCTTCGCCCCAGGGATCCACCTGGCCGGAGCCAGCGTTTCGCCTCGCCGGCGGCCCCGAGTGGCACGTGGGCCAGAGCGTGCTTCACCCCAAGTTCGGCCGGGGGGTCATCGTCAACTGCGAAGGCCGGGGCCCCGACGCCCGGGTGCAGGTGCGCTTTTCCGAGGCGGGGCTGAAGTGGCTGGCGCTGGAGTACGCCAAGCTCACCCCCGCCCATTGAGCCTGGAGAGTGGGCCGAGCGCCTCCAGGCATTCTCGGGATATTGGTGCCCGCGTCACGCCGCGGCCAGGGCCGGATCGGCGGCGAAGATCTCCTTGTAGCTCACGTAGATCGAGGCGAACACGGTGGGCACTAGCAGGATCAGCCCCAGGGCGAAGGGCAGCAGTGCCAGGAAGCCCAGCACCATCAGGATCAGGCTGTAGACCACCAGGGGCAGGATGTTGGCGAGGCAGGCGTTGAAGCTCTCCCGCATGGAGGCGAAGGGCATGAGCCCGTCGAAAATCACCAGCAGCGGGGCGAACCACACCGCCATAAGCAGGGGCACCGACAGGGCGGCGGCCACGGCGAGGGCCAGCATCACCTGGCCGGGCATGGGGGGCACCGCTGGCGGCGTCGATCCCTGCACGTCCCGCATGAGCTCGTTGAGGCTCGCGCCGGCCAGCACGACCACCACCCCGTAGATCAGCACTTGCCCTACCAGGTAGACGCCGCCGATGGTGACGAGGGCGCTGGTCTGGCGTCGGAAACCCTCGAACAGGCAGGTGAGCTCCAGCCGGCCGCCCTGCTCCAGGTTGCGGCAGCCCACCATGAGACCGGCCAGCAGCACCGGCGAAAGCAGGTAGAACACCAGTTCGCCGATGGGGGGAATCAAGCTCGCGGCCAGGGCGAATCCCACCAGGGCTAGGCACAAGGCGATCCAGTTGAGGGGACTCCTGCGGAACAGGGCGAAGCCCTGAACGATCCATTCCCAGCCGCGCATGGGCGCGAGCCTGCGCACCTGCATCTGCCTCTCCGAGCGGATAACGAACGAAACTATTTTAAACCCACAGGCGCGCGAGCCGCGATTGAGCGGCGATGTGGGCGGTCAAGATGCGCTTGCAGTGCTCCGGGTCCTTGGCGTGGGTGAGCTCGCCCGGGCGGGGAAAATGCCAGTCGAAGAGACGGGAAATCCAGAAGCGCAGCGCCGCCGCCCGCAGCAGCACGGGCCAGGCGCCGCGCTCGATAGCGGTCAAGGGCCGCACTTCGTGGTAGGCGGAGAGGAGCGCCCGGCAGCGCGCCTCGTCTATCTGGCCCCGAGCATCCAGGCACCAGTCGTTCGCCGTGATGGCGACGTCATAGAGCAGGACGTCGTTGCCCGCGAAGTAGAAGTCGATCAGCCCCGACACCCGTCCCTCCAGAAAGAACACGTTGTCCCGGAACAGATCGCCGTGGATCACCCCCCGGGGCAGGTCGTGGAAGCGGTACAGAGCCTGGAAGCGCAACTCCTCCTTGAGCAGGGCGGCGTCCTCCGGGGAAAGGTGGGGCATCACCTGAGGCGCCGTGGCGCGCCACCACTTGGGACCCCGGGGGTTGTCGAGCCGCCGCGGGTAGGAGGCGCCCGCCAGGTGCATTTCGGCCAGCACGGCGCCCACGGCGGCGCAATGGGCCGGCGCGGGATGCTCCTGCGGCCGCCCGGGCAGAAAGCTCACCAGGCAGGCGGGCTTGCCCTTCAAGGGCCGGAAGCGGCAGTCGTCCAGTCCGGCGATGGGCCGGGGACACGGGATGCCGTGCTCCGCCAGGTGGGCCATCAGGTCCACGTAAAAGGGCAGCTCCTCGGCGCTGAGCTTCTCGAACAGGGTGAGGACGAAGCGGCCCTGGGTGGTGGTCACCCGGTAGTTGGTGTTCTCGATCCCCTCGGCGATGCCTTCCAAGGCGACGAGCGTCCCCACCGCGTAGTGGCGCAGCCAGGCGGAAAGCTCCTCGGGGGTGACGGGGGTGAAGACCGACATGGGGCAGGCGAAGGGCTCCGCCCCGCTAGAAGCGCTCGATGACCCACATGGGCGGGCTGAAACCCGGGTCCGGACTGTCCCGGCGGATGAATTGGCCGTTGCCCTGGTAATCGATGAGGTAGTAGGGCGGCCCGTAGCGGGGTGTCACCTTGACCATGTAGAGGCGCCCGTTGATGCGGAATTCCTCCACCGTCTCCTCCCCGCGCTGGATGATGGTCACCTGGGGCTCGAGGGAAGGGTCCGGCTCGTAGCCGGGGGGTGGGGGAGGCGGCTCGGGCAGGGGTTCCAGATTGGCCGGGGGTTGCGGCTTGGACGGCGGCTGTCCCGCGGGCGCAGGCGGCTGCTTCGAAGGCGGGTTGGGCGTCTGGGCTGCCGCCGCGGCCCAGAGGCAAAAGAGCCCGGCGGCGGCGAGGCCCTGGACGAAGCGGTGGGGGATCATGATGTCGTTGTCCTTTGCAGAGGCATGGCCCCGGATTATAGACGAGCGCCCGGGCTTTTCGTTGAGCCTTACAGGTTGAGTTGCATCTCCTTTTCCTTTTCGGACGGGGAGAAGCCGCGGGTGGCGTAGTAGTCGAAGATGGCGGTCACCACCTTTTCGGGCTCGTCGATCACTTGGATCAGGTCGAGGTCCTCGGCGTCGATCATGCCCTCGGTGACCAGCGTGGTGCGGAACCAGTCCAGCATCCCCTGCCAGAACGGTCCGTGCACCAGGATGATGGGAATGCGCCGGGACTTGCCGGTCTGTACCAGGGTGAGGGCCTCCATCAGCTCGTCCAGGGTGCCGAAGCCGCCCGGCATCACCACCCAGGCGGTGGCGAGCTTCACGAACATGTACTTGCGAGCGAAGAAATGACGGAAGCTCTGGGAGATGTCCTGGAACGGGTTGCCGTGCTGCTCGTGGGGCAACTGGATGTTGAGGCCCACGCTAGGGGATTTTCCGAAGAACGCGCCCTTGTTGGCCGCTTCCATGACGCCGGGGCCGCCGCCCGAGATCACGCTGAACCCGGCGTCGGAGAGCAGCCGGGCGATTTTCTCCGTGAGGGCGTAGTACGGATGGTTGGGGGTGACCCGGGCGCTGCCGAAGACGCTCACCGCCGGCATCACCGCGCTCAGCCGTTCCGTCGCCTCGACGAATTCTGACATAATCCCGAAGACCCGCCACGACTCCCGGGCCGACCAGGTTTTCTTCAACGCTTCGACGGCGACCGCCGAAGGAAGCTTGTGACTGATACTCATGTGGGCACCTCAAAAGAAGAAAAGCATCCGATGAAGACGCTGCTGTTGGTGGACGGCTCGTCCTATCTCTACCGCGCGTTCCACGCGCTGCCCGACCTGAGAAACCGCAACAACGAGCCGACGGGGGCGATCTACGGCGTGCTGAACATGCTGCGCAGGCTGCGCAGGGAACATGACGCCGATTATATCGGCTGCGTTTTCGACGCAAAAGGAAAGACCTTCCGCGAGGAGCTGTATCCCAAGTACAAGGCCAACCGGCCGCCCATGCCGGAAGACCTGGCGCGGCAGATCGAACCCCTCAAGGAGGCGATCCAGGCCCTCGGCTGGCCGCTGCTGGAAGTGGAGGGAGTGGAGGCGGACGACGTGATCGCCACCCTCTGCCGCGAGGCGCAGGCGCGGGGGCTGCGCTGCGTGGTCTCCACCGGGGACAAGGACCTCGCCCAGCTCGTGGGCCAGAACGTGGTGCTGGTAAACACCATGACCAACGAAACGCTGGACGAAGCGGGGGTCCGGGCCAAGTTCGGGGTCCCGCCGGAGCGGGTGCTGGATTACCTCACTCTGATCGGGGATGCCATCGACAACGTGCCGGGGGTGGACAAGGTGGGGCCCAAGACGGCGGCCAAGTGGCTGCAGCAGTACGGGAGCCTCGAGGCGGTGATGGCCCGGGCGGGTGAGATCCCGGGCGTCGCGGGGGAGAACCTGCGCCAAGCCCTGGAGTGGTTGCCGAAGGCGCGGGAGCTGCTCGCCGTGCGCCGCGACGTGCCGCTTCCCGTTTCCATCGAGGACCTGCGGCCTCGGCCCCCGGACCGGGAGCGGCTCCAGGCCCTGTTCCAGCGCTTCGACTTCAGGAGCTGGTTGAGGGAGCTCGAGGCCCAGGACCCGGCGGGGGACGGCGGCCGGGCGGCCGCCCCCGCAACCGCCGAGCCCCGGGCCGAGCGCCGTTACGAGACCCTCTTCACCGAGGCGCAGCTCGAGGCCTGGCTGGCGCGGCTCGAGACCGCCGGGCTCGCGGCCGTGGACACGGAGACCACCGATCTCGACCCGATGCGGGCCCGCCTGGTGGGCATCTCCTTTTGCGTGGAACCCCACGAGGCGGCCTACCTGCCGCTTGCCCACCGCTACCCGGACGCGCCGCCCCAGCTCGACCTGACCCGGGCCCTCGCGCGGCTCAAGCCCTGGCTGGAGGACGACACGAAGCGCAAGCTAGGCCAGCACGCCAAGTACGACATGCACGTGTTCGCGAACCACGGGGTTGCGCTCCGGGGCGTGGTCCACGATACCTTGCTCCAGTCCTACGTGCTGCAAAGCCACCGCGCCCACGACATGGACAGCCTGGCCGAGCGCTATCTGGGGGTGAAGACCATCACCTACGAAGAGGTGTGCGGCAAAGGGGCGGGCCAGATCGGCTTCGATCAGGTACCGGTGGAGCGCGCCACTGAGTACGCGGCCGAGGACGCCGACGTGACCCTGCAACTGCATCGGGCCATGTTTCCCCAGCTCGAAGCCGAGCCCAAGCTGCTCCACGTATACCAGGCCCTGGAAATGCCGGTCATGCACGTGCTCTTCGCCATGGAGCGGCACGGGGTGTTGCTGGACGTGGCGCGGCTCGAGGCCCAGAGCCGGGAGCTTGCCCAGCGCATGATGGAGATCGAGGCAAAGGCCCATGAGGTGGCCGGGCAGCCCTTCAACCTCAATTCCCCGAAGCAGATCCAGGAAATCCTGTTCGAGCAGCTTAAGCTTCCCGTGGTCAAGAAGACCCCGGGCGGTGCGCCGTCCACCGACGAGGACGTGCTCCAGCAGCTCGCCCTGGATTATCCCCTGCCCAAGCTCATCCTGGAGTACCGCGGCCTTTCCAAGCTCAAGTCCACCTACACGGACAAGCTGCCCCGCATGATCCACCCGGAAACCGGCCGGGTGCACACCAACTACGCCCAGGCGGTGGCGGTGACCGGCCGGCTCTCCAGTAACGAGCCCAACCTGCAGAACATCCCCATCCGCACGGCCGAAGGCCGGCGCATCCGGGAGGCCTTCATCGCGCCACCGGGCCATTTCATCGTCTCGGCGGACTATTCCCAGGTGGAGCTGCGCATCATGGCCCATATCTCCGGCGACGAGGGGCTGCTCAAGGCCTTCGAGGCGGGCGAGGACATCCACGCCTCCACGGCGGCGGAGGTGTTCGGGGTGCCCCACGGCCAGGTGACACCGGAGCAGCGCCGCTACGCCAAGGTCATCAACTTCGGCCTGATCTACGGGATGTCCTCCTTTGGCCTCGCGAGCCAGCTCGGGATCGAGCGCGCCGCCGCCCAGACCTACATCGACCGCTACTTCGCCCGTTTTCCCGGGGTCGCCGCCTACATGGCCCAGGTGCGGGAGCAGGCTCGCGCCCAGGGCTATGTGGAGACGGTCTTCGGGCGCCGGGTGTGGCTTCCCGAGATCAGGAGCGGCAACAACGCCCGGCGTCAGGCGGCCGAACGGGCCGCCATCAACGCCCCTATGCAGGGCACGGCGGCGGACCTCATTAAGCTGGCCATGATCGCGGTGCACCGCTGGATCGGGGAGCGGAATCTCGCGAGCCGGTTGATCCTCCAGGTGCACGACGAGCTGGTGCTGGAGGTGCCGGAAGCGGAGCTGGAGGAGGTCAAGCGGGAGGTTCCCCGCCTGATGGAAGGCGTCGCCCGGCTGCGGGTCCCCCTGGTGGTGGACGTGGGGGTCGGACGCAACTGGGACGAGGCCCACTGAGGAGTTTCTTGAGGGCTCTCCATCCCCCGAAGCTCCCCGAGTGTCTAAAATCGAAGAAGAAGGAGGAGGGCCGCCGCCATGACCCAATTGGAGTTGTCGCCTGAGGAGCGGGAAGTCCTGATCGAAGTGCTGGAGAGCTTTCTCTCGGACCTGCGGATGGAAATCGCGGACACCGAGCGCCTCGCCTTCCGCGAGCGGCTGAAGAGCCAGGAGCAAATCATCAAGCGGCTGCTGGGGGCGCTGCGCAAAGCCCCTTGAGCCGCCGGTCCTGCGCTTCAACGGATCGCGCCGAACACCTTGCGCAGGAGGCGGCTTCCCTGGCCCAGGGGATCCCGGCGGATCGCCCGTTCCTCTTCGGCCATCATCAGGAACAGGCCGTCCAGGGCCTTCTGGGTGACGTAGCCGTCCAAGGTGGCCTGTTTTTCGTCGATCAGGCCCAACTGAGCGGCCGGCCCGGCGATCTGGTCGTACTGGCGGGCGAGCCCCACTTGGTCGGTGGCCCGCTTGACGATGGGCAGGAACCGAGCGGCAAGGGGTGCGGAGGCGGTGCGGCGGAAGTACTCGGTGGCGGCGGTGTTGCCGCCGGTCAAGATCTGCCGGGCGTCCTGGATCGACATCTTCTTGATGGATTCCAGCAAGATGGCCTTCGCTTCCGGCACCGCCGCCTCGGCGGCCCGATTCATGGTCACTTCCAACTGGTCGAGCTGGGCCCCCAGGCCCAGCATGCGCAGCATCGAGGCGCCTTTCTGGAGGTGCTCGGGCAGGGGAATCCTCACCTTGGGGTTGCCGAGGAACCCGTCCGGCACGCCGAGCTTCCCAACCGCCACGCTCGAGCCCTGGATCAGGGCCTGCTTGAGCCCGTCGACGGCCTCCTGGTCCGACAGCCCGGTCACGGCGAGGGCGGAGGGAGGAAAGAAAGAAGGCCCCAGCAGGAGCAGGGCGAGGCAACCGGTGACGGTGAAATTCCAGTTCTTGGGACGACGGCGGGTCATGGCCCCGCCATCATACGGCCCCCGGACGTCTGCCTCAACCAGAACCTACGAAGCCTCCTGAAAATGCTTGACGATACTCGGCCCTCTCCCCTTCCCCCTCTCCCTGGGGGAGAGGGGCATCCCCCTCCTCTTCCTTCTCCCCCGGCGAGGGAGGAGGACAGTCCAGTCCCTCTCTCCCTCCGGGAGAGAGGGAAGGAGAGAGGAGGGACAGCGGTAAATGGTTCGTCAACCATTTACCGGAGGCTCAATAAAGCGGGAAGCTTGCCGCCACCGGGGAAAGACCGCAAACTTCCTCATTCCATTGTCTTGGGAGCGACCGGATGACCCGGACGGCGCAGGAAGCTCAGGGCCAGCATCTGGAGCGGGCGCTTCAGGCCTTCGTCGGCGCCGATTCCGAGGACATCGCTCCCCTGGTCCACCTGGTGGATAGGCTGCGGCCGGAGAATCCAGCGAAGGTTGCCTCCGCCATCGCCCGTCTCCAGCAGCTCGCGCTTCTCCTGGAGGAGAACGCCGAGTATCAGGATGCCTTCCGCCGTTACTTGCTTCACCTGCTGGCCTCCAAGCGCCAGGTGCACCTGTACGCCGACAGCGGAATCTTCCCCAACGAGAGTTTTGCCCGGGGTCTGCTGCGGCGCATCGGCGGCGCCCTCCTCCCTTGGGCCCCGAATCCCGCCCATCTGCGGGATCTGATCGGTGTCGTGTTCTGGCGGCGGGACGACTATCAGTGGGTGGGCCGTATCCCGGAAGACACCTGGCTCGGCCTGTACCGGGCCCTGAGGCTGGCCGAAGCCGCCGACCCCGGCGCCCTGCAGGAGGAGGTGCTGGAGGCGCTGCAAATCGTCTCCTACCGCATCGCGGCCATGGGGCTCGAACCGGAGCTCGTGCGCAACGAGCCGGCCATCGAGGAGTTCGAGTCTCCGTTCCTCGCCCAGAATCAGGAGATCGTGGCCTGGATCCGGCGCTACCGGGCATGGCTCGACGGGCGCGAGCCGGCCCCCGAGGACGACCGGCACCTGGGGGTGCTTCTGCACCAGTGCGAGGAGGTGATGGCCCGCATCCGGCGGCGGGCCAATAAGAACGGCGCCAGCGTGAACCTGGGCTACCTGCTGCTGCGCCTCGCTCAATCGATCGAGCGCGTCAAGACGCTCCTCGCCCTCCTGGATCCCGCCCAGGCCCAGGACCGGCCCCGGCAGGCCCTCGCCCTGCTCAAGCAGGTGATCCAGGCGGAGAACACCCGCGCCAGCCTGCGCCGCTACATCGCCCAGAACGTGGAGCTGCTGGCGCTGCAGATCGTGGAGCGGGGCGGCCGGGCGGGCGAGCACTACGTGACCGTGACCGCGTCCGAGTATTTCGGCATGCTGCGCTCCGCCATGGGCGCCGGGCTCATCGTGGGCGTCATGGCCCTGGTCAAGATCGCCCTGCTCAAGCTCCAGCTTCCGCCCCTGATCGAGGCCGCGGCGGTGTGTCTCAACTACGGGCTCGGTTTCGTGGTGGTGCATCTTTTCCATTTCACCATCGCCACCAAGCAGCCCGCCATGACCGCCCAGACCATCGCCGCCACCATCGAGGCGGAAACCGACTCGGGCCGGCGCAACCTGAGCAAGCTGGAAACGCTGATCGTGGACGTGATGCGTAGCCAGTTCATCGCCATCGTGGGCAACATGGTGATGGCGTTTCCGGTGGCGTATCTCCTCGCCTGGCTCTGGTTCGGCCTGCTGGACGAGCACGCGGTGTCGCCGGCCAAGGCAGGTCTGCTGCTGCACGAGCTCGATCCCTGGACGAGCCTCGCCCTGGTCCACGCCGCCATCGCGGGAGTGTGGCTGTTCCTGGCAGGACTGATCGCCGGCTATTACGACAACCTGGCGGTCTACAACCAAATCCCGCAGCGCGTGAAACATCTGCGCTGGCTGAACCGGCTGCTGGGGAGGGAGCGCACCGAGCGCTTCGCCGGCTACGTGCACGAGCACCTGGGGGCGCTGGCGGGCAACTTCTTCTTCGGCGTCCTCCTGGGGATCACGCCCTTCATCGGGTTTCTGATGGGCTTACCCCTAGACATCCGCCACGTCGCCTTCTCCACCGCCAACCTGGGCTACGCCCTGGTCGGGCTGGAGCATGCCGTGGCGTGGGAGGCCCTGGCCGTCAGCCTGGTGGGGTTATACCTGATCGGCGTCACTAACCTGCTGGTGAGCTTCACCCTGGCGATCAACGTGGCCCTGCGGGCGCGCAGGGCCAGGCTGCGGGATGCGAAGGGGCTCTTGTGGCAGGTGGTGAAGCGCTTTTTCCGCAGCCCGCTGGAGTTTTTCGTCCCGATGCGGCGGGGAGAGACCGCGGCGCCTTGAGCGGCAGGATTTCCACGGCGAGCGCTCAACCCCTCTCCCGGGAGGAGGGAGGGGACTGCGGTCAATGGTCAAACAACCCTTGACGAAGGCTCAATAGACGCCGGCCTCGTGGGCCTGTAGGTCCGCGTGGTAGCTGGAGCGCACCAGGGGGCCGCACGCTGCGTGGGCGAAGCCCATCTCCCGCGCCGCCCGCTCGTAGGCCTGGAATCGTTCGGGCTCCACGTAGCGGGCCACGGGGAGGTGTCCGGCCGTGGGCTGGAGGTACTGGCCGATGGTGAGCATTTCCACGTCGTGGGCCCGCAGGTCGCGCATCACCGCCAGGATCTCCTCGTCCGTCTCCCCCAGGCCCACCATCAGCCCGGACTTGGTGGGCACGCCCGGCGCCCGGGCCTTGAACGCCTGGAGCAGCCTGAGGGAGTGGGCGTAATCCGCCCCTGGGCGCGCCAGCTTGTAGAGCCGCGGTACCGTCTCCAGGTTGTGGTTCATCACGTCCGGGGGATGGCGGGTAAGGATCTCGAGGGCCACTTCCAGCCGGCCGCGGAAATCGGGCACCAGGATCTCGATCCGGGTCCCTGGAGAGCGCTGCCGCAGCGCCTGGATGCAATCGGCGAAGTGCCGGGCGCCGCCGTCCCGCAGGTCGTCCCGGTCGACGCTGGTGATCACCACGTATCTGAGCTTCAGCGCTGCCACGGTCTCCGCGAGATGCCGCGGCTCTTCGGGGTCCGGCGGCTTCGGCCGGCCGTGGGCCACGTCGCAGAAGGGGCAGCGGCGGGTGCACAGGTCCCCCAGGATCATGAAAGTGGCCGTGCCCTTGCCGAAGCACTCGCCGATGTTGGGGCAGGAGGCCTCTTCGCACACGGTGTGCAGCCTCTGGGCGCGCAGCAGCCGCTTGATCTCCTGGAACCGCTCGCCGCCCCCCACTCGCACCCGGATCCAGGAAGGTTTCTTGAGAAGGGTCTCCTGGGGAACGATCTTGATGGGATTGCGGGCGGTCTTGGCCGCACCTTTTTCCCGCTCGATGGCGCCGGTCATGGTCGGATGCTCGGATACAGGGCGCTTACCAGGTTTTCCATCAATTCCTCGGCCAGGGCGTCCATGGGTTCGGTGAGTCCCCAGTTGCGCGCTTGCGTCACCCGCAAGCCCGGGTAGCCGCAGGGGTCGATGGCCTCGAAGGGCGCAAGGTCCATGTCCACGTTAAACGCCAGCCCGTGGTAACAGCAGCCGTTGCGGATCCGCAACCCCAGCGCTGCGATCTTGGCGCCCTCCACGTAGACGCCCGGCGCGTCGTCTCGGGCGTGGGCCTCGACGCCGCGCCGGGCGAGGAGCTGGATCACGGCCCGCTCCATGCGCCGCACCAGCGGGCGCACGGCGAGCTTCAGCCGGCGCAGGTCCAGGAGCAGGTAGACGACGATCTGGCCCGGCCCATGGTAGGTGATCTGGCCGCCCCGGTCTACCTGCACCACCGGGATGTCGGCGCGGCGCGGCAGGTGCTCCGCCCGCCCGGCCAGCCCCACGGTATAGACGGGGGGATGCTCCACGACCCACAGCTCGTCCGGTGTGTCTTCGCGCCGGGAAAGGGTGAACGCCTTCATCGCCTGCCAGGTGGGGACGTAGTCGGCATGCCCCAGCCGTCGGATCACGAAAGCGGGCGCGCCTTTGCCCGCTCCCGGGTTGCCCCTGCGCCCTTCGGGCGTAGGCACTGCGACCCCGTCCGCGGGCGCGTTGCCCTCGTGGCTCGGCTCCGCTGGTTTCAGCACCTCCAGCCCCATGCGTCCTCTCTCGTCACAGCACCATCACCACCTTCGGGTGGTCGCACAGGGCTCGGTACAGGGCATCGAGCTGCTCCCGCGAAGTGGCGCGGACGGTGCAGGTCACGCTGAGGTAGCGGGCTTGCCGGCTCGGGCGCAGCTCCATGGACGCAGCGTCGAAGTCCGGGGCATGCTGCAGCACGATCTCCAGCACCGCCTGGGCGAAGCCAGGCTCCATCCGTCCCATCACCTTGAGGGGGAAATCGCACGGGTATCGGAGGGCTGAAGCGGGCTCGTCCATAAGGCTCCATCTCAACGGGTGAGGGCCTGGGACTGGGCCGGAGTCCGCATCACCCGGGCTTTGAACTCCTGGTACAGCCGGTGGAGCCGCTGGAACACCGGTCCGGGCCGGCCGCCGCCCACCTTCCGGCCGTCCAGCTCCACCACCGCCAGGATTTCCTTGGTGGAGGAGGTGAGCATTACCTCCTGGGCGGAACGAAGCTCGAATTCCGACACCTCGCGCACCTCCGCGGGGATGCCGCCGGAGGCGGCCAGCTCCAGCACCACGTCGTAGGTGATGCCCGGCAGGATCAAGTGGTTCTTGGGCGGCGTGAGCAGGGTGTCCCCGCGCACCACGAACACGTTGCTCGCCGACCCCTCGGTGAGGAAGCCGTCCCGCAGCAGGATGGTCTCCACCGCTCCAGCGTCAACCGCCTGCTGCCGCAGCAGCACGTTGGCCAGAAGCGAAATGGACTTGATGTTGCACCGGAGCCAGCGGTTGTCGGCGGCAGTGACGCAGGCGACCCCTTTTTCCATCTGCTCCCGGGGCGGGGTGGACAGGGGGTTCGCCATGATGAACACGGTGGGATCGACGCCTACGGGAAAAGCGTGGTCGCGCGGAGCCACGCCGCGGGTCACCTGCAGGTACACGCCCTGGTCCTCCCAGGGATTGCGGGCGATGACCTCTTGGACAAGGCGCGCCCACTCGTCGAGAGAATGGGGATTGGGCAGCCGGATTTCCTTGAGGCTCGCATCCAGCCGTTGCAGGTGCTCGACCAGGCGAAACGGGTGGCGCGAATACACCGGGATCAGCTCGTAGACCCCGTCGCCGAAGATGAAGCCGCGGTCCAGCACCGGGATGCGCGCCTCTTCCAGGGGCATGAACTGGCCGTTCAGGTAGATCATGGCAGCCTCAGTTGAATAGGAGCTTCAAGCTGTCCCAGGCGCGACCGAAGACGTTGGCCACCGGGACGCTCTGCAACGCCACCACCGGATACTCGCCCAGCGGCTGGCCGTCCACGGTGAGGCGCAAGGTTCCCACCTTCTGGCCCGCCGCCACCGGGGCGATCAGGGGTTCCTGCCGCTCCAGGGCGGCCTTAATGCGCTCCGCCTGGCCCTTGGGAAGGGTGAGGTAGAGGTCGTCCTGGAAGCCCACCTTGACCGCGTTCTCCTTGCCTTTCCAGACCGGCAGCACGGCCACCTCCTGCCCTTTCTGGTACACCCGCACCGTGTCGAAGAACTGCAATCCCCAGTTGAGCAGCTTCTGGCTCTCCACCGCCCGGGCGGTCTCGGAGCCCGCCCCCATAACCACCGAGATCAGGCGCCGGCCGTCCCGGCGGGTAGAGGCGACCAGGCAGTACCCTGCGGCCTCCGTGTGGCCGGTCTTCACCCCGTCCACGTAGGGATCGGTCCACAGCAGGCGGTTGCGGTTGGCCTGCCGGATGTTGTTATAGGTGTACTCCTTTTGCGAGTAGAGCGGGTAGAAATCCGGGAAATCACGGATCAACGCAGCCGCCAGTAGGGCGATGTCGTGGGCGGTGGAATATTGCTGCGGGTCGGGCAGCCCGGTGGCGTTGACGAACTGGGTGTTCTTGAGGCCGAGCCGGGCCGCCTCCCGGTTCATCATCTGGGCGAAGACCTGCTCGGAGCCGGCGACGGCCTCGGCCAGGGCGATGGAGGCGTCGTTGCCGGACTGCACGATCATGCCGTTCAACAGCTCCTCCACCGTCACCGGCTTCCCCGGCTCGATGAACATGCGGGAGCCCTCGGCGCGCCAGGCCTTCGTCGATACCGGTACCGTCTGGTCGAGGCGCAACTGCTTCTGCTTGAGGGCCGAGAAGGCGAGGTAGGCCGTCATGAGCTTGGTCAGGGAGGCCGGCTCCATGCGTTCGTGCATGTTTTCCCCGGCGATCACCTGGCCGGTATAGAAGTCCATGAGCACCCACGCCTTGGCCGTCACGGGCGGCGCCTTGGGCGCTCCGGGAGTCTGGGCTTGGGCGTGGAGGAGAAAGCTGGCGAAGAGAAGGGCGGTAAGGAGACGTGTCATAGGCAAAATTTGTATTATACCGTCTTGCGGCGAACGACCTCAGGATCCGTTTCCGCGAGGCGTCCGCCCTCCCGGAAGACCGCGCGCTGGCGAGAAAGGTTTCCGGGCCGTACGGCCCGCCGTGGGTCTCCCTCACCGGGCCGGCCTTGAAACAGGCGCTCCAGCACCTATTTAAACAAAAAAGGTTCCACCCATGCACCAGCACCGACGGAGGCACCCATGGCTAACATCACCCGCTTCGATCCCTTTGGAGAGCTGGACGACCTGCTGCAGGGGTTTTTCGTCCGACCCATGAGCCTGGAGAGCCGGGGACCCGCCCATTTCAGGATGGACGTGAAGGAGGACGAGCAGAAGTACACCGTGCTGGCGGAGCTGCCCGGTGTCAAAAAAGACGACATCCAGGTCACCATCGACGGCAATCAGGTGGCCATCGCCGCGGAGGTGAAGAAGAACGGCGAGGAGCGGCAGAACGAAAAGGTGTTGCGCCGGGAGCGTTACTACGGAAAGCTCTTCCGCGCCTTCTCCCTGGGGCAGGAAGTGGACGAAGGGGCCGCGAGCGCCCGCTTCGTCGACGGCGTGCTGGAGCTTACCCTGCCCAAGCGCACGGCAGCAAGCGGCCGCCGGCTGACCATCTCTTGACAGGCATCCATGCGGCGTACGGCACGGGCCACGCGCTGGCGGCAACGCCCGCGCGTGGCCTGCCGGCCGATGTAGAATAAGGCAGGTTTTCCCCGCGTCGCGAGCTCTTTTTTCCCCAATCCCGTTCCCCCGAGCCCCGTCCCCCATGAGCCTTACCCCCGCCAGCGCCCGCGAAAAGGCGCGGGTTCTCGCCGAGGCGCTGCCCTACATCCGGCGCTTCCATGGCAAGACCATCGTCATCAAGTACGGCGGCAACGCCATGATCGACGAGAACCTGAAAAACGGTTTCGCCCGGGACGTGGTGCTGTTGAAGCTCGTGGGCATGAATCCGGTGGTGGTGCACGGCGGCGGCCCCCAGATAGACGAGCTGCTCGCCCGGGTGGGCAAGCAGGGACGGTTCGTCCAGGGCATGCGGGTGACCGACCGGGAAACCATGGATCTGGTGGAGATGGTGCTGGGCGGCCTGGTGAACAAGGAAATCGTCAACCGCATCAACCAGCACGGCGGCAAGGCGGTGGGGCTCACGGGCAAGGACGGGGCCTTCATCCGCGCCAGGAAGCTCCTCATGCCGAGCCGCGACAACGCCGAGGAGCCGATCGACATCGGCCAGGTGGGCGAGATCGTGAGCGTCGATCCCGGCCTGATCGCTTTCCTCGACCAGGGCGACTTCATTCCGGTCATCGCCCCGATCGGGGTCGGCGCCGAGGGCGAGGCATACAACATCAACGCCGACGTGGTGGCCGGCAAGCTGGCGGAGGTGCTGCGCGCCGAAAAGCTGATCCTGCTCACCAACACCCCGGGGGTGCTGGACAAGGACGGCAGGCTCCTCACCGGGCTCACCCCCAAGGAGGTGGACGCCCTGCTCGCCGACGGTACGCTTTCGGGCGGCATGCTGCCCAAGATCGCCGCGGCCCTGGACGCGGCGCGCAGCGGCGTGAAATCTGTGCATATCATCGACGGGCGGGTGGAGCACGCCGTGCTCCTCGAGGTGCTGACGGACGAAGGGGTCGGCACCCTGATCAAGGCCCGTTAGACGCTACCCGGGGATATGCCGGCCGGGAGCGGAGTCGGCGATGCGGGGCCTCACCTGGATCTTCGACCTGGACAACACGCTCCATGACGCCTCGCCCCATATCTTTCCCCACTTGAGCCGCAGCATGACGGCTTATCTACAGGCCCATCTCGATCTCGATCCGGAGGCCGCCCAGGCCCTGCGCGTCGCCTACTGGAAACGCTACGGGGCGACGCTGCTGGGGCTCATGCGCCACCACGGCACCGACCCGCGCCACTTCCTCTGGCACACGCATCAGTTCCCGGAACTCGAGCGCATGCTGCGCCGGGAGCCATACCTGCACGGCGTCCTGCGGCGCCTGCCCGGCCGCAAGATCGTTTTTTCCAACGCGCCGGCCCACTACGCCCGAGCGGTGGTGCGGCTCCTGGACGTCGACCGGTATTTCGACGACGTGTTTTCCATCGAGCACACCCAGTTCCGTCCCAAGCCGGACGTCTACGGCTTCCGCCGGCTGCTCGACCGGCACCGCCTGTCGCCGCGGCGCTGCGTCATGGTGGACGACACTCCACAGAACTTGCGCACCGCGAAACGGCTGGGGATGCGCACGGTCTGGGTGACCCGCTCCGGGCGGCTGCCCCCGTACGTCGATGTCAAGATAAGCTCCCTGCCGGAGCTTCCGCACAGGCTGCACTTGCTGATATAACGGACGGGGAGCGGCGCGGCACAGGGGAGGGGCGATGCCAGCGAGGCGCGGCGAAAGAAAGCTGCAGATCCTGAGGGCTCTGGCCCAGATGCTGGAAGAGCCGAAGGGGGAGAAGATCACCACGGCGGCGCTGGCGGCCCGGCTCGACGTGTCCGAGGCAGCCCTTTACCGGCATTTCGCCAGCAAGGCCCAGATGTACGAGGGCCTGATCGAGTTCATCGAGCAGACCCTGTTCGGGCTGGTGAACAAGATCACCGCGGAGGAGCCGAGCGGCAAACGCCAGTTGGAGAGCATAGTCTCCCTGCTGCTCGGTTTCGCGCGCCAGAACCCGGGAATGACCCGGGTGTTGATCGGGGACGCCCTGATCTACGAGGACGGGCGGCTCCAGGGCCGGGTCAACCAGCTCCACGACCGCCTGGAGGCGAGCCTGCGGCAGGCGCTGCGCTTCGCCGTCGGCCAGGGGGAGATCGACGGCGCGGCCGATCCCGCCGCCCGGGCCAACCTGATCATGAGCTTCGTGGTGGGCCGCTGGCACCAGTACGCCAAGAGCGGTTTCAAGCGCGACCCGATGGAATACTGGAACGGCCAGCGCGCCGATCTGCTGGGGGATTAGGTTCCGGCTAGGCGTGGGCCGCGGCCGGCTGCCGGCTGCACACGGGACAGCGGGGGTCCTTGCTGAGCTTGACCTCGCGCCATTCCATGGCGAGGGCATCAAGCAGGAGCAGCCGGCCGGCGAGAGGCTCGCCCACGCCCGCCACGAGCTTCAACGCCTCCGCCGCCTGCACCGCGCCGATGATGCCCACCAGGGGCGCGAACACCCCCATCACCGCGCAGCGGGTTTCTTCCGCCTCCCCCTCTTCCGGGAACAGGCAGTGGTAGCAAGGGCTGTCCCCGCGGCGCAGATCGAACACCGCCACCTGGCCGTCGAAGCGCACCCCCGCCCCCGAGACCAGGGGACGGCGGTGGGCCACGCACGCCCGGTTGATGGCGTGGCGCGTGGCGAAATTGTCGCTGCAATCCACCACCACGTGGGCTTCCCCCACGAGCCGGTCGATGGCCTCGGCGTCGAGGCGCTGGGCCACGGGCTCGACCCGCACCTCCGGGTTGATGGTGGCGAGGGTGCGCCGGGCCGACTCCACCTTGGGCAGCCCCAGGGCGTCGCTCCGGTGCACGATCTGGCGCTGGAGGTTGGTGAGGTCCACCTGGTCGCCGTCGCACAGGGTCAGGGTGCCGATGCCCGCGGAGGTGAGGTACAGGGCCACGGGGGAACCCAGGCCGCCTGCGCCGATCACCAGGGCATGGGCGGCGAGGATGCGTTCTTGACCCTCGATGCCGATCTCGGGGAGCAGGATGTGCCGGCTGTAGCGGAGAAGCTGCTGGTCGTTCATGGGTTCGCCTGCGCGCTGCGGCGGAGGGGGCGCGCCGCCTCGGCTCGTCCTCGGGAATTCGAACGTTTCGTTGCGAAAGGCTCCCGCCTCGTCATCGATACGCCCGCCATTCCTCCGGCGTCTCGTCCGCGTCCCCGTGGGGATGGTGTTCGTAGGCCTGAACCCAGATTTCGCGGGATTTCTGGCAGCGTTCCCCCTCTGCGGCCAGGTTCTCGCACTGCACCTCTTCACAGTAGTGGACGAGGGCCCGGCGCAGCCGGGAGAGCAGGGAGCCGTCCAGGTGGAAGCCGCGGCCGGTCAAGGTCTCTTCGATGCCCTGGAGGGTGAAGTCGGGCAGATCGTACTCCACCCGCAGCGATACCCCATCCGGTTCGCAGCGCACCTTCAACCCGTCGATACGGCCGAGCAGGGCGGCGGCCGCTTCCGCCTGGCCGGGGGGCAACGGATGGAACACGAGATGGCGTTGCTTGTGACGGTCGTCGAGAGCCATGGAAGCGGGCGCCTCCGCCGGCCGCGGGCGAAGGCAACGCTCCCATGGTAGCGCCAAACCGGATGCCAGGTCACCCGCCCGGGCACCCTACTTGGCGATGATGTTGAGCCCCTTGAGCAGGTTGAGGGCCTGGGCGAGCTGGTAGTCGTCCTTGGAGCCGAACTCCGTGGGCTTGCGCCGCTCCGCGCTGTCCGGCGCCCCGTCCTTGGGTTTGTCGTTCTGCGGGCTGGTGGCGGGCTCCCTGTTCCCCGGTCCCTCCTTATCCTTCCTGCCCTGATCCTGGCCGTTGGACAAATGCCGCTCCAGGTCGGCCTCCCGCAGGCGCAGGGCCTCCAGGTCCGAGCTGGCCGGGTCTTCCACCAGGATATCGGGCTCGATGCCCTTCGCCTGGATCGAGCGGCCGCTCGGCGTATAGTAACGGGCGGTGGTGAGCTTGATGGCCGTGTTGTTGCCCAGGGGCAGGATAGTCTGCACCGAGCCTTTGCCAAAGGTGGGGGTGCCCATGATCACGGCCCGCTTGTGGTCCTGTAGCGCCCCCGCCACGATTTCCGAGGCCGAGGCGGTACCCCCATTCACCAGCACCACCATGGGCACGGACTTCGCTTGGGTCGGCAGGTCCTTGAGGTAATCCCGGCGGTAGGGGCCGCGCAGGTAGTTCTCGGCGCTGGCGGTGAGCCGCATCTTGGCGTCCTCGGTGCGCCCGTCCGTGTAGACCACCAGCGCGTCCTTGGGCAGGAACGCCGCCGCCACCGCCACGGCCCCGTTCAAGAGCCCCCCGGGGTCATTGCGCAGATCGAGGACCAGTCCCTTGAGATCCCGTTCGTTCTGCTTGTAAAGATTCTGCACGGCCTTCACCAGGTTCTCCCCGGTATGCTCCTGGAACTGGGTGATGCGGATATAGGCATAGTCCGGCTCGATCAGCTTGGATTTGACGCTCTGGATCTTGATGATGGCCCGGGTGAGGGTCACCACGAAGGGCTTGGCCTCCCCCTTGCGCAGCACCGTGAGGGTGATCTGGGTGTTGGGCTTGCCGCGCATGCGCTTGACCGCCTCGTTGAGGGACATGCCCTTCACCGAGGTGTCGTCCAGCTTGATGATCAGGTCGCCCGCCTTGAGGCCCGCCCGGTGGGCCGGCGTATCCTCGATGGGGGAAATGATCTTGACAAAGCCGTCTTCCATGCCGACCTCGATGCCGAGGCCGCCGAACTCGCCCTGGGTGCCGACCTGGAGCTCCTTGTACGCCTCCTGGTCCAGGTAAGCGGAGTGGGGGTCCAGCCCCGTCAGCATGCCGTTGATGGCCTCGGTGATGAGCTTCTTGTCGTCCACCGGCTCCACGTAGTCGCTCTTGATGCGCCCGTAGACCTCGGCGAACGCGCGCAACTCCTCCACCGGCAAGGGAGTCAAGGCGTCCTTGTTCGCCACGGCCGAAAAGTGCAGGCTCAAGAAAACGCCCGCCACCACTCCCGCCAGAACCAGGACGATTTGATGCACTTTGTTACGCATTACCGGTTACTCCAACTTCCCGCGCCGGCACGAGACGCCTTTCGTGCCCGCGACCCCCAAGCAACCCCGGCTCGATCAACGTAGCGTCACCCACTCCAACGGGTCGAGCGGTTTTCCCTCATGTCGAATTTCAAAGTATAGCCCCGTTTCGGAATGGCCGCCGGTGTTGCCCGTCTGGGCGACCGGCTCGCCGCCCTTCACCCGGTCGCCGACTTCCCGCAACAGAGCTTCGTTGAATCCGTACAAGCTCATGAACCCCCGTCCGTGGTCCAGTATCAGCAAATTCCCGAAGCCCCGCAACCAGTCGGCGAACACCACCGTGCCCGCGGCGATGGCCTTTACCGGTTGCCCGGGCGGCGTCCTGATGAACAAGCCTTTCCAGGTGAGTCCGCCTTCCCTTGGGCTGCCGAAGCGATGGGCGAGTTCCCCCGGTACGGGGAGCCGCAGTCGTCCTTTCAGCTCGGCGAAGGCCCGGCCGTCCAGGGAGGCGTCGGGGGTGGCCTGGTTGCGCAGAGGCGGCGGCGACTTGCGGCCCGAAAGCGCCTTGCCCAGCCGCTCTACCAGCCGGGCGAGCCGCACCTCGTCCCGCTTGAGGGTGTCGATCTGCCGGCGCTGTTCCTGGATTTTTTCGGCAAGCCGGGCGAGAACCGTCCTGCGCGCCTCCTGCTCTTTTTCCAGCCTCTGACGCTCGGCCGTCTGATCCGCCCGCACCTGGGCCAGGCCCTCGCGTTCCTCCCGGGCTTGCCCCTGTAGGCGGGCCAGCCGGTCCAGGTCCTCTTTCAGCGCCCGCACCCGTTCGGTTCTGGCGCGGGCGAGATAGGTGAGGTAGTGCAGGTGGCGGGCGATCTGGTTGGGGTCTTCGCTGTTCAGGATCAGGCGCAGGCTTTCCTGCTGGCCGGCCCGGTACCGTTCCCGGAGAAGCCGGCCGATGACCTCCCGTTGCTCCCGGATGGCTTGCTCGATCCGGCGGGCCTCTTCATCCAGGGCGGCGAGCCGGGCGTCGATCTCCCGCTCCCGCGCCTCCAGCGCCGCCAGCTTCCGGTTGGCTTCGCTGATCGCTCGTTCGGAGCTGCGCAAGGCGTCGGCGGCCTCGACCCTGGATCCTTCGTTCTTCTCCAGCTCCTGGCGTAGGGCTTGCAGGCGCTGGCGCAACTCCCCCAGCTCGTCCTTCGGTCCGGCCTGGACCGAAAAGACGACGGACGCGGCCAGCGCCGCGACGAGGAGGCGTCCCGCCCGGGGCGGCAGCCCTTCAGCGGGCCCGGCCCTGGTTGGCAACGGCCTGGGCGGCCTGGGCCACGGTTTGCGGGTCACCGAGGTAATAGTGGCGCAGCGGCTCGAGGTTCGGACCCAGCTCGTAGACCAGGGGGATGCCGGTGGGAATGTTGAGGCCCACGATATCCTGGTCGCTCACCCGGTCCAGATATTTGATCAGGGCGCGCAGGGAATTGCCGTGGCCCACGATGAGCACCCGGGAGCCCTGCCGAACGGCGGGGGCGATGGCCCCGGTCCAGTAGGGAACGAACCGGGCCACGGTGTCTTTGAGGGACTCGGCGAGGGGCAGCTCCTCCGGGTTGAGCTCCCGGTAGCGCCGATCGCGGCCGGGGTGGCGCGGATCGGAGGGCTCCAGGGCGGGGGGCGGAGTGTCGTAACTGCGGCGCCACAGGAGTACCTGCTGCTCGCCGTAGCGGGCGGCGGTCTCGGCCTTGTTGAGCCCCTGCAAGGCGCCGTAGTGGCGCTCGTTCAACCGCCAGGAGTTGTGGACGGGGATCCACATGAGGTCCATTTCGTCCAGGGCGAGCCACAGGGTGCGGATTGCCCGCTTGAGGACCGAGGTGAACGCCAGGTCGAAGTCGAAACCCTCCGCCTTGAGCACACGGCCCGCGGCCCGGGCCTCTTCGATTCCCTTCTCCGACAGGTCCACATCGGTCCAGCCGGTGAAGCGGTTCTCCCGGTTCCACAGGCTCTCTCCGTGGCGGAGCAGGACCAGTTTGTGCGTTGCCATATGCCTCTTTTTTCTGTGAAGGACGGCCGAGGGAGCAGAAATTTACTTTAATATTCTAGTATGCTTTCATAGCGTTCCTTAAGCCCCCACAACGCTGCCGTTGACCACGACATCCATGCCGTCGACCGCGACTTCAAAAATGGACTTTCTCCACCAGCTCATCGACCAGGATGAGCACATCGAGCAAGCTTCCCGGGCGATCAAAGCCATGTCCCATCCCCTGCGGCTCAAGATTCTCTGCGTGCTGGGGGAGAGGGAGGTGAGCGTCCAGGAGATCGTGGAGGCCGTAGGCACCTCCCAGAGCAATATCAGCCAGCATCTCGCCATTTTGCGCGACAAGGGGGTGTTGCGCACTCGCAAGGATGCCAACCGAGTTTACTACCGCATCGCAGACCCGCGCATATTGAAATTAATCAATATGATGCGCGAGGTTTTCTGCGGCTATACCCAATAGGGTCCGGCTTGGCGCCGGCTTGTTTTGACATAAGCCTTTCGCCCGCAGACAACAAAATATTACTACTTTCTAATTCATAATTTCCGCCCACTACCGCCCGCTTTCGCCTTCCGTCTTTTTTTGTGCCGCACAAAAGACGGAAAGCCCTTCGGCGCTCAACTATTGAGCATGTGCTTACTTTCTCTTGAACCCAGGCAAGGCAAAGGTGAGGGAGCAGCCGGGTTCCGCTGGCGGGAGAGCCAGGAACAGCCGATTTTCGTGCCCTCCGGCCGGCCAGAACGGGTTTGATAGAATGCGCTGCACGTTGCGTAGGATCAAACAAAGCGGACGAATCTGCTATGGAGTTTATTCAGGACAACATCTGGCTCGTGCTGATCGCGGTGGTGAGCGGCGGGATGTTGGTCTGGTCCTTTCTCGGCCCCAAGATCCTGGGCATTCCCCAGGTGGGAACCCTGGAGGCGACCCGGCTCATCAACCAACGAGACGCCCTGGTGCTGGACGTGCGCGACGAAGGCGAGTACCGAGCGGCCCACATTCCCCACTCGCGACACGTGCCCCTGACCGCCATCGACAGCCGCATCAGGGAGCTGGAGAAATATCGGAAGCGGCCCATCCTGATCATTTGCCGCAGCGGGAACCGCTCCGGCGCCGCCGCCAACCTTTTGCGCAAGCGTGGGTTCGAAGAGGTATGGGTGCTGAAGGGCGGGCTGGTGGCGTGGGAACAGGCCAACCTGCCCATCGAAAAGGGTTAGCTCGGTGGCCCGGGTGAACATGTACTGCACCGCCGTCTGCCCTTATTGCCAGATGGCGGAAGCCCTGCTTAGACAGAAGGGCGTGCGGGAGATCGTGAAGATCCGGGTCGACCTGGAGCCGGCCCTGCGCGAGGAGATGGTACGCAGGACGGGGCGCCGCACCGTGCCCCAGATTTTCATCGGCGACACCCACGTGGGGGGTTACGACGACCTGGCGGCCCTCAACCGGGCCGGCCGCCTGGATGCGTTGCTGGCGGAGTGACGGCGAACCGGCCCAGGCGGTGAGCCGGACGATTCCCCCTCTTTCTCTTAAAAAATGGGTAGTTTCCCAGGACCTTTTCCATGAACGATCAACCAGCGCAACCGGTCTTCTCCATTGAAAAGCTCTACGTCAAGGACCTCTCCCTGGAGATTCCCCATGGGGCCCAGGCCTTCCTGGAGCGGGAGCCGCCCCAGGTGGAGGTCCAGCTCCATACCCAGGCCCAGCCCCTCAACGATGGGATCTACGAGGCGGTGGTCACGGTGACCGTCACGGCCAAAGCGAAGGAGAAGGTTCTGTTCCTAGTGGAGGCGGCCCAGTCGGGCATCTTCCAGATCCGCAACCTCTCGGCGGAGGACTTGGATCCGGTGCTCGGTATCGCCTGCCCCAACATCCTCTTCCCTTATGTCCGGGAAGTGGTTTCCGACGTGGTGGGGCGGGCGGGCTTCCCCCCGGTGATCCTTTCCCCGGTCAACTTCGAGGCCCTGTACCGCCAGCGTCGGGAGCGGGCTGCCTCCCAGCCCCCGGCCGCATCATGAGCCGGCGGCTTTTCCAGGCGCCCCTGCTGACGGTCCTGCTGCTCGCCGGGGCGATGCCGGTCCTGGCTACCGAATACCGGGCGGTGGGGGCCGAGCCGGCGGTCCTCTACGACGCCCCCTCCCTCCAGGGGCGGCCCCTGTACGTGGCGAGCCCGGGCTATCCCCTGGAGGTGGTGGTTTCTCTGGAGCACTGGGTCAAGGTGCGGGACGTGGCGGGGGATCTGGCCTGGGTCGAAAAGCGGGCCCTCGCGGAGCGGCCCACCGTCATTGTCAGCGCCCCCCGCGCCGTGGTGCGCCGCCAGCCGGACCCGGGCGCACCCCTCGTCTTCGAGGCCGAGAAGGGGGTCGTGCTGGAGCGGCTGGAAGGGTCCGTTCCGGGCTGGGTCCAGGTACGGCACCGAGACGGGCAGACCGGTTTCGTCCCCGTCGGCCAGGTATGGGGCGGATGAGGATCGCCGTGCTGGGGGCAGGGGCGTGGGGGACCGCCCTTGCCATGAACCTGGCGGACCGCCACTCGATCGTCCTCTGGGTATGGGATCCGGCGGACCTGGAGGCCATGGAGCGCACCCGGGTCAATGGCCGTTACCTGCCCGGTTTCCCGATCCCTCCCTCGGTGGCGCTGGAGGGCGACCCCGCCATGGCGCTCGCCGGGGCCGACCTAGCCTTGGCGGTGGTGCCCACCGCCGCTTTGCGGGAAACCCTCCAGCGAGTGGCCGCCCGGGCCCTGGCGCCTCCGGTGGTGGTGGCGAGCAAGGGCTTCGAACCCGCCACGGGGCGCCTTCCCCACCAGGTGGCGGAGGAGACCCTGGGCCGGGAGGCCCAGTACGGGGTGCTCTCGGGCCCGAGCTTTGCCCAGGAAGTGGCCCGGGGGCTGCCCACTGCGGTCACTCTGGCGGCCGCGGATGTGGCGTTCGCCGAGGGCGCCGCCCGGACGCTCCACGGGCCGCGGTTGCGGGTTTACTCCAGCACCGATGTGGTGGGGGTCGAGGTGGGGGGCGCGGTCAAGAACGTGATCGCCATCGCCGCCGGCATCTGCGACGGCCTGGGCTTAGGCCACAACGCCCGGGCGGCGTTGATCACCCGGGGCCTGGCCGAGATCACCCGGTTGGGGCTCAAGCTGGGCGGCCGCCAGGAAACATTTCTCGGGTTGGCCGGGGCGGGGGACCTGATCCTCACCTGCACCGGGGATCTTTCCCGCAACCGCCAGGTGGGCCGCCTGCTCGCCCAGGGCAAGCACCTCGAAGAGATCCTAGGCAGCCTGGGCCACGTGGCCGAGGGGGTGAACACGGCCCGGGAAGTTCACGGGCTCGCCCAGCGCCTGGGAGTAGACATGCCCATCACCGAGGCGGTCTACCGGGTCCTGTTCCAGGAACTGCCTCCCGAGCAGGCGGTGGACATGCTGCTTTCCCGGGAACCGAAGCCCGAGCATCCCGCGAGCTAGCCCGGAGCGTCACAATTCTTCCTTTTCGGTAAACCCCACCTGCTGCCAAGCCTCGTACACCACCACGGCCACCGCGTTGGCCAGGTTGAGGCTTGGGCCACCTTGCCTGATGGGGATGCGCAGTCGCCCTGCGGGCGTGAATTCCGCCAGGACTTCCTCGGCCAACCCCCGGCTCTTCGGGCCGAACACCACCCTCCCATTGGGCGGGATATCCGGCTAGTACAGGACGACTTCCAGTATTTCGAGCTCAAGCGTCCTCAGGATCTTTGCATTCACTTTCAATGGCATGAAGATTGCTATTCGCTTTTTACACGAAATCATGGGAGGAACCCCTTGGCCCGGACTGAAAGAGTACGCCTGGGGCAGCTTTTGGTGGACCAGAAGCTCATCTCCGAGGATCAGCTCGCCCGCGCGCTCGCTGAGCAGAAGCGGACCGGCCGCAAGCTGGGACGGACCCTGGTGGAGCTGGGTTTCGTCACCGAGGACGAGATCTCCCGGGCCCTCGCCCGGCAGCTCAAGATTCCCTTCGTGGATCTCCGGCGCCAGGACATCCGCCCGGAGGTGGCGCAGAAACTGCCTGAAGTCTACGCCCGGCGCTTCCGCGCCCTGGCGCTGGAGGAAATCGGTTCTGCCTTGCGGGTGGGGATGGCGGACCCCACGGATCTCTTCGCCTACGACGAACTTACCCGCGTCCTCAAACGGGACCTGGAGCTCGCCGTGGTGACCGAGTCCCAGCTTCTGGAGGTGATCGACCGGGTCTACCGGCGCACCGAGGAGATCAGCAGCCTCGCTCAAGCTCTGGAGGAAGAGCTGGGGGAGCCCGGCATCGACCTGGCAGCCCTGGGCCTCGGCGCAGGGGTGGAAGACGCCCCGGTGGTGAAGCTCCTGCAGACGGTCTTCGAGGACGCGGTCCAGGTGCGCGCCTCAGACATCCACATCGAGCCCCAGGAACGGCGGCTGCAGATCCGCTTCCGCATCGACGGGGTGCTGCACCTGCAGACCGAGACGGATCTGCGCATCGCCTCGGCCCTGGCGCTGCGGCTGAAGCTCATGGCCGGGCTGGACATCGCCGAGCGGCGCCTTCCCCAGGACGGCCGGTTCAACGTCAGGGTGCGGGGATCGAGCATCGACGTGCGCCTTTCCACCATGCCCACCCAGCATGGCGAGTCCATCGTCATGCGGCTTCTCAACCAGAGCGAGGGGCTGCTGCGGCTTTCCCAGCTCGGCATGCCGGAGGAAATCCAGGATCGGCTGCGCCAGATGATCCAGCGCCCGTCCGGGATGGTGCTGGTGACCGGTCCCACCGGCAGCGGCAAGACCACCACCCTCTACGCGCTCCTTTCCGAGCTCAACTCGGTGGAACGCAAGATCATCACCGTGGAAGACCCGGTGGAGTACCGGCTTCCGGGGATCAGCCAGGTGCAGGTCCACGAGAAGATCGACCTCACCTTCGGGCGCGTGCTGCGCTCCGCCCTGCGCCAGGACCCGGACGTGATCCTGGTGGGGGAGATGCGGGACCAGGGTACGGTGGAGACGGGCCTGCGGGCCGCCATGACCGGCCACTTGGTTTTTTCCACCTTGCACACCAACGACGCCGTGAGCACGCCTATTCGGCTCCTAGACATGGGCGCGCCCCGTTACATGGTGGCCATGTCACTGCACCTGGTCCTGGCCCAGCGGCTGCTGCGCCTCGTGTGCGAGGGTTGCGCCGAGCCCTACCGTCCGCTTCCCCAGGAACTGGAATGGCTGCGCCAGGAGCCGGCGGTCGGCGCCTCGAACGCAGGCTTCGTCCGCGGCCGGGGTTGTTCCCGCTGCAGCGGCACCGGCTATCGGGGCCGCACAGGGATCTACGAGATGCTGGAGATGACCCGCCCCGTGGTGGAGGCTTTGAGCCGGGAAGACGCTTCTGCCTTCGCCGCGGCGGCGCGCGAGCAGATGGGAGGGGGCACCCTGCGGCGCCACGCCGCGCAGCTTGCGGCGGCGGGCAAGACCACCGTGGCGGAAGCCATGCGGGTAGCGAGCCAAGGCGAGGATTGACGGACGGGGAAGGAGACCATGGCGTTTTTTGCATACAAGGGCAGGAGCCCCGCCGGGGAGGCGGTGCAGGGCGTTCTGGAAGGGGCCGACGCAGGGGCGGTGGCAGCGCAGCTTTTTGCGAGCGGGGTCACGCCGGTGGACATCGTGCCCGCCGACGCGCCGCGGCCCGCCGCGGGCGGGGAGACGCGCTTCACCCTGTTCCGGGAGCGGGTGCGCCTCCTGGATCTCTTGCTCTTCAGCCGCCAGATGTTCACGCTCCTCAAGGCGGGGGTCCCCATCATGCAGGCCCTGGCGGGACTGCAGGAGTCCACCGACAACCGGGCGTTTCGCGCCGTTCTGCAGCGCATCCGCGAGCACCTGGACGCTGGGCGGGAGCTGTCGGCGGCCCTCGCCCGGCAGCAGCCGGTGTTTTCTCCCTTCTATGTGGCCATGGTGCAGGTGGGAGAGAGGACCGGCCGCCTGGAGGAAGTGTTCCTGCGGCTGTTCCATCACCTGGAGTTCCAGAAGTTCATGCGGGAGCAGGTGAAGTCGGCGTTGCGCTATCCTCTTTTCGTGCTGGCCGCCATGGCGATCGCCCTCACCATCATCAATGTCTTCGTCATTCCGGCCTTCGCCAAGGTGTACGCCGGCTTCAAGGCCGAGCTGCCTACCCTCACCCGCTTCCTCATCGGCTTCTCCGACTTCATGGTGAGCCACTGGCCGTGGCTTCTGGGGGGCGCGATCGTGGCTGCCCTCGCCTTCCAGAGCCTCGTCCGCACCCCCCAAGGGCGCCACGGCTGGGACCGGGCGAAGCTCGGGATCCCCATCGCGGGCAAGATCGTCCACAAGGCCACCATGGCCCGCTTCGCCCGAAGCCTCTCCTTGGCCCTGAGGAGCGGCGTGCCCGTGGTGCAGGGGCTCAGCCTGGTGGCCCAGGTGGTGGACAACGACTACGTGGCGGGCCGGGTGGAGAAGATGCGCTCCAGCGTCGAGCGAGGGGAGAGCGTCCTGCGGGCGGCGATCCAGGCGGGAATCTTCACCCCGGTGGTGCTGCAGATGATCAAGGTAGGGGAAGACTCGGGAGCGCTGGACGATCTTCTGCAGGAGATCGCCGATATGTACCAGCGGGAAGTGGAGTACGAGCTGAAGACCCTCTCCGCCCAGATCGAGCCGATCCTGATCGTGGGCCTGGGGGTCCTGGTCTTGGTTCTCGCCCTGGGCGTGTTCTTGCCTCTATGGGACTTGGGCAGCGCTGCGCTTTCGAGATAGAGAGTATCCGGGTCGAGCTTCAGACGTAGATGTCATCGTTTGAACGCTGGGTTGACAAAGGAAAGACCCTTCCTTCGCAAACAAAGACGTAAGCCATTGAGATTACGATACTTTACGAATGACGACGAACTAATCCAGGTTGGCACAGAAGCTGCTTTATACCGTGGGCATTCCGTATTGAGTTGTTGAGCTTTCTTGAGGGAGGAATACAGATGCAAAAAAAGCGGTACGGCGGGTTTACGTTGATCGAGCTCGTGGTGGTAATCGTCATCTTAGGTATTTTGGCGGCGACGGCCTTGCCCAAATTCGTCGATTTCACGGGCGAAGCGGAGCAGGCTGCTGTTAAAGGCGTGGCTGCGTCGATTTCGTCGGCAGGCGCCATCAACTACGGCAAGCTCAAGGCCGGTGGCAGCGGTGTGGCCATCACGCACGCCACCGACGCCTGTGCGAGCAGTGCAAATAGCGTTCTTGCCGGGCAAACGTCGTTACTGACAGGCAGCGTCACGTTGGTGACAGGCACGCCGGCGAACAACGACCAGTACAAGATCGCCGCCGGAACCCCCGCTGCATGCACCGCCGGTACGACCATTCAATGCACCATCGAAAGCAAAGGCGGTAAGACAGCAACGGCTTATGTCCCCTGCACCAATTAAGAGCTAGCCATGACAAAGAGAGGATGCGTACCATGGCTCGTATAACTCGTGGTTTTACCCTCATCGAGCTTGTCGTTGTGATTGCCGTCATTGCCATACTGGCGGCGGTGGCATTGCCTCGCTACATAAACCTCCAGCAGCAAGCGCGCGTTGCAAAGGTTCAGGGCATCTACGGCGCGATCCGCTCAGCCGCGGCTCTAGCCCACGCCCAAGCCCTGGTCACGAGTACGCCGACGACAGGGGCCGCGACGGTCGTCATGGAGGGGCAGACCATCGACTTGTTCCACGGCTACCCCACCGCGTCGAGCTCAGATAACAATCCGCTTCCCGCGGCGCCCAACCGCGGCATTCTGGTGGCTGCCCAACTCGACGACGTGGCCGACGGGCTGACTTTCGCCGGGGGTGGAACGGGGGCGGGCGCAACCCTCAACGTCCGGGTGATCGGCGCGCCTACGCCTACCGCCTGCCAGGTGAGTTACACGGCACCGGCCGCAGGAGGCAGCTCCCCGGCGATCACCGTGGTCACGACGGGCTGCTAAAGAAAGCGCTTCCACCGTCTGTCAAGCGCGCGGGCTTACGTCACGGTCGGTCGGCATCCCGATGCGTGTAAACGGCTACAGTCTGGTTGAGCTCGTGGTCATGGTCGCGATTGCTGCCGTTCTCGCGGCAATCGCTTTGCCTCGGATCGCTCATTGGGAAATTTTTGGCCACCGTGCCTTCGCCGACGAGCTCGCAGCGCTCTTGCGTCATGGACAGAAGGTCGCTGTCGCACAGCGACGCGCGGTCTGGATCAACGCTACCGCGTCGGAGATAAGAGCCTGCTATGACCCCGTCTGCACCCAAGCCGTCCGGGATCCCGTACGAGGCGGGGATTTGAGCCTTGGGGTACCGGATGGCGTCACCTTGAGCCCCGCACCCCTCAGCTTCTTTTTCGATGCCCTCGGCCGTCCAAGCTCCGGCGTATCCCTCATGATCGCTGGCGGCGTTACACAGACCCTGGTGATTGAGGCAGAAACCGGCTATGTCCACGGCTGACGCGAGGGGTGCCGCTGACGGCGGTGGGCGTCGGGCTCTTCGTGGCATCAGCCTGATTGAGCTGGTTGTGTTCATCGCGATTGTGGCGATCAGTGTCACGGGCATCCTGAGCGTGTTTACCTATACCACCCGCCATTCCAGCGATCCCCTGGCGCAAAAGCAGGCCCTGGCCATCGCCGAATCCCTGCTGGAAGAGGTACTCCTTATGCCCTTCACCTGGTGCGATCCGGACGACCCCGGCGCGCCCACGGCGAGCGGCCCCGGGGATTGCGCCACGCCGGAGGGTCTGGGGCCGGAGGCGGGGGAGAGCCGTTACTCCGCCACCGCTCCTTTCGACAACGTGAACGACTACCACGGTTTCGATACCCAGACGGCCTCGCCCGCCGGCATCTGCGACCTGGCGGGCAACTGCTTTTCTGCCTTGAGCGCCTATCGCGCGGTGGTGAGCGTCGCGCAGGAGGCCGCCGGGGGGATTCCCGCCGGTGACTCTTTGCGGGTCACGGTGACAGTGACCGGCCCTGCGGGAACCTCCGTCACGGTGGACGGCTACCGCACTCGCCACACGCCCACCGGGGTGCCGTGATGAGGAGAGGATTGGCCTCGCCGCGGAAACCGGCGTCGAACAGGGACGCCGCAGCTTTCTTCGGGGTGGCCATGCACGGCCGCCGAGGCGGCTTCACCCTGGTGGAGGCCGTGGTGGCCATCGCCGTCACCGGGATCGTGGCTGCCCTGGCGGCGCTTTTCATTCGCGTGCCGATTGAGGGCTATGCAGACGCGACTCGCCGGGCCGAACTGACCGACCAGGCAGACACGGCTCTGCGGCGCATCGCCCGGGATGTCGCCCGAGCGGCGCCCAACAGCGTGCGGGTGGCCACGACGGGCGGGAAAACCTACCTGGAATTCCTGCAGACAAGCGGCGGCGGCCGCTACCGGGGTCAGGTGGACGGCACCGGCGCGGGCGACCCCCTAGACTTTTCCGCGCCGGATGGCTCCTTCGACGTACTGGGCCCGCCCATCACCCTGGCGCCTGGGGAACAGAACCTGATCCTCGTCTACAACCTGGGAATTCCCGGGGCGGACGCTTACGCAGGGGACAATGTCAGCGCGGCTACCAGCCCCACTGGCGTGGCCCTCAACAACCTCGCCATCAATCCGTTTCGGTTTCCCCTGGAGTCGCCGGCCCACCGCTTCCAGGTGGTGTCGTATCCCGTGACCTACGAGTGCGACCCGGGGGCGGGGGTGATCCGGCGCTATTGGAACTATCCCATCGCCGCGGCCCAGCCCACGCCCCCTTCGGGCACGCCCCCGGCCCTCCTGGTGAGGGACGTGACGGATTGCTTCGTGACCTACAACGCTTCCATCGCCAATGTCAGGGCCGGCTTGGTGACCCTGGGATTGACCCTCACCCGGCTGGGCGAATCGGTGACCCTCTACCATGCCGTCCACGTGGCCAATGTCCCCTGACCGCCGCCCCCTACGGGCTCTTCGAAGCCGCTCGGGGCGCGGCTTCAGCACCGTCACCGCGCTTTTCCTGGTGGTGGTGCTGGCGCTGCTGGGGGCCGCCCTCATGAGCGTCTTCGGCCTGCAACAGGCGGCGAGCGGCCTGGACCTTCAGGGCTCCCGGGCCTTGCGCGCCGCCCGAGCGGGAATCGAGTGGGGGATGTACCAGGTGCTGGTGGCGCAAGGAGGCAGCGCCTGCCCGGCGAGCCCGCAGAACCTCTCTTTCGGGGGGACCCTTTCGGCGTTCACTGTCACCGTCGAATGCAGTGGGTTTCCCGCCGACGAAACGGGGCACACGCCTAATCCCTTCAGCGTCTTCCGCCTTGTCTCTACGGCCTGCAACAACCCCATGGCGGGGGCGTGTCCCAACACCAGCGCCGACCCCGGCGCCCGTTACGTGGAGCGGCGGGTGCAGGGGACCATCGCGCCATGACGGGCTTGCCTTTTCCTCGATGGCAGAAATGGGCGGCAGGGATGCTGCTCGCCTGCCTGCTGCCCGGATGGGCGCAGGCGGGAATCGCGTTTCGCGCCTCGAGTTCCGCTTCCATTCCCGCAGCCTCCACGATCACATATGGCGGACAGGGAACTTTCGCCGTGCGGGGAAACTGCGGCTCGATCTCTCCCACGCTGCCGACCGGCACGGCGGCGGGAGACCTGCTGATCGCGGTCGTCGCCTCGGGCGCTTCGCCCACCCTCTCCATGCCGGGCTGGAACCTACTTTTCCAGCAAAACCCCGTTTCTAACCTCACCTCGGCGATCTACTGGCGCATCGCCACGGGCGGCGATCCCAACACCATTACCCAATCCGGCACCTGTAACGTGCTCGCCGCGCGTATTTCCCGCTTTACGGGCGTGGATACGCAGCAGCCCTTCATGACCGCTCCGCTCGCAGCGTCGAACTGGTCCTATCAAAACGCCAACACGGTGACTACGGGGACCGAGACGACGGACTACCCCGGCGCCATGCTGGTGGTCACAGCGCACACGACTGACGACAGCGATTTCGGCGTACTACTGGGGTTTACCCAGGCCTACAGCTCCCAGACTCGCACCGGCAACGACGTCGCCATCGGGCTCTACTACGCTGCGCAGGCCTCGCCCGGGACGGCAGGCCCTTATACGGTGACTAAGACCCGGGGCGCGGACCCTAACCACGGCACGGTCTTCGCGCTGCGGCCGGCGGGGCTCAAGCTCGTGATCCCGGTGCCCGCCGGCACGCAGGCGAACGACGTCATGATCGCGAGCCTCTCGGTTCGCCCCTGCAGCAGCTTGATCCTCGGCGCATGCACGGTGACGGTCAATCCGCCCGGCGGCTGGACGCTCGTGAGCGCAGTCGATCAGGCCACCGGCGGCGGCACGGGGGGATTCGGCAATCGTCTCTACGTCTATCGGCGGGTCGCAGGAAACGCGGAGCCGGCGAGCTATACCTGGGTGATCGGCGGCACCCCGGTCCACACCGGGGCCGTGGGCGGCATCCTGAGTTTTTCCGGCGTGGACACGGCGAATCCCCTGGTCGCCGAGGCGGGACAGGCGACGGGCTTCTCCTCTAACCATACGGCGCCCAGTATCGATACCGGGGCCATCGCCGAGACCATGCTGGTGAGCAGCCATACTGTGAACTCCTCGGGCATCTGGACGGCCCCCGCCGGCATGACCGAGACGGTGGATATCGCTTCGCTGCCCGTTTCTGACGACCTTGGCCTTGCCCTGGAGATGAATTACGAGCCGCGCTCGGCGGCGGGGGCGACGGGTACGCGGACCGCCACCCTAGCCAATCCGCCGGCGCCGGATACCGGCGCGACCCATATGCTCGCCCTACGGCCGGCGATCACCCTTCACCACTACGCGGTGAGCGCCCTCAACACCTCGGTGGCGACCTGCGATTACGCCGAGGTCACCATCCGCGGGCACGATGCCGCCCATGCACCGGTCAGCCCCCCGGCGGGGCGGGTGCTCGCCCTTTCCACCTCCAGCGGCACCGGGGTATGGCAGCCCACGTTGGTGTCCGGCAGCGGCGCCTGGAGTCCTTCGGGAGCCAACAACGGCGTGGCCGCCTACGTGTGGCCGGGAAACGAATCGAGCTTCACGGTGCGGTTGCGACTGACCACGGTTAGCACCCTTTCGGTCAACCTTCTTGACAACGCGGGCGTTACCGAGAGTGGAACGGAGGATCCGGCCATCGCCTTCGTGGAGTCGGCGTTGCGGGTGAGCAACGGCGCCAACGCGCCGCTGGCGATCGGCACCCAGATCGCCGGGAAACCTTCCAATGTGGGGGCGGGCGCCCAGGCGCTCTATCTCCAGGCGATCCGCACCGACACCGAAACCGGTGCCTGCGTGAGCCTATTTCCGAGCGGATCCGAGGTGGCGATCGAAGTGGGCGCGCAGTGCGTCAACCCCGCCACCTGCACCCAGCCGGTCACCCTCGCCACCGCCGCATCGAGCGGCAACACCGCTTCCTTCGTGCCCAACGGAGGGTATCCAGCCAGCGTCAACTTCCGCTTCACGACGGCCAACGCCGAGGCACCCTTTAGCTTCAGTTATGCCGACGCGGGAGAGATCCGGCTGCAGTTCCGCCGGGCCTTGCCGCCGCCCCCATCGGGTGCCTACGTACAAGGAGCGAGCAACGCCTTCGCTACTCGCCCCTTCGGACTTGCTTTTCGCGGGGCCAATGCCGCCACTTCCATCCAGCACGGCACGAGCCCGGCGAGCCCCGTGCTGGCGGCCGCCGGCGATCCATTCGTCATGACTGTCGCGGCCTACCGGTGGGCAGCCGCCGAAGACGACGGCACGGGCCGTCCCCTCCCGGGCGCCGACATCACCGACAACGGCTTGACGCCCAACTTCGCCGCGGACGTGGTCGTGAGCGTCTCCGCCAACTTGCCGGGAATGGCTTTGGGGGCGGTGGCGCGGGGCGCGGGATGCTCGGCTACAGCCACAGCGCCGGCCGCCGCCTGGTCCGGGGGGGCGGCCACCCTGTCCGATTGGTGCTACACCGAGGCGGGCAACGCGTTCTTCGCGGCGGCTGCGTCCGACTATCTGGTGGCCGGCCTTCAGGTCACCGGCAATAGCGGGCTGGACGGCAGCGGCCCCACGGGCGGCTACGTCGGGCGCTTCCGTCCTAAGTACTTCACGGTGACCAACGCTAGCCTCACCAACCGGATCGCGGCAGGCTGCAGTGTGGCCTCCAACTTCACCTACATGAACGAGGCCATGGAGGCGGGTTTCAAGCTCTCGGCGAAAAACGCGGCGGGCGCGGTGACCCAGAACTACACCACCGCCAGCGGCTACGCCAAGCTGGATCCCGTAGGCTCGCCCGCTTCCCTCGGCTTCGGCGCCCGGGACGGCGCGGTCAACCTCACCCCACGCCTCGATCTCGGCAGCGTGAGCGGCAGTTTCGTGGCGGGAGAGGCGACGGTCAGTGCGCGGTTGGCGCTGCGCCGGGCAAGCCCAGACAACCCGGACGGGCCTTTCGAAGTCTTCGAGCTGGGCATTGCCCCCCAGGACAGCGACGGCACCGCCCTGCGGCCGGCGGATCTCGACCTGGACGTGGACGGGGCGGGCGGCAACGACCACGTGAAGGTCGGGCAGACCCGGGTGCGGTTCGGCCGGCTGCGGCTCGCCAACGCCTATGGCTCGGAGCTCCTGGATTTGCCCATCCCGATCCGGGTCGAGCACTGGAACGGGGTCGGCTTCGTCACCAACGCCGACGACGGCTGCACGCGCCTTGCCGCGGCCCACGTGTTGCTCTCCGGCTATCAAGGGAACTTGAACGCCGGCGAGACCAGCGTGGCGCCCGCGCCCACCCTTGTTTTCTCCGGCGGCGTGGGAAATCTCAAGCTCACCAGGCCCGGCGCCGGCAACTTCGGGAGCGTCCTATTGCGCGTCGATCTCGCCGCCGAAGGAAAGAGCTACCTGCGCGGCCGCTGGGACGATGGGGCGAACCCCGATGCCAACGCCGGCACGGCCTACGACGACGATCCGGCCGCCCGCGCGAGCTTCGGCCAGTACAAGGCGGGCGCGCGGCTCATCGACCTGCGGGAGAGCTACTAAGAGGGCGAAATGGGAAAAGGCGGGGCTAGAATTGTGAAATTTTGCAATGCAGCGCGACTGGCAGGAAAAAATCACAAAGCAACAATGAGTTATTGATTTATTTTTAAGTGCACAGTTATCATAAACAGATGATTGGCGGATTTTTCAACCGAAACGGCCGGACGCAAGGGTGGGCGGCGTTGCGCTTCGTGAGTCCCTCGGGCCTGCAACTGGTGCAGGTGACCCGTCCCGCCGGCGGTCATCGGCCGGTCGTCTTTGGCTGTGACGGTTTTCCGCTGGATGGGAATGGGGCCTCCCTGGAACGGGTGTGCAAAGAAGCCCAGCTTCGTCGCTGGACCTGCACCCTGTTGCTGGAGCCGGGCGAGTATCAGATGCTCCTGGTGGAGGCGCCTAACGTGCCCGCGGAAGAACTGGGGGCCGCTATCCGCTGGCGGATCAAGGATCTCCTCGACTATCCGGTCGAGGAGGCCACGGTGGAGGTGCTGGAGATCCCCGCCCGGAGCGCCTCCGGCCGGGGCAAGGCGGTGTACGCGGTCGCCGCCCGCACCCCACGGCTCAAGGAGCGGTTGCTGCGGCTCAAGGCAGCGAAGGTGCCCCTCCGGGTGATCGACATTCCCGAGATGGCCCAGCGCAACCTGGCAACCCTCCATGAGCCCGCGGGCGCCGTCGCCCTTCTCGCCTTCGACGGCAGCGGCGGGCTCTTCACCGTCAGCCAGGGCGGCGACCTTTACCTCGCGCGGCGCATCGAGGTGACCCTGGGGGAACTCCAGGATGCGGACGAGGCACGCGCCCGGCAGCATCGGGAGCGGGTCGCCCTGGAGCTGCAGCGTTCCCTGGATCACGTGGACCGCCAGCTTCCTTTCATTGCCCTGGACAAGCTCTTGCTCGGCCCCCTGCCCGCCCCCGTGGGCTTGCGGGAATTCCTGGCGGAGAGCCTGGGCATTCCGGTGACGACCCTGGACCTGGCGCAGCTCATGGACTTCTCCGCGGTCCCCGAGCTGGCCGATCCTACCGAGCAGTGCGCCCATTTCCACGTCCTGGGCGCGGCCCTGCGGGATGAGGTGGGACACGCATGAAGCAGATCAACCTGCTCAAGCCCGAGCTCCTTGCGCCCCGGCGCAAGCCCTTCTCCGCGGCTTTCATGCTGCGGGCGCTGGGGCTCCTGCTGCTCGCGGGCACCGCCCTGTACGGCTACCTGCGAATGGAGCAGGCGCGGCTCGCTCAGGCTGCCGACCGGGCCGAGCAGGCCCTTGCCGCCGAGCGCGGCCGGCTGCAGCAGCTCTCCGAGCGCTCGGCGCCGGGGGGGACGAGCAAGCTGCTGGAAGAAGAGCTGAAGGCGGCGGAAGCTCGGCTCAGGCAGTACCAGGCACTCGAGCAGACCCTGGAGGGCCGGGACCTGGGCGACGCCGAGGGCTATTCCGAATACATGCGGGCCCTTGCGCGCCAGGCGATCGACGGGCTCTGGCTCACCGGATTCGTCGTTTCCGGGGCAGGCACGGAGCTGGTGATCCGCGGGCATGTGCTGGAGCCCAAGCTTCTGCCTCTGTACCTGGAGCGGCTCAACGCCGAGCCGGCCATGCGCGGGCGGAGCTTCGAAGCGCTTGAGATTCAGGCGCCCAAGTCCGAGGCGGCCGGCAGCACGGCAGGACATGACGCCACGGTCCGGTTCCTCGCCTTCGAGCTGAGCTCGAAGGCGCCGATTAAGGAGGTAGGGCGATGAGGACTCGATGGCAAGCCTTAGCGGCGCGCATCGACGCTTTGCCCCAGCGGGAACGCCTGTACGTGCTGGTCGCCCTGCTCGGGGCGATGGTATTCCTCTTTTACCTGGTCTTGCTGGAGCCGGTCATGGCGCAAAACCGCCAGCTTGCCCAGCGCCTTCAGTCCCACACCCGGGAGATTGAGGATATCCAGCGGAAGATCGAGGTCCTCGCCCGAGGGGAAGCGGCCGACCCAGATCGTTCGAACCGGCAGCGGCTAATTGCCCTGAAGCGAGAGCTTGAGGCCCTCGAGGCCTCCCTGCAGAACCGGCAATCCCACCTGGTGCCCGCCGAGCGTATCGCCCGGCTGCTGCGGGAAGTGCTGGAGAGAAATCGGGGCTTGCAGCTCGTTTCTTTGACGACCTTGCCTCCAGTCGACCTCGCCGATCCCAATCCGGCCCAGGGGACAGCGGAAAACCCGCTGCGCCTCCAGGCCCAGGGCGGCGAAGGTCCCCAGCGGCTGTACCGGCACGGGGTGGAGATCTCGGTGCGGGGCAGCTACTCGGACCTGCTGCGCTACGTGACCGAACTGGAGCGGCTGCCGTGGCGCATGTATTGGGGGCGTCTGCAGCTTGCGGTGGATAAGTACCCGGTGAGCACCCTGACCCTCACGGTGTACACCTTGAGCATGGAGCGGACATGGTTGGTGATCTGAGCCCAGGGATGATGCGCCTTCTGCGCGCCGGCGCCTTTCTCCTGGCGGCGGGCCCGGCCCTCCAGCTCTGCGCCCAGGAGCTTCCCGATCCCACCCGCCCGCCGGCGGCGCTTGCGGCGGGGGAGGCGGGGAACGCCCGCGCCCCGGAGGCGCCGGTGCTCCAGTCGGTGCTGGTTTCCCCCGGGCGCCGGGCGGCCCTCATCAGCGGAACCTGGGTATCCTTGGGCGGCCGCTACCGGGACGCCCGGGTCGTGGCCATCGACGAGGCCGCGGTGACCCTGCAGAGCCCGGAGGGAAGGCGCGAGTTGCGGCTTTTCCCGGAAGTGGAAAAGCGATTTGCGGAGAAGGGGGGAGGCGCCCCCGACGTCAGTTGGTCGGTCAGAAGCCGGCCGAGGGGGAAAATCGGGGGAGAGAAACGATGAGAGCGCTGGCAGCCACGCTCGCCGCGGCGGCGCTGCTGCTGGGAGGGTGCTCTACCACGCCGCCCAAGCACGGCACCACCTATGACGTCATGCTGGAGGAGCTGAAGCGGGCCGCCGGGGAGCGGCCCAAGCCCGCTACGCCGGAGGCGGTGGAGCGGGCCCTGCTGCCCTCCCTCACCATCGAAGTGCCGAAGGCGATTCCGGCCCCGGAGGAACCGCGCTTCGACCTGGCGGTGACCAACGCGCCGGCGGCCCAGGTGTTCATGGCCATCGTTTCGGGCACCCGCTACAACATGCTCGTTCACCCCGAGGTCAAGGGAACCCTGACGGTGAACCTGCGCGACGTCACGGTGCGGGAGGCTCTGGACGCGATCCGGGACCTTTACGGTTACGAGTACACCCTGGAGGGCAACCGCATCGTGATCCACCCGCTCACAGTGCGAACTAAGGTGTTTCGCGTGGGCTACCTCACCGGGGTGCGGCGGGGCGCCTCGGAGACCACCGTCAGCTCCAGCGCGATCCAGGGTGTTGCCCCCGGGCCGTTGTTCACGCCCCAGTCCACGGCGGTAACTCTGCCCGGGCTGGCCGCCCCGGCGATCAAGAGCAGCGAAGTCACCACCCGATCCGAGTCCGATTTCTGGAAAGAGCTGACCGCGGCCCTCAACGCCATCGTGGGTAGCGGCGAGGGGCGCAGCGTGGTGGTGAGCCCCCAGTCGGGGGTGGTGGTGGTGCGCGCCATGCCGGAGGAGCTCAAGAACGTGGAGGTGTTCCTCAAGGCGTCCCGGCTCAACGTGGAGCGCCAGGTGGTGCTGGAGGCGAAGATCCTGGAGGTGGAACTCAACGACGGCTATGAAGCCGGCATCAACTGGGCGGCGTTCCGGGCCAACGACGGCCGACTCTCCGCGGGCCAACTCGCCCCGGGAACCCTCCTGCGCCCGAACGGAAGCCTCAACACGGGCGCCACCTTCAGCACCGACCCGGCGACGGGGGTCACCACGATCCAGAATCCCGCCGTGAGCGCCCTCCCCGGGGTGGATCTCGTCCGTCCGGGGACGGCGGGCGGCCTCTTCAGCCTGGCGTTCCAGACCGGCAGCTTCGCCGCCCTGCTGTCCTTCCTGGAAACCCAGGGCAACGTCCACGTGCTCTCCAGCCCCCGCATCGCCACCCTGAACAACCAGAAGGCGGTGCTCAAGGTGGGTCAGGACGAGCTTTTCGTCACTAACGTGAGCTCCACCACCACCACCGGCACGGCCACCACCACCACGCCCACCGTGACCCTGCAGTCGTTCTTCTCGGGTATCGCCCTGGACGTTACACCCCAAATCGACGAGCGCAACATGATCACCCTGCACATCCATCCTTCCGTGAGCGACGTGCAGCAGATCGAGCGGCAAATCGATCTGTCGGGCACCCTGGGTACCATCCGCATCCCCGTGCCCCGCAGCCAGATCCGGGAGACCGACAGCATCGTTCGGGTGGAGGACGGGCAGATCGTGGCCATCGGCGGCCTCATGGCCCAGACCCAGACCGAGGAACGCTCCGGGGTGCCGGGCCTGTCCGACATCCCGTTCCTGGGCGCCGCCTTCCGCCAGACCCAGCAGCGTTCCACCAAGCGGGAGCTGGTGATCCTGCTCAAGCCCACCATCATCAAGAGCGACCAGGAATGGGTCGGCGAGCTGGGGGAGAGCCGGGCGCGGCTGGAGAAGCTGGACCGGGGCTTCTCCTGGGGCGGGAAGTCCGAGGTGTTCGGGACCAAGGGGGAAGGGGGGCCTGCGCCCTGGGAGTCCTCCGCCCGGCAGCCGCAGCCCAGGTGACATGTACGAGGCCCACTTCGGGTTGCGGGAGCTGCCCTTCGGGCTGACGCCGGACACCAGCTTCTTCTTCGCTTGCTCCACCTACCAGGAAGCGCTCAACACCCTGCTGGTGGCGGCCGGCACCGGGGAGGGCTTCATCAAGATCACGGGCGAAGTGGGCACGGGCAAGACCCTGCTCGCCCGCAAGTTCCTCGCTTCCCTGGGGCGCCAATTCGTCACCGCCTACATCCCCAATCCCCACCTCGATTCCCAGGCCCTGTTGCAGACCCTGGCGGAAGATTTCCAGGTCCAGATCCCGGGCGAGGGGGATTGCACTCGCTTGATCCGGGCCCTGACCCACGCGCTGCTCGACTACGCCAGGGCGGGGAAGCGGGTACTGGTATGCCTGGACGAGGCCCAGGCGATGCCCTTGAAGACTCTGGAGACGCTGCGCCTGCTCACCAACCTGGAGACCGAGAAGCGCAAGCTGGTCCAGGTGGTACTGTTCGGCCAGCCCGAGCTGGACGAAAACCTGCAGGACCGCTCGGTGCGGCAGTTGCGCCAGCGGATCACGTTCCAGTACCGGCTCAAGGGCTTGAGCCCCGAAGAGACCCGCCGCTACCTGAATCACCGGCTGCAGGTGGCGGGCTATCAGGGCGGAGAGGTCTTCACTGCCCCCGCCGTGGGGCTGCTGCACGCCTTCTCCGGCGGTGTGCCCCGACTCCTCAACATCCTGGCCCACAAGTCCATGATGGTGGCCTACGGGAAGGGGCGCCGCGCCGTCGCGGCGGGTGCCGTGGTTCGTGCCGCCCTGGATACCCCGGCGGCGGCCCGGGGCTTCGCGCGCCGCGCCTGGCCCGTGGCCACGGGGGCGTTGCTTTCCCTCGGCGGGCTCACCTGGATGTGGCTGGCATGAGCCTCATCAACCAGATGCTGGCGGACCTGGAGCGCCGGTCTGGGGAAGCCCGGCCAGCGGCCTTCGAGCCGGAGATCCGCGCCGTGCCCCCCCGCCCGCGGCGTCCCTGGCTAGGGGTCGGAGTGTTGCTGGCGGCGGGGGCGATCGGGGGGGTCGCCATGACGCTGTATTGGACCCGGCCGGCGCCGGGACCGGCGGAAGGGGGCGCGGCCCGGCCTTCCCAGGCGAGCATGGCGGCCGTCCAGGTCATAGGAGCGCCGGAGCCGTCTTCGGAACCGGCATCCGCCGCCCCTTCCTCGGAGGCCGAGGCTTCCGGGGAAGGGGCCCAGGAGGCGAGGCTTCAGGCCGCCGGGAGGCCGGCCGACGATTCGGGCCCGCCCGAGCAGGCGGCAAGCCCCACGCCCGCCCCACAAGCGAGAGAAGGGGCTCGTCCGGGAACGAAGCCATCGGGGGCCGCTTCCCCCCCGGCAGCCTCCCGGGAAGGTGCCCAGCCGCCCCGATCCTTACCGCTGCCCGCGGCGGCTCTCCCGACGGGCGAAGACGCGGCCCCTGGGGGCGGATCCAGCCCGCCGGCGCCCGCGTCCGAAAAGACCGGCGGCGAGCCCACGCCCCAGGCCCCCCCTTCGATCGACAAGAAGATCCGGCCCCCCACGCCCGAGGAACAGGCGGAAAACGAGTTCCGCCGCGGGCTCGCCGCGTTGCAGCGGCATCGGGATGGGGAGGCGATGGACGCCTTCAGGTCCGCCCTGGAGCGCAATCCCCGCCACGAGACGGCCCGCCAGAGTCTGGTGGCGCTGCTGCTGGCGGGCAACCGGCTGGCCGAGGCGGAAAGCGCCCTCGCGGAGGGGCTGGCCCTCAATCCGCGCCAGATCGGCTTCGCCACCGCGCTTGCCCGGATCCAGGTGGAGCGGGGCGCCACCGCCGCCGCCTTGGACACCCTGGCGGCGGCGGCCCCTTATGGGGGAGCTTCGGCGGAGTTCGAAGCCTTCTTCGCGGCGCTCTTGCACCGGGCGGGGAGGCACCGGGAAGCCGCGGAGCGCTACGCCCGCGCCTTGCAGATTGCCCCTGGCACCGGCGTGTGGCTGCTGGGCATGGGCCTCGCCCTTCAGGCGGACGGCCGCCACGCGGAGGCCCGTGCCGCCTTCGAGCAGGCCCGGGCGAGCCGCCAGTTGAGCGCCGAACTGGCCACCTTCGTCGAGCAGCGGCTGGGGCAGTTACCCTCGAATTAGGCCTCTCCGGCCCAATTGGGCACCGCCCGCGCCACCACCCAGGCCCGCACCCGGGCGGCGCCTCGGCGCTTGAGCAGCCGGGCCAGCTCATTGAGCGTGGCGCCGGTGGTGAGCACGTCGTCCACCACCGCCACGTCCGCCCCGTCCAGGTCCCGGGCGCAGGAGAACGCCCCCCGCACGTTCCTGCGCCGCTCCCCCATGGAAAGCCGCGCCTGCTCGGCCGTGTCCCGGTGGCGGGCGCACAGGTCCATGGCCACCGGGACCCTGGTGCCGCGGGCGATTTCCCGGGCCAGCTCCGCCGCCTGGTTGAATCCCCGGACTTTGAGCCGAGCCGGGTGCAGGGGCATGGGGATCAGGAGGTCGGGGGAGGGCAGGGGAGCCACGTGCTCGGCCAGCAGCCTCCCCAGCGCCCGGCCCGCGGCCAAGTCTCCCTGGTACTTGAAGCGGCGGATCATGGCGTCCACCGGGAACCGGTATTCCAGGAGGGCCGCTGCGGCGTCGAAAGCCGGCGGGCGCCGCAGGCAGTCGCCGCAGGCGGCAGCCTGGGGCGCCGGGACGGCGCAGACCGGGCAGCGGGGGGAGGGGAGCAGGGGCAGGGTCCGCCGGCAGGCCGGACAGGGGTTTCCCTCCCGGGTCGCGCCGCCGCAGAGGAGGCAGGCCTCGGCTGCGGCGCGGCGCAAAGCCTGCGCCAGGCTGTTCAAAAATCTGGGAAGAAAAATTGACAGCCTCCCGTCCCGGAACCGATACTGCGGGAAATTTAAAAGCTTCTTCTTTCCCGCCACAACGGTAGCCATGTCCCAGCCCATGACGGTTTCCTCCACCGCGGCGCAGCAGCGCCCCGCCTGGTCGGTGGAAGCGGTGCTCGCCCTGTTCGAGCGGCCCTTCAATGACCTGCTGTTCGAAGCCCAGCGGGTCCACCGGCGGCATTTCGATCCGAACCAGGTGCAGCTCTCTACGCTCCTTTCCATCAAGACCGGCGCCTGTCCCGAGGACTGCGCCTATTGCCCTCAGTCGGTGCGCTACGCGACCGGCCTCGCGGCACAGGAGCTTCTCTCCCTGCCCGACGTGGTGGCCGCGGCCCGCGCCGCGAAAGCCAAGGGTGCGACCCGCTTTTGCATGGGGGCCGCCTGGCGCGGCCCGAAAGACCGGGACCTGGAACGGGTCGCCGAGATGGTGAGCGCGGTGAAGGCCCTGGGCCTGGAAACCTGCGTCACCCTGGGGATGCTGAAGGAGGGACAGGCGGAGCGGCTGCGGGCGGCGGGGCTCGATTATTACAACCACAACCTGGACACGGACCCGGAGTTCTACGGGCGCATCATCACCACCCGCACCCAGGCCGAGCGGCTGGAAACCCTGGCCCGGGTGCGCTCCGCCGGCATCCGGGTTTGTTGCGGCGGCATCGTGGGCATGGGGGAGAGCCGGCAGCATCGGGCGGGCATGATCGCCCAGCTCGCCAGCCTGGACCCCTATCCCGAGAGCGTGCCCATCAACGCCCTGGTGCAGGTGGAGGGCACGCCCCTGTACGGCACCGAGGCGCTAGATCCCCTCGAGTTCGTGCGTACCGTCGCCTGCGCTCGCATCACCATGCCCAAGGCGTGGGTGCGCCTGTCCGCCGGGCGCGAAACCATGCCCGAGCCGGTGCAGGCCCTGTGCTTTTTCGCGGGCGCGAATTCCGTCTTCTACGGCGAAAGGCTGCTCACCACCGGCAACCCCCAGGTGGAGCGGGACCAGGCCTTGTTCGCCAAGCTGGGGCTTAAGGCCCTCTCCTGACGGGCGCTGGAAGGCGCCCACCGGATGGCTCGTTGCATGGATCCGACCGTCGCTCCTTTCCCCGGGCTTGCGGAGCTGGGGCGAGAACTGGCGGAGCTGGAGGCCCTGCAGCTCAAGCGCCGGCGGCTTCGGGTGGAGGCGGCCCAGGGTCCCCGGCTCGTCATCGACGGGGTCGAGTACCTGGCATTCTGCAGCAACGACTACCTGGGGCTCGCCCACCATCCGGGCGTCGCCCGCGCCGCCCGGGAGGGGATCGAACGCTACGGAGTGGGGGCGGGCGCCTCCCATCTAGTGAGCGGTCACAGCGCCGCCCATCATCGCCTCGAAGAGGCCCTGGCCGAGTTCGTCGAGCTGCCCGCGGCGCTCCTCTTCTCCACGGGCTACATGGCCAATCTGGCGGTGGTGGCGACCCTCGCCGGCCGGGGGGGCACCGTGTTCGCCGACCGGCTCAACCATGCCTCCTTGAACGACGCGGCACTCCTTTCCCGGGCCCGGTTCAAGCGCTACCCCCATGGGGACGCGGAAGCCCTCCGGCGGCTGCTCGCCGGCGCCCACCGCGGGCCCCGGGTGGTGTTGACGGACGCCGTGTTCAGCATGGACGGGGACCTGGCGCCGCTGCCGCAGCTCCTCGCCTTGTGCGAAGAATTCGACGCCTGGCTGGTGGTGGACGACGCCCACGGTTTCGGTGTGCTGGGCGAAAGAGGCCGGGGGACGCTCTCCCATTTCGGCCTGCGTTCCCCCCGCATCGTCTACATGGGTACCCTGGGCAAGGCCGCTGGGGTGTTCGGCGCCTTCGTCGCGGGCGATGCCGCGGTGGTGGAGACCCTAATCCAGCGGGCCCGTCCCTACATCTACACCACGGCTTTGCCGCCGCTCCTCGCCTGCGCCCTCCTCGAGAGCCTGCGCTTGATCGAGGGCGGCGACGAGCGCCGGGCCCGGCTCCGAGAGCATGTCGCCCGGCTGCGCCGCCGCCTGCCTACCGGGCCCTGGCGGTTTATGGCCTCCCAAACGCCGATCCAGCCCCTGGTCCTGGGGGACAACGCCCTCGCCCTGGCGGCGAGCCGGATCCTTGCTCGCCTGGGAATCCTGGTTCCGGCGATTCGTCCCCCCACCGTGCCCCCGGGTACCGCCCGGCTGCGCATCTCCCTGTCTGCCGCCCATGGAGAGGCGGACGTGGATCGGCTGGCGGAGGCCCTGGTCCAGGCGGGGCGGGAGCTGGCTGTACCTGCGTCCGGGGAGCTTGCCCAATGAAGGATCGGCTGCATGTGACGTGCTGTGGCCGGGGGCCGGACCTGGTGTTACTCCACGGCTGGGGGCTGCACGAGGGCGTCTGGGAAACGCTGGCCGCCGCCCTGGCACGGCAGGCCCGGGTGCACCGGGTGGACCTGCCGGGCCACGGGAAGAGTGACCCCTTGCCCGGCGAATGGCCGGAGTGGGTGGAGGCGCTGGGGGAGGTGGTTCCCCCGGGCGCCGTCGTGGGCGGTTGGTCCCTGGGCGCCCAGCTCGCCCTGGCCCTGGCCGTGGCTCGCCCCGGGCGGGTGTCCGGGCTGGTGCTGGTGAGCGCCACCCCCCGCTTCGTGGCGGGCCATGACTGGTCCCAGGGGGTCGCGGGAGCGGTGCTGGACCGATTCGAGGCGGGGCTCGCCCGCGATCCCGACGCCACCCTGGAGCGGTTCCTGGTGCTCATGGCCCGCGGGGCGGCCCGCCCCCGCGCCCTGGTGGAGAAGCTTCGCGCCGTCCAGGGAGCGGGTCCCCGGCCGGCGGCCGAGGCCCTGGCGGCGGGACTTAAGTTTCTCCGGGACAACGACCTGCGCCCCCTCGTCGCCCGGGTGGGCTGTCCGGTCCAGGTGATCCATGGGGAGCCGGACGAAATCGTTCCCGCGGCAGCGGGGGCGTGGCTCGCTTCCCGGCTCCCCCGGGCCCGGCTCGCCCGGGTGCCCGGCGGCGGGCACGCCCCATTCCTTGTCGAACCGGAGACGTGCACCGCCCTCTTCGAGCGTTTCATCGAGCAGGTTTATGGCGAGTCCCACCGATTTCCTCTACCGCATCGATAAGCGCGCGGTGCGCCGCGCCTTCGAGCGGGCGGCCGACGGCTACGAGGCCGCAGCGCTGCTGCAGCGGGAAGTGGCCGGACGCCTGCTGGCGCGCCTGGACTACATCAAGCTGGAGGCGCGCACGGTGCTGGACGCAGGCACCGGCACGGGCTACGCGCTCCCGGGCCTCAAGCGCCGCTATCCCCAGGCGCGCCTGGTAGCCCTGGACCTGGCGCTCAACATGCTCAGGAAGATCGAGACCCGCCGGGGCGGCTGGCGGCGGTTTCTTCCCGGGCGGGATCCGCTGCCGGAGCGGGTGTGCGGCGACCTGGAACGCCTGCCCTTGGCGGGGGCCAGCCTGGACCTGGTCTGGTCCAACCTGACCCTGCAGTGGTGCAACGACCCAGCGCGGGTGTTCGCCGAGGTGCGGCGGGTGTTGCGGCCGGGGGGGCTTTTCCTGTTCACCACCTTCGGCCCCGACACGCTCAAGGAGCTGCGGCAGGCCTTCGCCGGCGTGGACGGCTACGTCCACGTGAGCCGCTTCATCGACATGCACGACCTGGGCGACGCCCTGGTGCGCGCCGGCTTCGCCGACCCGGTGATGGACATGGAGTTCATCACCGTCGCCTACGCCGAGTTCGGGCAGATCCTGCGCGACCTCAAGGCGATCGGTGCCCACAATGCCACGGAGGGCCGCCGCCGCGGGCTCATGGGCAAGAACCAATGGCGCCAGGCCCAGGCGCGCTACGAAGCCCTGCGGCGGGACGGCCGGCTGCCGGCCACCTTCGAGGTGGTGTACGGCCATGCCTGGCAGCGGGCGCCGCGGCTTTCCGCGGGCGGGCGGGCGGTGATCGAGATCAGACCCCGAAGGCCGACATGAGCGCCGGCGCTTCCGCGGTCATGGGACGCGGTCTCTTCGTCACCGGCACCGACACCGGAGTCGGCAAGACCCTGGTGGCCTGTGCCCTGGTGCACCGGCTGCGGGAGAAGGGATGGTCGGTGGCGGGGATGAAGCCTGTGGCCGCCGGCTGCGAAGACGGCCGCTCCCCCGACGTGGAAGCCCTGGCGGACGCTTCCGGCCGCCCCTTCCCCCGGGCGCTGATCAACCCGTATCCCCTGGCCTTGCCCATCGCGCCCCATCTCGCCGCTCGATCGGAGGGCGTGGAGATTCGGCCGCAGCCGATTCTAGAAGCCTTCCGCCACCTGGCGCGGGAGGCGGAGGGGGTGATCGTGGAAGGGGTGGGCGGCTTCCGGGTTCCCCTGGCCTCGGACTGGGATACCGCCGACTTAGCGGTCCGGCTGGCGCTCCCCATGATCCTGGTGGTGGGCATGCGGCTGGGCTGCCTCAACCACGCCCTGCTCACCGGGGAGGCGATCCGGGCCCGGGGTTTGCGTCTAGCGGGCTGGGTGGCCAACACCCTCGATCCCGCCATGGCCGCCTTCCACGACAACGTGGCTGCTCTGGAAGAACGCCTGGGGGCGCCGTGCCTCGGCGTGGTCCCGGCGCTCCCGCAGCCGGATCCCCAGGCGGCGGCGCGCTTCTTGAGGTTGCCGCCGCCCTGGGAATAGCCGTTTTGGCAGGAAAATCAAGCATTGGAGCCCATGCAGAGCCCATGCGTTTCCTTGCCACGGCGGGTGCAGCCATGCTACTTTTGGATAACGTCCAAAACGAGAATTTGCCCGCAGGCTCGACCGGTTCCGGCCCGGGCCCGCGGCTGCGATCCGAGCAAATGGCTTTCGCCCTCTCCAACGAAGCGGAGTTTTCCGTCGTCTGTAAGCGGAACGCCTCCCTCCCGCCCGTCGCGCGGCGCTGGGCGCTCTGCTCGATCGCCGCCCTTACCTTGGGCATCGCCGGCGGACTCGCCGCGGCGGGGGCGTGGCCGATCGTGCCTTTCGCCGGGATGGAGCTGGCGATTCTGTTCCTCGCTTTCCGCGAGATCGCCCGCCACGAGGGGGACTGCGAAACCATCGTGATCGCCGGCGACACGGTGAGGGTGGAGACCGTGCGCGCCGGCAGCCGCCACTCGGTGCAGTTCAACCGCCACTGGGTCCAGGTGGTGGTGGTGGAACCGGAATCGGTCCTGGCGGTACCCCGGGTGTGGCTCCGTTCCCACGGGCGGCTGGTGGAGGTAGGACGCCATCTGCCGCAAGAGCGGCGGCGCGAGCTCGCGCGAGAATTGAAATTGCGTCTCGCGAAACGGTAATATTCAAATTTTTCGGTACATGGGCAAAACAATGAAGAGAAAACTATTCGGGGGCGGCTTCTTCGCATTCGCCCCATCGGCTGCGCTCGCCGCCACCCTCGGGCCGTCCAAGTACAACCTGCAGCCGCCCCAAAGCCCCATCGCGGCCCAGATCTACGATTTGCATACCATCATTCTCGCCATCTGCGTGGTGATCTTCGTGGTGGTGTTCGGCTTCATGTTCTACGCGGTGTTCAAGCACCGCAAGGCGGCGGGCCACCAGGCGGCCCACTTCCACGAAAACACCACCGTCGAGATCATCTGGACCGTCATCCCCTTCTTCATCCTGGTGGGTATGGCTTACCCGGCTACCAAGACCGTGATCGAGATGAAGGACACCTCCGCGCCCGACATGACGGTCAAGGTGACCGGCTACCAGTGGAAGTGGCACTACGACTACCTGAACGAGGGCATCGGCTTCTACAGCAACCTGGCCACGCCCAAGGAGCAGATCGAAGGGCGGGCGCCCAAGAGCGAGACTTATCTCCTGGAGGTGGACAACCCCATGGTGGTGCCCGTGGGCAAGAAGGTGCGCCTGCTGATCACCGCCGGGGACGTGCTCCACGCCTGGTTCGTGCCCGCCTTCGGTGTCAAGCAGGACGCCATCCCCGGGTTCATCCGGGACTCCTGGTTCAGGGCGGAGAAGACCGGCATCTACCGGGGCCAGTGCGCCGAGCTGTGCGGCAAGGAGCACGGCTTCATGCCCATCGTGGTGAAGGTGGTGGAGCAGGCGGAATACGACCGGTGGGTGGCCGAGCATAAGCAGAAGAAGGCGGCCGGTCAGCCGGTCCAGGTGAGCGCGGCTGCCGCGAAGTAAGCCGGCCGGCGACGAATTCGGCAATCGGACGGGATCAAGGACAAGGAGATCGAGATGGCAGCAGTGCACGGACACGCTGAGAGTCACGCCCATGGGCACGAGCACCATCCCAGCGGCCTCCTGCGCTGGGTGATGACTACCAACCACAAGGACATCGGCACGATGTACCTGTGGTTCAGCTTCATCATGTTCCTGGTGGGCGGCGTCATGGCCCTCACCATCCGCGCCGAGCTGTTCCAGCCAGGCTTGCAGGTGGTGAACCCCGACTTCTTCAACCAGATGACCACCCTGCACGGCCTGATCATGGTGTTCGGAGCCATCATGCCGGCCTTCGTGGGCTTCGCCAACTGGCAGATCCCCATGATGATCGGGGCGCCGGACATGGCCTTCCCCCGGCTCAACAACTGGTCGTTCTGGCTGCTGCCGCCGGCGGCGCTGCTGCTCATCATCTCCATGTTCGTGCCCGGGGGCGCGGCCGCGGCGGGCTGGACCCTGTATCCGCCCCTCACCGTCCAGTTCGGCATGGGCATGGATCTCACCATCTTCGCCATCCACATCCTGGGGATGTCCTCCATCCTGGGCTCGATCAACATCATCACCACCATCCTCAACCTGCGGGCGCCGGGGATGACCCTGATGAAGATGCCCCTGTTCGTGTGGACCTGGCTGATCACCGCGTACCTCCTGATCGCCGTGATGCCGGTGCTCGCCGGGGCGGTGACCATGCTGCTCACCGACCGCCATTTCGACACCCACTTCTTCAACCCGGCGGGCGGCGGCGACCCGGTGCTGTTCCAGCACATCTTCTGGTTCTTCGGCCACCCGGAGGTGTACATCATCGCCATTCCCGCCTTCGGCGTCATTTCCCAGGTGATCCCCGCCTTCTCCCGCAAGCCCCTGTTCGGCTACACCTCCATGGTGTACGCGACCGCCTCCATCGCGGTGCTCTCGTTCCTGGTGTGGGCGCACCATATGTTCACCGTGGGCATGCCGGTGGAAGCGCAGCTCTACTACATGTACGCCACCATGCTGATCGCCGTGCCCACCGGGGTCAAGGTATTCAACTGGATCGCCACCATGTGGCGCGGGTCGCTCACCTTCGAGACGCCCATGCTCTTCGCCTTGGGCTTCTTGTTCCTGTTCACCATCGGGGGGCTCACGGGGCTGATCCTCGCCATCACGCCGGTGGACATCCAGCTCCATGACACCTATTACGTGGTGGCCCACTTCCACTACGTGATGGTGGCAGGGGCTCTGTTCTCGGCCTTCGCCGGGGTGTATTTCTGGCTGCCCAAGTGGACCGGGCGCATGTACGACGAGCGGCTGGGCAAGTGGCACTTCTGGCTGTCCATCATTTTCTTCAACGTGGCCTTCTTCCCGCAGCACTTCCTGGGCCTCGCGGGCATGCCGCGGCGCATTCCCGACTACGCCCTGCAGTTCGCCGACTTCAACATGATGTCCTCCATCGGTGCCTTCGGCTTCGGCCTTTCCCAGGTGCTGTTCCTGTACATCGTGCTGAAGGCGATCCGAAGCGGTGAGAAGGCTCCTGAGAAGCCGTGGGAGGGGGCGGACAGCCTGGAGTGGACGGCGCTACCGACGCCCGCGCCTTACCACAGCTTCGAGACGCCGCCGGTGATCAAGTGACGGGAGAGGGCTCCGCTCGGGGCCAGAAGCCCATGAGGGACGACAAGGCGCAGGCGCTGAAGAACCTGAGGACGGGTCTCATCCTGGCGTCCATCGCGGCGGCCATCTTTCTCGGTTTCGTGCTGAAGCAATACCTGCTTTCCCGATGAGCACCGCGCAAGCCAACCGGGTCCTGGTGAGAAAGCTGGTGGTGATCGCCATCGCTATGTTCGGTTTCGGCTTCGCCCTGGTGCCCCTGTACGAAGTGTTCTGCGAGGTGACCGGGATCCGGGACGTCGGGCGGCCGGACCAGGTGGTGAACACTCAGGTGGACACCTCCCGCATAGTCACGGTGGAGCTGGACACCAACGTGCGCGGCGACGTGCCGTGGCGCTTCGCCTCGCTGGAGCGGCGGGTGCGGGTCCACCCCGGCGAGCTGGTGCAGGTGACCTTCGAGCTTTCCAACCCCACGGACATGACCGTGGCGGCCCAGGCGATCCCGAGCTACGGCCCCCAGCTTGCAGTGCAGCACGTGAAGAAGCTGGAATGCTTCTGTTTTTCCCGGCAGCGGCTGCAGCCAGGGGAGACGCGCAAGCTTCCCACTGTCTTCGTGATCGATCCGGCGCTGCCGGCGGATGTCAACACGGTGACCCTGTCCTTCACCTTGTTCACCATCGAGGGTTCCACTGCTCAGGTGAGCGGCGCAACTCGGCAGGGACAGGGATGAGCTGTGCGGGACTCCAAGGAAGGAAAAGCGGGTCCGCTGGCCGCTCTCAAGGCGGTGTTCTGGGCCTTTTTCGGCATCCGCAAGCGCCAGGCCCATGAGGAGGTGAGCCATCTCAGGCCGGTCCACTTCGTCGTGGCCGGCCTGATCGGCGCGTCACTGTTCGTGCTGGCGCTGGTCGCGCTGGTGCGGCTGATCACTGGCAAGGGTTGAACAACACAACAGAGCTTTAAAGAAGGGAGAAACGGAACATGGCGACTCAGGCAGGCGGCTACTACCTCCCCGCCCCTTCGTATTGGCCAGTGCTGGGCTCGACCGGGCTGTTTTTCATGGCCATCGGCGCGGTGCTCCTTTTCAACGAGATGGCCGCGGCCGGGTGGGTGAGCCTCGCCGTCGGCGCCCTCATCCTGATCTACATGATGATCGGCTGGTTCGGCACCGTCATCCGGGAAAACGAGCGCGGCCTGTACAACAAGCAGGTGGACATTTCCTTTCGCTGGGCGATGAGCTGGTTCATCTTCTCGGAGGTCATGTTCTTCGCCGCGTTTTTCGGCGCCCTGTTCTACATGCGGGTTCTGTCCGTGCCCTGGCTGGGCGAGATGGACCAGAAGCTCCTCTGGCCCGACTTCACCCCCGGCTGGCCGGTGGCGGGCCCGGGCATCAGGGAGCAGTTCACTCCCATCGGCGCGTGGGGCATCCCGGCCATCAACACCCTGCTGCTCCTTTCTTCCGGAGTCACGGTGACCTGGGCCCATTGGGGTCTCAAGAAAAACAACCGCTCCCAGCTCATCTGGGGCCTGGTGTTCACCATCCTCCTGGGCGCCACCTTCTTGGGGTTCCAGGCCTACGAGTACGGCCACATGATCCGGGACCTGAACGTGACCCTGTCCATGGGCGCCTATGGGGCGACGTTCTTCATGCTGACCGGCTTCCACGGCTTCCACGTGACCATTGGCACCATCATGCTGATCGTCATCCTGGGACGGGCTCTGGCCGGGCACTTCACGCCGGACAACCACTTCGCCTTCGAGGGCGTGTCCTGGTACTGGCACTTCGTCGATGTGGTATGGTTGCTGCTGTTCGTGTTCGTGTACTGGCTGTGAGCCGCGGCTGAACAAGGAGGGGAGGAGGCTCCCCGCGACCGCGGGGAGAGCACCATTAAGCCGCACACTCGCTTGTGCGGCATTTTTTTGATGCAACGGGGAAAGGACGCCGCTCAGAGACCCTGTTGCGGGATGAGGCCGAAGTAGTAGCCCAGCATGAGGAGCAGAAAGAGGGTCACCGAAAGTCCCACCCGGACGGTGAGGGCCTTGACGGTGCGGTCGGACTGGCCTTTATCCTTGACCAGGTAATAGAGCGCCGAGCCGAGGCTGGAGACGATGAGGGCCACCAGCGCGATGACTAGAAGCTTCATGGATCTTTCTTGGCGGGCCGAGACTCCAGTTTAGGCCAAGGCCAGTGCCGGTGCCAACCCGGATATTTCACGAGGGACTCGGGAAGATGGCGCGGGACGGGGGGCTAGTCGTGCAATTCGTTCCTTTCAGCTTTCGTCCCCCAGGGTGGGCCACCCTGGCCGCGGCGGCGGGCGTCGCGCTCACGCTGGCGCTCGGAAACTGGCAGCTCGACCGGGCATCTCAGAAGGAGGCGCTGCAACTGCGGCTCGAGCGGTTGAGCCGCGAGCCGCCGGTGCGGTTGTCCGGCGCCCCGGCGCACCCGGAAGACCTGAAGCTGCGGCGGGTGGAGGTCCGCGGCGAGTTCGCCGCCCGGGAAACCTTTTACGTGGATAATCGGGTCTATCGGGGCCGAGCCGGCTACTACGTGGTGACCCCGCTGCGGATCGCGGGCAGCGACACCTACGTGCTGGTGAACCGGGGCTGGGTGGCGGGGACGGGGCGGAGGGAAACGCTGCCGGAAGTGAAGACCCCGGCGGGCACGGTCACGGTGACGGGGATCGCCATGCCGGGCCGGGAGCGGGTGATGGCCCTTTCGGACGACCCCGCGGAAGGGCGCGTATGGCAGCGCATCGATGTGGAACGCTTCCGGCAGCGCTTTCCCCATACCCTGCTGCCCATCGTGGTGCGGCAGGGGGGGGCCGCGGACGACGGCCTGGTGCGGGACTGGCCCCCCTTCGACCTGGGGATCGAGCGCCACAAAGCCTACGCCCTGCAGTGGTTCGCTTTCGCCGCCACCATCCTGGTGCTCTACATCGTGCTCAATGCGAAACGAAAGCCTTGAGTCCCGACCGCGACGCCTGACGACCCTGTGGCTGATCGCGGCCGTGTGCGCCTTTCCCTTCGTCGGCTCGTTCCTCGCCTATTACCTGTTTCCGCCCGGGGAGCGGGTCAACTACGGCGAGCTGCTGGCGGACCGGCGGCTGCCCGATTTCACCCTGCCTCGGCTGGGCGGCGGCACGGTGAGGCTGGCTGACTTGAAAGGGAAGTGGTGGCTGGTGCAGGTGGACTCGGGCCTCTGCCCGGAGCGTTGCCGCACCAAGCTGTACCAGCAGCGCCAGGTGCGGCTCGCCCAGGGCAAGAACATGGACCGGGTGGAGCGGCTGTGGCTGATCGACGACGGAATCGAGCCGGAGGAGAGGCTGCGCAGGGCCTACGACGGCACCTGGATGGCGGATGCCCGCGGCAGCCCGCTACTGGCCCAGCTCCCCGCCGAGGGCTCGGTGCGGGACCACGTCTACCTGGTGGATCCCCTGGGCAACGTGGTGTTGCGTTTCCCCGCGGACGCGGATCCCGCGCGCATGGTGAAGGACTTGAGCCGGCTGCTCAAGGCTTCCCGCATCGGTTGAAGACCGAGGACGGAACGGCGACGCGTTGCGCCTTGCCCGATGCTAAAATTCTTTTTTTGATTGACCCCGATCGGTTCTTGCCCCATGGCTAGTGAAGCCGCCTGGCACCCCCTCCCCCGCTGGCAGCAGTACTTGCAGCTCGCGAAGCCCCGGGTGGTATCCCTCATCGTCTTCACCGCGGTGATCGGCATGTTCCTTGCGGTGCCGGGGCCGGTCCCTCTCCAGCCCCTGGTGTTCGGCACCCTGGGCATCGCCCTGGTGGCGGGCGCTGCGGCGGCGGTGAACTGCCTGGTGGAGCAGAAGATCGACGCGGTCATGGCCCGCACTCGCGGCCGGCCCTTGCCCCAAGGTCGACTCACTTCTCTGCAGACCCTGGTCTTTTCCGGCGTGATCGGTGGGGCGGGGCTCGCCATCCTCCATCATCTGGTCAATCCCCTCACCATGTGGCTGACGCTCGCCACCTTCGTGGGCTACGCCATCGTCTACACCGTGCTGCTCAAGCCCCTTACGCCCCAGAACATCGTCATCGGTGGCGCCTCCGGCGCTATGCCGCCGGTGCTGGGCTGGGCCGCCGTGACCGGCGAGGTCTCCCACGAGGCGCTGCTCCTTTTTCTCATCATCTTCGCCTGGACCCCGCCCCACTTCTGGTCCCTGGCTCTGTACCGCAAGCAGGATTACGCCAAGGCGGGCGTACCCATGCTGCCCGTGACCCACGGCGACCGCTTCACCCGGCTCTCGGTGCTGCTCTATACCCTGATCCTGGTGGCCGTGTCCCTGCTGCCCTTCGCCACCCGGATGAGCGGCTGGATCTATCTCGCCTCGGCGCTCGCGCTGGGCGCCGTCTATCTCGGTTACGCGGTGCGCATCTACGTCGCCTATACCGATCGCCTGGCCCGGCAGGCGTTCCGCTATTCCATCGTCTACCTGGCGGCCCTCTTCAGCGCCCTGCTGGTGGACCACTACCTGCGGTTCCCGTGATGGGCGCGCCGGGCCGGTTCCTCCGCTTCCTCGGGGCGCTCGCGGGCGCGGCGTTGCTGCTGGCAGGCTGCGACTCCGGCACTCGCGCCCCCGCGTTCAAGTCCACCGACGTGACTGGCGCCGAGATGCGGCCGGCCTTCCGGCTGGTGGACCACATGGGGGCGCCCCGCACCCTGGAAGATTTCCGCGGCCGGGCGGTGGTAGTGTTCTTCGGCTTCACCCACTGCCCCGACGTGTGTCCGACCGCCCTAGCCCAGATGGCCCTGGCCCTGAAGCAATTGCCCGAAGACCAGGCCCGGCGGGTCCAGGTCCTGTTCATCACGGTGGATCCCGAGCGGGACACCCCCGAGGTGCTCGCCCGCTACGTGCCCGCCTTCCACCCCGGTTTTCTGGGGCTCACCGGGGACCCGGAAGCCGTCGCCGAGGCGGCCCGCTCGTTCAAGGTGTTCTACCAGAAGGTGCCGGGCCAGAGTCCGGGCGGTTACACCATGGACCACTCCGCCGGCATTTTCGTGTTCGATCCCCAGGGCCGGCTTCGCCTTTACGTGAGCCATGGCCAGGGACCCGAGGTGCTGGCCCACGACCTGGGGCTGCTGCTGGCGCAAACGGGCTAAACGAAAAAAAACGCCGCTCCAAGCGGCGTTTTCGAACTCTTCCCGTCCGTCCCAGTCAGGCGCTGGCCGTGGCGCTGATCACGCGCCGCATCTTCTCCATCGCCTTCTGCTCGATCTGGCGTACCCGCTCGGCGGAGACCTTGAGCTCGGCGGCAAGCTCGTGCAGGGTGGCCGGCTCTTTCTCCCGCAGCCAGCGGGCCTCGATGATGCGGCGGCTGCGCTCGTCCAGAGTGGAGAGGGCCTTCTGCAGGCCTTCGCTCCGCAGCCGTTCCGCTTCCCGGGCCTCCAGGAGAGCGGCCGGCTCCTCCGACCCATCGGTCAGGTAGGCGATGGGGGGCTGGGCGCCCTCGTCCAGCTCGTCCGGGGATGCTTCCAAGGCCACGTCCTGGCCTGAAAGGCGAGTCTCCATCTCCACCACCTCGGCCGGCTTGACCCCCAGGCGCCGGGCCACGTCCTGCACCTCGGCCCGGTTCATGGGGCCCAGGTCCTGCTTCAAGCTGCGTAGGTTGAAGAACAGCTTGCGCTGGGCTTTAGTGGTGGCCACCTTGACCAGGCGCCAGTTGCGCAGGATGAATTCATGGATCTCGGCCCGGATCCAGTGCACGGCGAAGGACACCAGGCGAACGCCCCGGTCCGGGTCGAAGCGCTTTACCGCCTTCATCAGCCCGATGTTGCCTTCCTGGATCAAATCTGCCTGGGGCAGGCCGTAGCCCAGGTAGCCGCGGACGATGGCCACCACCACCCGGAGATGGGAGAGGACTAGCTGCCGAGCGGCTTCCAGGTCGCCTTCGTCGCGAAACTTGCGGGCGAGCCGGATCTCTTCTTCCTGGGTGAGGACCGGAAACCGGTTGACCGCCTGGATGTAGGCTTCCAAGCTCCCGACCGCGGTGGGGACGGGGACGGGAAGCGCCATGGATTGGGTCATAAATCCTCCCTTTTCTGACTCGACTATTTTATAGCACTCACCGCATGAGAGTGCTAGCAAGCGCCAAAGTTCCTGCAAGTCCTGGCGCCAAGTCTATAAAAATTAAAGTATTGTTCTTAACGGGGCTCGATATCCCGCAGGTGCCGGGAGACCGAAAGGATCGCCCCGAGCCAGCCTAGGGCGGCCGAAAGGCCGAGGAGGGCGAGGCTCTCCCGCCACCCCAGGGAGGCCAGGCGAAAGGAGCCGCCATAGAGCCGGGCCAGTTCCGCCACGGGCGCCTCCAATAGCCGCAGGCAGGCTTCCACGATGCCCCAGGCGATCGCCCCGCCCGCGAGGCCCAGCAGGGCCCCGTAATAGAGGAAAGGCCGGCGGATGAAACCGTCGGTCGCCCCGATCAGCTTGGAGACTTCGATTTCCTCCCGCTGGGTGAGGATCTGCAGCCGGATGGTGTTGAAAGAAGCGAGCACCAGGGCGATCCCCAGCAATGCCCCCAGTACGGCGATCCCGGTCCTCCCCAGCCGCAGCAAGGCATCCAGCCGGCGGGCCCAGGCGGAATCGAGCTGTACATGGTCCACCCCCGGCCAGCCGGCCAGCTCTTCCCGCAGCCGCTCCAGGCCGGAGGGCGGGAGGTCCGCCCGGGCGTCCACCACGAAGGCGTCGGGCAGGGGATTCCCGTCCAGGGCCGAGGCGAGCTCGGGGAGCCCGGTGCGCTCGGCGAGCTGTTCAAGGGCCACCTCCTTCGGTACGAAGCGCGCGGCGGCGACGGAAGGATGGGCCTCGAGCCGGGCCTGAATGTCCGCCACCGCCTGGGCGTTCGCGTCCAGGCGCAGGAATAGGCTCAACTGGGGACGGGCGGCGATCCCTTGGGCGGCGGCGCCCAGGTTGTCGAGCAAGACATAGCCCATCGCCGGCAGGGACAGGGCCACGCCGATCACCAGGGCATTGAGGGCTGCCGCCACCGGCTGGGCTATGAACCGGGCCAGCGTTCGCAGAAACACCTGGGCGTGCTGCCGCACCCAGCGGATCACGAGACAAGCGCCCCGTGCTTCAGGGTGATGACCCGCCCGGGATGGGCGCCCAGAATCCCCTCGTCGTGGGTGGCCAGCAGCACGGTGACCCCCACCTGGTGGAAGGCGGCGAACACCCCCAGGATCTCGCGGGCGCTTTCCGGGTCCAGGTTGCCCGTGGGCTCATCGGCGATCAGGATGGAGGGTCGGCCGACCACCGCCCGGGCGATGGCCAGGCGCTGTTGCTCGCCGCCGGAGAGGGTGATGGGGCGGGCTTTTTCCTTGGAGAGCAACCCCACCTTGTCCAGGGCGGCCCGGACCCGGCGCACCGCTTCCCGGCGATCGAAACCGCCCACCTCCAGGGGGAGCATCACGTTGTCGAACACGCTGCGGTCGAAGAGCAGCTTCTGGTCCTGGAACACCAGCCCCAGGTGGCGCCGCAGGTAGGGAAGGGCGCTTCGCCGCAGGTGCGCCAGGTTCTGGCCGTTCACGATGACGCTGCCGCTGGTGGGACGTTCGATGGCGGCGGCGAGCTTGAGGAGCGTGCTCTTGCCGGCGCCGGAATGGCCGGTCACGTAGACCAGCTCTCCGGGGGCGACGGCCAGGGTCACGTCCTTGAGCGCCTCGTAGCCGCCGGGATAGCGTTTGTGGACGCGGCTGAAGGCGATCAGGCTCAATCGAACAGGGCCTCCACGAACTCCCGGGCGTCGAAGGGGCGCAGGTCGTCGATGCCCTCGCCCACGCCGACGAAGCGTAGAGGGATCGGCCGCTCCCGGGCGATCGCCGCCACCGCGCCGCCCTTGGCCGTGCCGTCCAGCTTGGTAAGAAGGAGCCCGGTCACCCCCAGGGCGTCGTCGAAGGCCTTCACCTGGGCCAGGGCGTTCTGGCCCACGTTGGCGTCCAGCACCAGCAGCACCTCGTGGGGCGCGCCGGGCTCCGCCTTGGCGATGACCCGCTTCACCTTCTTGAGCTCCTCCATCAGGTGGGACTGGGTGGTGAGCCGTCCTGCGGTGTCGGCCAGCACCAGGTCGACGGCGCGGGCCTTGGCCGCGCTCACCGCGTCGAAGATGACCGCGGCCGGGTCGCCGCCGCTTTGGGCCACCACCGTCACCTGGTTGCGCGCCCCCCACGCCTCTAGCTGCTCCCGTGCCGCGGCGCGAAAGGTGTCCCCCGCCGCCAGCAGCACCGAGCGCCCCTCACCCTGGTAGTAGCGGGCGAGCTTGCCGATGCTGGTGGTCTTGCCTGCGCCGTTGACCCCCACCAGCATGACGATGAAGGGCCGGTGGGAAGAGACGTCCAGGGGGCGCTCCAGGGGGGAGAGGAGCTCCAGCATCACCTCCTTGAGCGCCTCCTTGAGTTCAGACGCCTGGGTGAGCTTGTGCTTGCGCACCCGCTGCCGCAGGGCGTCCAGGAGATGGGCGGTGGCCGCCACCCCCACGTCGGAGGTGAGCAGCACCGTCTCCAGCTCCTCGTAGAGGGCGTCGTCGATGGCGGCGTGGGCGCCGAAGACGCCCGCGAGGCGCCGGCCCAACTGCTCCCGGGTGCGCTTGAGGCCGGAGCGCAGCCGCTCGGTCCAGCCCGGGGATTTCCGCGGCGGGTCCTCCGGCTCGCGATTTTTGAAGAAACCAAGCATTCTGGTAGGCTGTCTGACGAAGACTTCGATGACGAGTGCCGCGGGCGGCGACGTACGCGGCATTTTATTGAATTGCCCCCCGCTAGGCTAGGAACCATGGAGCGAACGAAGCCCTTCCTTGCGCTGCTCATCGCCTGGATCGTTACGACCGTTTCGCCTCCGGGCCTCGCCAACCCTTACGCCAAGACTCTGGACAACGGGCTCAAGGTCATCGTCAAGGAGGACCGCCGGGCACCGGTGGTGGTGTCCCAGCTCTGGTACCGGGTCGGCAGCATGGACGAGGTGAACGGAGTGACCGGCGTTTCCCACGTCCTGGAGCACATGATGTTCAAGGGCACCCGGAAAGTTCCGGCCGGGGAGTTCTCCCGCCTGATCGCCGCGGCGGGAGGGCGGGAAAACGCCTTCACCGGCCGCGATTACACGGCCTATTTCCAGATGCTGCACGCCTCCAGGCTGCCGCTGGCCACGCGGCTCGAAGCCGACCGCATGCGCAACCTCACCCTCTCGGAGAAAGAGTTCGAGAAGGAGATCAAGGTGGTCATGGAGGAGCGGCGCTGGCGCACCGAGGACCGGCCCCGCTCCCTCGTGTTCGAGCAGCTCATGGCGGTCGCCTATCTCGTTCATCCCTACCGGCGCCCCGTCATCGGCTGGATGAGCGACCTGGAATCCATGACCGTGCGGGACGTGCGGGACTGGTACCACCGCTGGTACGCCCCCAACAACGCCACCCTGGTGGTGGTGGGGGACGTGAAGGCGGAGGAGGTGTTCAAACTGGCGCAGCGCCATTACGGCAAATACAAGCCCACGGCACTTCCGGCGCGCAAGCCCCAGGGGGAACCGGCCCAGCGGGGCGTGCGGCGCGTCACGGTCAAGGCGCCGGCCAAGCTGCCCTATCTCATCATGGGTTACCACGCTGAGCCGCTGCGGGACGCCCGCAACGACTGGGAACCCTACGCCCTGGAAGTGCTAGCGGGCGTGCTGGACGGCTACGCGGCGGCCCGGCTCAACCGGGAACTGGTGCGGGAGACCCGCCTCGCTCAATCGGTCGGCGCTAGCTACGATCTCCTCGCCCGCGGGCCTAGTCTCTTTCTCCTGGAAGGCACACCCAGCGAAGGCCGCACGGCGGCGGAGCTGGAAGCGGCCCTGCGAGAGCAGGTGCAGCGCATCGTGGAGCAGGGGGTGGGCCAGGATGAGCTGGACCGGGTGAAGGCCCAGGTGGTGGCGAGCCAAGTGTACAGCCGGGATTCCATGTTCTCCCAGGCCATGCAGATCGGCCAGTTGGAAATGGTGGGCTTGTCCTACCGGGATCTGGACGTACTGATCGAGAAGCTGCAAGCGGTTACTGCCGACCAGGTGCAGGCGGTGGCGAAAAAGTATCTGGTGGATGATCGGCTCACCGTGGCGGTCCTGGATCCCCAGCCCCTGGAGGAAGCCCGCCCGGCCCGTCCTCCCGAGGGGTTGCGTCATGGGGAATAGGATCTTCCGTGCCCTCGCCGCTCTAGCGGCTGCTCTACTCCTGCCGTCCTTGGCCTCGGGGGCGCTGCCCATTCAGCACTGGCAGACGGCCGGCGGGGCGCGGGTGTATTTCGTGGAAAGCCGGGATCTTCCCATCATCGACGTGAGCGTGGATTTCCCCGCCGGCAGCAGCACCGACACCGAATCCGGCTCGGGCCGTGCCGCCATGACCCAGCGGCTGTTGAGCCTGGGCGCTGGTGGCCTCGACGAGAACCAGATCTCGGCACGGCTCGCCGACGTGGGCGCCCAACTGGGCGGACGCTTCGATCCGGACCGGGCGGGGATGACCCTGCGTACCCTCTCCAGCACCCGGGAGCGGGAGCAGGCCTTCGACCTCTTCATCCGGATCCTGCAGCAGCCTGAATTTCCCGCGGCGGTGCTGGAACGGGAAAAGGCCCGCGTCGTGGCGGCGCTCAAGGAGGCGGACACCAAGCCGGAAACCATCGCCGAGCGGGCGTTCGCCCGCCTGGTCTTCGGCGAGCACCCGTACGCCCTGCGGGAGTCGGGGGAAGTGGAGACGGTGGCGGCCCTCACCCGGGACGACCTCCTGGCCCACTACCGGGCCCGCTACCGGCGGGGCGCCGCCGTGGTATCCATCATCGGCGACCTCTCCCGGGCGGAAGCCTACGCCCTGGCCGAGCGCCTGACGGAGGGGTTGCCCGAGGGCAACAGCGGGCTGGACCTGCCGCCGGTCCCGCTTCCCCAGGGACAAACGCGGCGCATCGACCATCCCGCTACCCAGAGCCACATCCTGCTGGGTTACCCGGGCGTGAGCCGGAACGACCCGGACTACTTCCCCCTCTACGTGGGCAACTACATCCTGGGAGGGGGCGGCTTCGTGTCCCGGTTGAACCAGGAGGTCCGGGAAAAACGGGGGCTCGCCTACAGCGTCTATAGCTACTTCCTCCCCCTCAAGGCCCAGGGACCGTTCCAGATCGGGCTGCAGACCCAGAAGGAGCAGACGGGCGAAGCCCTCAGGGTGGTGCGAGAGACCCTCCAGCGCTTCGTTGCCCAGGGCCCCACGGCGGAGGAGCTCAAGCGGGCCAAGCAGCACATCGTCGGCGCCTTTCCGTTGCGCATCGACAGCAACCGGAAGATCCTGGAGCACCTGGCGGTGATCGGCTTCTACGAACTCCCCCTCACTTACCTGGACGACTTTCTGAAAAAGGTGGAGGCGGTGACCCTGCCCGAGATCCGGGAGGCGTTCCAGCGCCGCATCGATCCCGAGCGCATGGTGACCGTGGTGGTGGGCGCCTCCGAGCGCGATCCGGATATCTCGCAAAGACGCCCCTGATCCGTTCTCTTGGGACGCGTGCGCATCATCGGCGGCGCCTGGCGTAGCCGCCTGCTCTCCGTACCCCAGGTCCCCGGGCTGCGGCCCACCCCCGACCGGGTGCGGGAGACCCTGTTCAACTGGCTGGGCCAGGACCTCACGGGCCGCACCTGCCTGGATCTCTTCGCGGGCAGCGGGGCGCTGGGTTTCGAAGCGGCCTCCCGGGGTGCGAGCCGGGTGGTCATGGTGGAGGCGAGCGGGCGGGCCTACGCCGGGCTCAAGGCCGCTGCCTTGGCCCTGGGGGCGACCCAGGTGGAACTGCATCGGGGCGATGGGTTAGAATTCCTCGCGCGCGACGTCCGTCGTTTTGACGTGGTCTTCCTCGACCCGCCGTACAAAAGCGGGTACTGGACGCGGCTTCTGTCCCTCTTGCCGGCGCGGCTTGCCCCCGGGGCCCTGGTGTACGTGGAGAGTGCCGAGCCCTTCGCCCCGGGGGAGGAATGGGAGGTATGGCGCCAGCACCGGGCCGGCCAGGTGTGTTACCGGCTGCTCAAGCGGCAAGACGCTTCCCCATGAACAAGATCGTCTATCCCGGCTCATTCGATCCCATCACCCGCGGCCACGAAGACCTGGTGCGGCGGGCCTGCGCCATCTGGGACCAGGTGGTGCTGGCCATCGCCGAAAGCCGCGCCAAGCGGCCGTTTTTCACCCTGGAGGAGCGGGTGGCCATGGCTCGGGAGGTGCTCGCCTCCTATCCCAACGTCACGGTAATGGGGTTCAACGGCCTGCTCATGGACTTCATGCGCCAGCAGGGTGCCCGGCTGATCCTACGAGGACTGCGGGCGGTGTCCGACTTCGAATACGAGTTCCAGATGGCCGGGATGAACCGCAGCATCCATCCAGAGGTCGAAACGGTGTTCTTGACGCCGGCGGAGCAGTATATGTTCATCTCCGCCAGTATCGTGCGGGAGATCGCCCAACTGGGGGGCGACGTGAGCCAGTTCGTCCATCCCCTGATCGCCCAGCGGCTCAAGGCCAAGTTCCAGGGCTGAAGCCGAGGATTGCCCATGGCGCTCATCATCACCGACGAATGCATCAATTGCGACGTGTGCGAGCCCGAGTGCCCCAACGGGGCGATCTCCCAGGGGGAAGAGATCTACGTGATCGACCCGCGCAAGTGCACCGAGTGCGTGGGCCACTTCGAGACGCCCCAGTGCGTGGAAGTGTGCCCGGTCGACTGTATTCATCCCGACCCGCAACACCCGGAAACCCGGGAACAGCTCCACCAGAAGTACCTGGCGCTCACCGCGCAGAAGGCCTCGATTTGAGCCTTCGGCAAAGGGTTGACCAACCATTTGCCGCCGTCCCTTCCCTCTCTTCCCCTGGGAGAAAGGGAAGGAGAGAGAGGGGGGCTGAGCCCCGCTCGGCGCTTTTTGAAAGCGTTCTCAGCAGGAATCTCTCCCGGGCTAGCGCTGGCACGCGGGGCAGTAGAAGCTGGAGCGCTGCCCCAGCCGGCGTACCCGGATGGGCGTGCCGCACGCCCGGCAGGGCATCCCCGCGCGGTCGTAGACCCAGAGCTTGAGCTGGAAGTAGCCCAGCTCCCCGTCGCTTCCCACGTAGTCCCGCAGGCTGCTGCCGCCCGCGCGGATGGCGAGCCTGAGGGTCTTTTTGACGGCGGCCGCGAGCCGCGCGCAGCGCGCCCGGCTGAGCCGTCCGGCAGGGGTGTCCGGGCGGATGCCCGCGTGAAACAGGGCCTCGTTGGCGTAGATGTTGCCGAGGCCCGCCACCAGGCGCCCGTCCATGAGGGCTTGCTTGATGCTCGCCCTGCGCCCCCGGGTGCTGCGGTAAAGCCGTTCGGCGTTGAAGCCGGGCTCCAAAGGCTCGGGGCCCAGGCGAGCGAGGAGGGGATGGCGGCTCGGCCCTTCCGGCGCCCACAGCAGGGCGCCGAAGCGGCGCGGATCCCGCAGCCTTACGGTCCAGCCGTTTTCCAGTACCAAATCCACGTGCTCGTGGGCCGTGGGGGCCGCGCCCTCCCGCACCAGCCGGAGGCTACCCGACATCCCCAAGTGGACGATCAAGGTGCCCCGGTCGCAGCCGAGGAGCAGGTATTTGCCGCGCCGTCGGACTTCCACCACCCGGGCGCCGGCGAGGGCGCCCGGAAGCTCCGGGGCGACAGGCCAGCGCAGCCGCGGCTCCCGCACCGCGACCCGGCGGATCCTGGCTCCCAACACATGGGGTGCCAGGCCTCGCAGGGTGGTCTCGACCTCCGGCAGCTCGGGCATGGTCAGGAGGAAGACCCGGGGGGCGCCAGCATGGCCCGGCTCACTTCGGGGGAAAAACGCAGCCGCAGACCCTCGTCCCGGCGCAGGAGTACCAGCTGAGGGGTCCGGCTTTCGATGGCAAGTTCCACGGTGCGGCCGTCGGCGAGCCGGATCAGGGCCCGCTCCCCGGCCGGGGCCGCCTCCTCCGCCACTTCGGAGGCGACGGCGAGGGCGTGGCGCCACCGGTCGACCCAGCGGTTCACCTCGTCCTGGCTCACTCCCTCGATGGCGGACTCCACCTGCCAGCGGCCGTCCTGCAGGGCGACGCGAAGCCCGGGCAGCTCGATGGCCACTGGCTGCTCACCGGGAGCGAGGAGCTCCCGGGCGAGCACCTCCTCCACCGCCAGGGGAAAGGCGGCGGCATACCGGGGCGAGACCAGGTAGACCCCATCGGCGGCGAGCACGTACTGCTGGCCGGTCACCGGGTTCACGAGGCCGAAGCCGAAGCTTTGCCCTCCCAGGGTCACGGTGAGGGGGGGCGGCGCCAGGTCGTAGCGCTCGAGCCCAGTGGCTTCCAGCCGCTCCCGGCTTCGGGCCGCGAGTAGCTCCAGCATCCGTTCCACCTTGACGGGCGCCGCCCGGGCGTCCACCGGCGCGATAACGCGCCAGCCTTGCTCCGCCCGCTTGAGCTCCATCGGCGGCAGGCTGGCCCGGGCGATGTGCACCCGGTCCACCTGGGAGGCTTCTAGAGGGGACAGCCGGTATTCCGGGGGTGGCGCTTCCTGGGGCGCCAGAGCGAGGGCGAGCCCCAAGGCGAGGGCCGCAGCGAGCAGTGCCAAGTTGAGCCAGGTGCGCGCCGGCATGAAGTCCTCGCTTAAAGCCTGCGCCGGCGCCACCATACGGCGGCGGCCAGGGCGAGAAAGCCCAGCGGCAACAGGATGAATCCGCCCAGGGTGATGGCGAGGGCCGCCGGGCGGGAGAGTTGGAGCTGGGCGTCCCGGACCGCCTTGGGCTGGATGGTGACCAGGCGCTCGTCCCCCGCTAGCCAGTTGACCAGCTTGAGCCCCAGGTCCAGGTTGGCCCCGTTGCCGATGAAAGCGTTGGCCAGGAACGCGCCGCTGCCCACCACCACGACCCGTTGCTCCCGGTCGTTGCGCGTGCGCTCCAGGGCGGTGGCCACCGGTACCGGCCCGCGCAGGTCCCGCTTCGGGTCGAAGTGCATCTCCCCCTCCAGGGACCCCGTCTCCACCCAGCCCCGGGGCGCCACTTCCACCAGGGGCGTGCTGCGCCAGCCCGTGTCTTCCCCCACGGTGATGGGGCGCGCCAGGGGAAATACGGTGATCAGGTTGAACCCGTCCGTGGCGGCGTGGGGTCCGTAGGAGACGGCAAGGGCCCAGGTGGCCGGGGCCCGCATCTCCTCCGCCGCCGGGTCCACGATGATCCCGGGCAGGAGGTTCAGTCCCAGCCGCTCGGCCAGGGGTTCCAGCCCCCCCAGGGATTCCGGGTCGAGCAGCCACAACAGGTTTCCGCCCCGGTCGACGAATTTGAGCAGCTTGTCCACCTCCCCCGGCAGGAGCTCCGCCTGGGGGCTCCCGATCACCAGCAGGGCGGCGTTGGCGGGCACCTCTTGGGCCAGGGTGAGCTTGAGCGGGCTCAGCTTGAAGCCGGTGGCGGCCAGGCGCCGGCCGAATTCCCCCAGGTCGTGATTGGCCTGGCCCGCGAGGCTGCGCTCCCCGTGGCCCTCTAGGTAGAACACCACGCGCTCGTGGGTGCGGGCAAGGCGGGCGAGCAGGTTGGTGAAGGCCTGCTCGTTCAGATTGAAGGGGGAGAAACGCTCGGCCCTGCCCTCGTATTCCACCATCATCTCCCCGTTCATCTGGATGCCCGCGTCCCGCGCCCGCTTGGGCTCCAGCTCCGGATTGACGAAATCGAGCCGAAGGTCCGCCTTGGCCTGCTGGTAGCGCCCGATGAAGTCGTGGATGCGCTTGCGCAGGTCCCCCAGCTCGGGATCGCGCTCCGTGGCATAGGCGGTCACCCGCACGGGTCCGGGAATGGAGGCGAGCACTTCCCGGCTCTCCTGGGATAGGGTGTTGCGGGCGTTCTGGGTGAAGTCCCACTGGGCGCGGTGGGCCCAGGCGAGGAGGCCGGCCAGCAGGGTCAGGACCACCACCAGGACCACCGTGAACAGGCCCTGGAGCCGCAGGCGCCGTTGCCGGGCGGGGGTCATCTCCATGGGAAACGTCCGAGCTCAGCCACTCCAGCGCTCCGCGTCCAGGCGGTGCAGGGCCAGCGCCAGGAAAACGGCACAGAAGAGCACCAGGAACGCCGTGTCGTAGCTGTCGATCAGGCCCTGGTTGAAGCTTTCGAAACGCCGGAGCAACGACGCGTGGCGCAGGGCGCTCTCGGCCACCGCGTTCAGGTCCACGATCCACAGGCCCAGCAGCACGCCGAAGGTGGCGATGGCGGCGATCGCCGGCTGGGACGCCAGGCACGAGAGCCACAAGCCCACGGCGGCGAAGCAACCCGTGAGCAACAGCAGTCCCAGGGCGTTGGCGGCGATCAGGCCCCAGTCGGGGCGGCCCCCCAGGGCGAGGGAGGCGGCGAGCGCCACCAGAAGGGCGACCGGGAGGCACAGGAACAGCATGAGCCCCGCGAACTTGCCCAGCACCAGGGCGGTGCTGGACACCGGCGCGGCGGTGAGAAAGGGCAGCGTCTGCTGGCGCCGCTCCTCGGCGATCAACCGCATGGTGAGGAGCGGCACCACCATGAGGAGCACCAAGGCGGCAGCGCCGAAGGTGGGCGCCACCACCAGCTCGGTGAAGCCCGGAGCGTTGGCGAAGCGGGCGAGCTGGGGCTGCAGGCTCAGGAAAGCGTCCAGCCGCCCGAGGAAGATCCAGGCGAGCACCGCCTGCAGCACGGCGAGCACCACCCAGGCCAGGGGCGAGTGGAACAGGGCGCGCACTTCCTTGGCGGCGATGACGGCGATCACGCGGCTGCCTCCTTGGCCGTGGCTTGGCCAGCTACGCATCGCGGTGTCGGCAGCCGGCCGCATTCGCTTTGCCGTCGATCCCCGCCTGCGGCGGGGTCCCTCGCCGGGTGGCTCACGCGGCTGCCTCCTCGTCGGTCTGCCTTTCTTCGCCATCCACCGGCGGGGCGGCTTCGTCGCCCGCCGTGAGCTGGGTGAACACCTCCTCCAAGGTGGCGGGCCACGGCGCCAGGTGATAAAGGCCCCAGCCCCGGTGCACCGACTCCCGCACCAGCGCGTCGGTGGGATCCTCTTGCGGCGCGCAGTGCACGCGAAACTCCCCCGAGGGCAGGCGTTCGGCGCGGGCGACGCCGGGGATGGCCTCTATCGCCTCCTCCGCCGGCGGCCGCCTCAAGCCCACGACGAGGCTACCGGCCCCGCCGCTGGAACGGGCGGCCGCCAGGGTGTCGTCGAACACCACCCGTCCCTGATGCAGGATCTGCACCCGGTCGCACACGCTTTCCACCTCCGACAGGATGTGGGTGGAGAGGATCACGCTGTAGTCTCCGCCCAGCTCGCGGATGAGGTGGCGGATCTCCCGGATCTGGTTCGGATCCAGCCCCACCGTCGGCTCGTCCAGGATCAGCACGTCGGGGGTGTGCACGATCGCCTGGGCGATGCCTACCCGCTGCTGGTAGCCCTTGGACAGGGCGCCGATCAGGCGGTCGCCCACCTCGGCGAGCCCGCAGCGCTCCTTCGCCCGAGCGACCGCGGTCCGCAGCCCGCCCCGCGGCACCCGGTGCAGGCGCGCCGCCAGCCGCAGGTATTCGTCCACGGTCAGCTCCCGGTAGAGGGGCGGCGTCTCCGGCAGGTAACCGATGCGGGCTTTCGCCTCTAGGGGACGCTCCAGCAGGTCGATGCCGCACACTTCGACGCGCCCAGCGCTGGGCGCGAGCGTGCCGGTGAGCATGCGCATGGTGGTGGTCTTGCCGGCGCCGTTGGGACCGAGGAAGCCAAGCACTTCGCCCCTTCTCAGCTCCAGGTCCACCCGGGCCACCGCCAGGCGCTCGCCGAAGCGGCGCGCGAGGCCTTGGGCGGCGAGCGTGACGGTGGCCGTCGCGGAATGATTCATGAGGACGGAGGAAACCGGTGCGAGACGCGCAGCGCTCGCGCGCCGCGTCCCATCGGCGCTTGTGACGGTGGCTAAATATACCTAATATGTTGGTCTGTCGCCATCGCGAGCCGGAGACCGGCACGGCGGTGCCGGTCCGCGGCGCGAACCTGGAACGGCCTCCCGCCTCTAAACACGAAGGCTTCCCGACCCGATATCCGTTTCGTGCGCTGCGCATTCGTCCTATTGCCGGTGATGGCGCTCGTGGGATGCGCCCAGGTGGCGGCCCGCCACGAGTTGGCCCAGGCGCGGCCGCCGGCCGCAGAGAATCCCTCGGCTGCGCCACCCGCGCTCGCTTCCTCCGAACCGGAACTTCCCAAGCTCGAGCTCACCCGCCAGTTGCTGTACCAATTCCTGCTGGCCGAGATCGCCAGCCAGCGGGGGGAGTTCGCCGTAGCGAGCCAGGCCTACCTGGATCTCGCCAGGAAGACCCGGGATCCGCGCATCGCGAGCCGCGCCACCGAGATCGCGGTCTACGCCCGCCGCTCCTCGGAGGCGCTAGAGGCGGCGCAACTGTGGCTGGAGCTGGACCCTAAGGCGGAGCGGGCGCGCCAGACCGTGGCGGCGCTGCTGGTGGCGGGGGGCCGCCTGGAAGAAGCCCGGCCCCATCTCCAGCAGCTTCTCGCCGACGAGGGCGACAACGTGGGTCAGGGTTTCCTGCAGCTCAATAACCTCCTCGCCCGCCATTCCGACAAGGCGGCCGTGCTCAAGCTCACCCGGGAGCTGGCCCGGTCCTACCCGGACCTGGCCGAAGCCCACTTCGCCGTAGCCCAGGCCGCGGCCAACGCGGGGGAACGGGAGGCGGCCCTCACGGAGGTGCGCCGGGCCCGTGCCTTGAAGCCCGAGTGGGAGCTCGCCCTATTGCTGGAAGCCCAGCTCGTGCGCCAGGATTCCCCGCAGGAGGCGCTTGCCCTCTACCGAGATTACCTGGCCCGGTACCCGAAAGCCCGGGACGTGCGCCTCGCCTATGCCCGGGCCCTCACCGCCGAGCGGCGCTATGGGGACGCCCGGGAGCAGTTTCAGGCGGTGCTGGCGGATCATCCGCGCAACCCGGAGGTGCTGGTGGCTGTGGGACTCCTCGCCATGCAGCTCAAGGACTACGACGCCGCGGCGGGGTATTTTGGCCAGGCGCTGGAACTCAATTACCGGGACAAGGACGCGATCCGCTTCTTCCTCGGACAGCTCGAGGAGGAGCGCAAGCGCTACGACCAGGCGGCCGCCTGGTACCTGTCCGTGGGCAAAGGAGAACACCAGCTCCAGGCCCGGGTGCGCTACGCTACCGTGCTGGCCAAGCAGGGCAAGATGGAGGAAGGGCGGACCTACCTGCGGCAGGTGGCGCAGGAGAATCCGGACCAGGAGGTCCCCCTGGTCCTGGCCGAGGCCCAGTTGCTGCGGGAGGCGGAGGCCTATCAGGAGGCCTTCGATCTCCTCGGCAAGGCCCTCGAGCGCATGCCCGAGAACCCCGACCTGCTCTACGACCAAGCCATGGTGGCGGAGAAGCTGGACCGCCTGGATGTGCTGGAGAAAAACCTGCGCGCCCTGATCCGGTTGAAGCCCGACCATGCCCACGCCTACAACGCCCTGGGCTACACCCTGGCGGACCGCAACCAGCGGCTGGACGAGGCGCGCCGGCTGATCGAGAAAGCGCTAGAGCTGGCGCCCGACGATCCCTTTATCCTGGACAGCATGGGCTGGGTCGAGTACCGGATGGGGCGCATCCAGGAAGGGCTGGATTACCTGCAGCGGGCCTACGGGCTGCGGCCCGACCCGGAAATCGCCGCCCACCTGGGAGAAGTGTTGTGGGTGCTCGGCCGGCAGGATGAGGCGCGCAAGGTGTGGGATTCCGCCTTAAGCGAGCATCCCGACAATAAAGTGCTGCTGGATGCCGTGCGCAAGTTCGCGCGCTGAACGCTCGCTGAGCAGGTTTTCTCCTTGGCGGTTCTCCTTTCTTTCCATCGCGTCCGCAAAGGCGCCGCGTGGGCGGCGCTGCTCCTCGCCGCCTGCGCCAGCCTGCCCGAGCCGGCGGGGGGGCCCCCGGCCACGATGGACGCCTTTTTCCTCGCCGGCCGCATCGGCGTGCGCCACGGCGAGGAGGGTTTCAACGGCGGAGTGCGCTGGACCCATACCCCCGCCCGGGACGAGCTGTGGATCGTCTCGCCCCTGGGGCAGGCCGTGGCCCGGGTGACGGGGGCGGGCGGCGCCGTGACCCTGGTCACCTCCGAGGGCCGGGCGTACCAGGCGGCGGACGCGGCGAGCCTCACCCGGGAGGTGCTGGGATGGGAACTGCCCCTGGGAGGGCTCGCCTACTGGGCCACGGGGCGACCCAACCCGGCTTCCCCGGGAGAGGCTCGCTACGACGGTGCGGGACGGCTGATGAGCCTAGTGCAGGACGGCTGGGAGATCCGTTACCTCGCCTATGCCGATAAGGCGGAGGGGAGAGCCCTGCCCCGCACCTTGAGCGCCCGTCGCGGGGAGCTGGAAATCCGCTTGACCATCGACCAGTGGGCCAGACCTTGACCGGGGTGGATTTCCCCGCACCCGCCAAGCTCAACCTGTTTCTGCACGTGATCGGGCGCCGTCCCGACGGCTACCATCTGCTGCAGACGGTGTACCGTTTCCTCGACTACGGGGATCGGCTGCGGCTGCGCGTGCGGGAAGACGGGGAAATCCGGCGCCCGGGGGGCGTGCCGGGGGTGGCGCCGGAAGAGGATCTCACCGTGCGCGCGGCCCGCCTGCTCAAGGCGGCCTCCGGGACCCGGCTCGGGGTGGAGATCGAGATCGACAAGCGCCTGCCCATCGGCGGCGGGCTGGGGGGCGGCAGCTCCGATGCGGCCACTACCCTGCTCGCCCTGAACCGGCTGTGGGGGCTCAATCTCCCCCGCCCGCAATTGATGGCGCTCGCGCTTCGGCTCGGGGCCGACGTGCCGGTGTTCGTCTTCGGCCGCAGCGCCTTCGGGGAAGGGGTAGGGGAGCGGCTGACGGAGATTCCCCTTGCGCCCGCCTGGTATCTGGTGCTGGTGCCGCAGGTGGCTGTCTCCACGGCGGAAATCTTCGCCAGCGGCGATTTGACACGCAACACGAATCCCATCAAAATGAGCGCCTTTTCGGTGGAACAGGGGCGCAACGACCTGGAGCCCGTGGTGAGGCGCCGCTTTCCCCAGGTCGATGCCTGCATGCGCTGGCTGGAGCGCTATGCCCAGGCGCGGCTCACCGGGTCGGGGGCGTGCGTGTTCGCCGCGTTCGACCGGGAAGAAGAGGCGCGGCGGGTGTTGGACTTGCGGCCCCGGGACCTGGAAGGCTTCGTGGCCCAGGGCATGGATCGGCACCCGCTGCACGACTTCGCTGACTGAAAGCCGTCGGCGCTCGATCCGGCCGAGCCGGCGCGGGTCGATCCCTGACCGTCTTCGCTGGGGAGTCGCCAAGTGGTAAGGCACCGGATTTTGATTCCGGCATTCGTAGGTTCGAATCCTACCTCCCCAGCCACACCGCCCCGCCCGGGCTCTCCACCCCGACGGTGCAGGTTACCTTCAACCCATCCACGATCGGTCCTCAAGCGTTGAAATTCCGAGACCTGGTTATGCCTTACGCCGACATGATGGTGTTCACCGGCAACGCCAATCCCAAGCTTGCCGAAGACGTGGTGCGCCACCTCAACATCCATCTGGGCAGGGCCACCGTGGGGCGCTTCAGCGACGGCGAAGTGATGGTGGAGATCCTGGAAAACGTGCGGGGCAAGGACGTGTTCGTGCTCCAGTCCACCTGCCCGCCCAGCAACGACAACCTGATGGAGGTGCTGGTCATGGTGGACGCGCTCAAGCGCGCCTCCGCCGGCCGCATCACCGCGGCGATCCCCTACTTCGGCTACGCGCGCCAAGACCGGCGCCCGCGCTCGGCTCGGGTGCCCATCACTGCCAAGATGATCGCCAACATGTTGACCAGTGCGGGCGTGGACCGGGTGCTCACCATGGACCTGCATTCGGACCAGATCCAGGGCTTCTTCGACATCCCAGTGGACAACATCTACGCCACCCCCATCCTGCTGGGCGACTTGTGGAAACACGATTACGAGGACATGGTGGTCGTGTCGCCGGACGTGGGCGGCGTGGTGCGGGCCCGGGCGGTGGCGAAGCGCCTGGAATCGGATCTCGCGATCATCGACAAGCGGCGGCCCAAGCCCAATGTCGCCACGGTGATGAACATCATCGGCGAAGTGGAAGAGCGTACTTGCGTCATCATGGACGACCTGGTGGACACCGCCAACACCCTGTGCGAGGCGGCCCAGGCGCTCAAGGATCACGGGGCGAAGAGGGTGCTGGCCTATTGCACCCATCCGGTGCTGTCAGGCAGGGCGGTGGAGCGGATCAGCCAGTCGGTGCTGGACGAGCTGGTGGTGACCGACACCATCCCACTGCGGGAAGACGCCCAGAAGTGCTGCAAGATCCGCCAGCTCACCGTGGCGGGGCTTCTTGCCGAGACCATGTTGCGCATCAGCAACGAGGACTCGGTGAGCTCCCTGTTCATGGAATGAGCGGATGGAGGAAAAAGGGCCGCAGAACCCTCATTGGCCGTATTCGCCATTGACCAACCGTTGCCTGGTCGCGGGCAACCTTTGAAGGGAGAGTCGCAATGAAGATGGAAGTGAGCGCGAAAACGCGCAACGTGCAGGGTACGGGTGCGAGCCGCCGCCTGCGCCGTTCCGGCTGGGTGCCGGGGATCCTCTACGGGAGTAAGGAGCCTGCCCTGCCGATTCAGGTGGAACACCTGGCGTTGATGAACAACCTGAAGCACGAGGCGTTCCATTCCTCCATCCTGACCATGGACCTGGAGGGGAAGAAGGAACAGGTGCTGCTGCGGGATGTGCAGATGCACCCCTTCAAGAAGCAGGTGTTGCACGTGGACTTCCAGCGGGTGGCCCAGGACCAGAAGATCCACATCAAGGTGCCGCTGCATTTCGTGAACGCCGAGATCGCACCCGGGGTCAAGCTCTCGGGCGGCATCGTCAGCCACGTCATGACGGAAGTGGACGTGGTCTGCCTGCCCAAGGACCTGCCCGAGTACATCGAGGTGGACGTGGGCCATCTGACCGTCGGGCATTCTCTCCACCTGGCGGACATCAAGCTGCCGGAAGGGGTGGAGGCGGTGGCGCTCAACAAGGGGGACAACCCGGTGGTGGCCACCATTCTGGTGCATCGGGTTGCGATGGAGGAAGAGGCCGTGGAGGCGGCGCCGGTGGCTGCGGAGGTCCCGCTGGTGGGCGGAGAGAAGAAGGAGGAAAAGAAAGAATCCTGATGGCGGGCTGAGGGCAGCTCGCCCGCCGAGCCCGCCATGGACCGGTGAAGCGCCGTGGCGGGCTTTTTGTTGCCGTCGATCGAGAAAGCGTCAATGCGGCTTGTCGTGGGTCTCGGCAATCCCGGCCCCCAGTATGCCGGCACCCGGCACAACGCCGGTTTCTGGTGGGTCGAGCGCATCGCGGAGCGCCAGCGCGCCGCCTGGCGGGAAGAGCCCAAGTTCCACGGCGCCGTGGCGCGAGTCGCCGAGGGAGACGTGGACCTGTGGCTCCTCAAGCCTTTGACCTACATGAACCTGAGCGGTCGGGCGGTGGGCGCCCTGGCCCGGTTCTACAGGATCGCCCCCGAAAGCATCCTGGTGGTCCACGACGAGCTGGACTTTCCTCCGGGAACGATCAAGCTCAAGCGCGGCGGCGGCGTCGCGGGCCACAACGGGCTCAAGGACGTCGCTGCCCAGCTCGGGACCCAGGACTTCTGGCGGCTGCGCCTCGGCATCGGGCATCCGGGCGTGGGCGGCGACGTGGCTGCATACGTGTTGAGCCCGCCGCGAAACGAGGAGCGCGTGGCCATCGAGGAGGCAATGGCGCGGGGCCTGGGCGTGTGGCCCCTGATCGCCCGCGGACAGATGGAAGCGGCCATGCTGAAGCTCCATACGAAAGCGGCCAAGCGGGAGGCGTGAACGGCCTGCGGGAGCATCTTTTTGCCGGCCGCCAGCCTCTCCCTGTCCCGGCTCCTTTCCTCGCTCTTATTCCTGGATTATCGATGGGACTCAAGTGCGGCATCGTGGGACTGCCCAACGTGGGCAAGTCCACCCTGTTCAACGCCCTCACCCAGGCGTCCATCCCGGCGGAGAACTACCCCTTCTGCACCATCGACCCCAACGTGGGGGTGGTGGAGGTGCCGGACCCCCGGCTCGCCCAGCTCGCCGCCATCGTCAAACCCCAGAAGGTGGTGCCGGCCATCGTGGAATTCGTCGACATCGCCGGGCTGGTGGCGGGGGCCTCCAGGGGCGAGGGACTGGGCAACCAGTTTCTCGCCCACATCCGCGAGACCGACGCCATCGCCCACGTGGTGCGCTGCTTTGAAAACGAAAACGTGGCCCATGTGACCGGCAAGGTGGATCCCGTCGCCGACGTGGAGACCATCAACACGGAGCTCGCCCTGGCGGACCTAGCCACCGTGGGCAGGGCCCTCGCCCGCTACCAGAAGCCGGCCAACGCGGGGGACAAGGAGGCGCGCGCCCAGGTGGCGGTGCTGGAGCGGCTCGAGGCACACCTGAACCAGGGCTTGCCGGCGCGCACCCTTGATCTCACCCTCGAGGAGCAAGAGCGGGTCAAGCCCCTGTGCTTGCTCACCCTGAAGCCCGTGCTCTACGTGGCCAACGTGGACGAGGAAGGATTCGGCGACAACCCCCTCCTGCAGCGGCTTAAGGCCTACGCGGCGAATGAAGAGGCACCCGTGGTGCCCCTGTGCGCGGCGCTGGAAGCCCAGATCGCCGATTTGCCCGAGGAGGACAAAAAGCTGTTCCTCGCCGACCTGGGGCTCGCGGAGCCGGGCTTGAATCGCCTGATCCGCAGCGCCTACGCGCTCCTCGGGCTGCAGACCTTCTTCACCGCCGGACCCAAAGAGGTACGCGCCTGGACCATCCATCGGGGCGACACCGCGCCCCGGGCGGCGGGGGTCATCCACACCGACTTCGAGCGCGGCTTCATCCGCGCCGAGGTGATCTCCTTCGCCGATTTCATCGCCTGCGGCGGCGAGCAAGGGGCCAAGGAGGCGGGCAAGCTCCGGCTGGAAGGCAAGGACTATGTGGTCCAGGAAGGCGACGTGATCCACTTCCGCTTCAACGTCTGACATGGAGGCGGCGCGGCGTCGCGCGGCCCGCGGCGAGGGCGGCCTCAAAGGCATCATGGCCCGCTGGCTTACCGATCGCTTGGGCTATCAACGCTGTGCCCGTAAGTGGATTCGTGTTGCCTCGGCGGCTTGCTCCAAGAGGGACCGGGCCTCGGCGCGAAGGCGAGGGGCAGTGTGGTATCGCCAGAAACGTGCGGGCGCACCTCCCACTTCAACGCTCCTCGGGGACGGTCAGACATAAGCTTGCGGCCCGCGGGCGATGTGCACCGGCGGCCGTCTTTGATAGAACCGGGTGGCCTCTTCATACGCCGCGGCGATCCGCAGTAGCAACGCTTCCTGGAGCGCGTCGCCGACGAGGTGCAGCCCGATCGGCAGTCCCGCCGCGCTGAAGCCGCACGGCACGGAAACGGCGGGCAATCCGAGAAAGCTGATGGGCAGATTGAATCGGCGAGCGCGATCGTACACCTCGGGGCCAGCGTCGAGGGGCGGCGCTGCCGTCGGCGCCGTGGGCGTGAGCAGCGCGTCCACCTCCCTGAAGATTTCCTTCATCGCCGCGATGCGTTTGGGCCGCTCGGCGAGAAGCTTTTCGTAGGCTTCCCGGGAGATCGTTTCGCCTCGGGCGATGTTCTCGCGCACGATGGGCTCGAACATTTCTTCCTTGTTCTCGATCGCCCGGTACCGGTCGCCCAGGATCTGGTTGAACTCGTAGAACAGGAGGTCGAGCAGGAACGAATGCTCCAGAGAATCGTTCAACACGGGAACCTTGATGACCTTGATCTCGGCGCCCAATTGCGCAAGCTGGTTCACGGCCGCCTGTACCGCGCCCGCCACTTCCGGGTCGATGTCGCGGAAGGTGTAATCTTCGATGATCCCCAGGCGCAATGCCTTCACGCCCTTGTCCAGGTCCGCGGTGTAATCCGCCTTGGGGGCGCGGATCGAGTGCCTGTACCGCGGGTCGTAGCCCGCCATGGCGTTGAGCAGGATCGCGGCGTCGGCCACCGTGCGTGCCAGGGGACCGCCGCAGTCCAGGCTGTAGGCGCGCGGATGGCAGCCGTGCAGGCTCACCAGCCCGAAGGTGGGACGGATGCCTACGATCCCGGACCAGCTCGCGGGGATGCGGATGGAGCCGCCGGTGTCCGTGCCCGTGCCGCCCAGGCACAGGCCGGCCGCGAGCGCCGCCGCCGTGCCGCTGGAGGAGCCCCCGGCCGAGCGGGCGAGGTCCCAGGGATTGCACGTGTCGCCGAAGGCCCGATTGGTTCCCGACGTGCCGGCAGCAAATTCGCTCAGGTTGGTTTTGCCCAGCATCACAGTGCCGGCCGCCCTGAGCTTGCGCACGACTGTTGCATCCTCCCGAGGAACGCGCTGGCGGAACAGCTCCGATCCAACCGTGGTCAGCATGCCCGCCGTGTCATAAAGATCCTTGTGAACGATGGGAATGCCATGGAGCGGGCCCCGGTCCTTGCCTTGCCTGAGCTCGGCGTCCATGGCTTCCGCCGTTGCCAGCGCCTCGTCTTCGGCGACCGTGATGAAGGCCTTGAGCCGGTGATCCAGGCGCGCGATGCCCTCCAGGCAGGCGCGGGTGAGGTTGACCGCCGTCAGCGCGCCCGCGCGCAAGCGGTATGCCGCTTCGGCGACGGTGCCGGGAAGCGGCGACGGCTCGAACGCATCGCCGATGTTTCCGATTTCCCAGGACTTGCTCATTTCCATCCCCTTGCTCTCGTGCCGCGCCCCGTGCGACGGGCGTCCCGGCCCTTCCGCCAGGCCGGTAAAAAGGGTTGCGCGATCCGCAAAGTTTGTCTAACCTGAAAAATGTAAGCGCTTTCTTTAAATAACACCAGGGGGAGGGCAGGGCATGGATAGGCGCGTTAAGCTGATCGGCTTGAGCAAAGCGGCGGCGCTGGCCATGGTGGCGGCGCTGAGCCTATTGATTCACACGCCGTCGACGGCGCTGGCGAAGGAAACCTTCCGCATGCGCATTCAGGCGGCGGTGCCTTCCGGCGCGATGTCCTTCGAGATGCTGGAGGCGTTCGCGCGCCGGGTCGATGTCATGTCCGAGGGGCGGCTGAAGGTGCAGGTCTTCGGCGCGGGCGCCATCGTGCCCTCTCCCCAGATCCTCGACTCGGTCCATCGGGGCATCCTGGAAGCGGGCTTCGCTTGGCCCCAGTACTGGAGCGGCAAGCATCCCGCCACATCCCTGTTCAGCAACACGCCGGTCTGGCCCATGGCCGGATTGGACCAGTTGACCCATTTCGCCTGGATGTACAAGGGCGGCGGGCTGGAGCTCTACCACGAGCTGCTGCAGAACGTCATGGGCGTGAATGTGGTCTCCGTGTTCGTGACCCCCTCGGGCTGGCAGCCCCTCGGCTGGTTCAAGGTTCCGGTGGAGAACATGAAGCAGTTCCAGCGGATCAAGTATCGCTCGCCCCCAGGTCTCGCCGGCGAGATCTTCAAGGAGGCGGGAGTCTCCGCCGTGTTCCTTCCGGGCGAAGAGATCATTCCGGCCGCGGAGCGGGGGGTGATCGACGGCGCGGAATGGATCAATCCCGTGGAGGACATCGCCTTCGGCTTCCACCAGACCTTCAAGCGCTACTACCTCGCCAGCATCCATCAGTTCATCGACGTGGGCGAGATCGTCATCAACAAGGGCTTCTGGAACAAGCTGCCAAAGGATCTCCAGGAGATCGTGCGCACGGCCGCGATGGCGACCATCGTGGACACCTTCGCCAGCGACATCGTGCGCAACGCCGAGACGATCAAGACGCTGCGGGAGAAGCACGGCATCACCGTTTCGCCGACGCCGCCCGACATTCATGCCGGCCTCATGCAGGCCGCCGGCCGCGTCCTGGAGAAGCGCTCGCGGGAAGACGCCTTCTTCAAGAGGGTGGTGGAGTCCCAGCGCAATTTCGCCCTCACCGTCGCGCCGTGGTGGGGCGAAGTGCTGCGCATCTACTTCAGCCTGTCGGAGAACGCGGTCATCCGGCCGCAGGCGCCGAAGTAAGGGGATCGGGACAGGCAAATCGGTCGAGGGCACGGGGCGGACGGGACGGGCGAAACGGCGCGGTTCGAAACAAAGCGCCCGCTCCGGTACCCCCTCGGCGCAGGTGAGTCGTTCGACCGGCGTCAAGGGGCGGGTGCAATTATCCCTGGGATCGGAGCGCTTCCCGCGCCCGGGGCACCGGAGCCTCCCGCCTCCACCCCCGCCAGACCAACCCCATGGAGCAAGCCCTGAACGAAAGAGCGCCCGACAGCGGCGGCCATTCCCCGCCGGAGACGCTGCCGCCCCGGGCGCTGCTGCGCGTCATCCACGCCCTCGACACCTTCGCCGAGCGGACGGGATGGCTCGTTTCCTGGCTGATCGTGCCGCTCGTCGGCGTGATGGTGTTCGAGGTGGTGGCCAGGTACTTCTTCGACGCGCCGACCATCTGGGCCCACGACGCGAGTTTCATGCTCTACGGGGCGTTCTTCATGCTGGGGGCGGCCTACGCGCTGAAGCGGAGGGCCCACATTCGCACCGACTTCCTCTACAACGGCTTTCCGGTCCGCTGGCAGGCCTTCGTGGACACGGTCGCCTACGTGTTCTTTTTCTTTCCCGGCCTCGCCATCTTCCTGTGGTACGGATGGGACTTTTTCTATGACTCCTGGCGCCTCAAGGAACATGCCATCACCAGCCCGTGGATGCCTCCGCTCTACCCCTTCAAGGCGGTCATCCCGGTGACCGGGGCGCTGCTTTTGATCCAGGGGGTCTCGGAAACCCTCAAGAGCATCTACGCCTTGATCAGGGGGAGATGGCTGTGAGCTCGGAAGTGCTGGGCCTGTGGCTGCTCGTCGCCCTGTTCGTGCTGCTCCTGGCCGGCTTCCCCATAGCCTTCACTCTGCTCTTCGTGGCCCTCGTCGCAGGCTACCTCGGGGTGGGCACCGACGCTTTCGGGCTGATGATCGTGCAATTCCAGAGCACGATGGAGGCGTCGACCCTGGCGGCGGTGCCGCTGTTCGTCTTCATGGGGCTCATTCTGGAGCGCGCGGGGCTCATGGAGCGGCTCTTCGGCGCGTTCCGGCTCATGTTCGCCCCCTTGCGGGGCTCCCTTTACTTGGCGGTCCTGGCCACGGCCACGGTCTTCGCCATGGCTACCGGCATCGTCGGGGCGTCGGTCACCGTCATCGGGCTGATGGCGGGCAGGGTGATGCAGAAGAGCGGGTACGATCCCCGACTCTCCGCCGGCGCCATTGCGGCGGGCGGCACGCTGGGCATTCTCATTCCCCCGAGCGTCATGCTCATCGTGATGGGCCCGATTCTGCGCGTGTCCATCCTGGAGCTGTTCGCCGCCGCCGTGTTACCCGGCTTTCTCCTGGCGGGGCTGTTCCTGGTCTATTGCCTGGTGCGCTCACACTTCCAGCCCCACCTGGGGCCGCCGCTTCCTCACGCCGAGCGGGCCCCTTCGGTCGGCTACATCGTCAAGGAGTTCGCTCAGGGCGTGCTTCCCCTTGTCGTGATCATCGCCGCCACCCTCGGCAGCATCCTGGCCGGGCTGGCCACGCCGACGGAAGCGGCCGGCGTAGGCGCCTTCGGTTCCTTCTGCCTGACGCTCGCCTACCGGCGCATGGACTGGCGGAAGTTCAAGGCCGCCATGCTGCAGACGCTGGAGACTTCGAGCGTGGTGCTGTTTCTCATCGCCGCGTCCAATTACTTCGGCGCCGTGTTCTCCATTCTCCAGACCCCGTTCATGATTACCGATGCGTTGCTCGGGCTCGGGGTGCCGCCCACGGTTCTGCTGCTTCTGCTGCTCGCACTCGTTTTCTTCCTGGGGTGGCCTCTGGACTGGGCGCCGATCGTCCTCATCTTTCTTCCGGTCATGCTGCCGGTGATCGCCCAGCTCGACGTCAACATGGTATGGTTCGGCGCCCTGGTGGCGGTCTGCCTCCAGACTGCGTGGCTTTCGCCTCCCGTCGCGCTGGCCGCCTACTTCCTCAAGGGCGTCATGCCCGAGTGGGAGCTCAAAGATATTTACCTGGGCATGCTCCAGTTCCTGGGCCTGCAACTCGTGGGCCTGATGCTGGTGTTCTTCTTCCCCCAGATCGCCCTCTGGCTCCCAGGCGTTCTCTTGGGCCGATAAAAAAAAGACGGCCCGGTGTTCGGGCCGTCCCGATCGGCTAAAGCCGGAGCGTCATTTCTTCCTCGGATCGTCCGCGGGGTTCACGTACTCGATGCCCCAGGGGCCGGTTCCATGGACCTGGATGACGGTCTCTTCCTTGGTAAAGCCGTACATGGGCATCTTGGGAGGCATGATGGCGACCGCCCCGGCGGGCAACGCCGTGGCTTTTTCCGGTGCGAACCGGTCGCCGGCGGCGAAGTACAGCGTTCCCGAGATCACCGTGACCCGCTCGTACGCCGGATGCCAGTGGGGCGCGATCTTGTAGTTGGCGGGGAGCTTGAGCCGGAAAATGAACGGCACCGCCTCGTTCAAGGGCCCCTCAATGACCGCGATCTTGGCCCCGGGTGCCATCGACGCCACATCCGACCAAGTGAACGCGTCGCCCGCCGTGATGAGGTGACCCTCTCCCCGGTACGGGCCCGCCGCCCACGCCCCGGGCACGCCGAATGTGCCCAACGCGAGCGCGATTATCGACAACTTCACCATCTTTAAGCCTTTCATGGCGCCCTCCTCGTGGCGAAAACCACTGATCAACCGCTCAGAGGCCGTTTCCCGGCCCTCCGGCAGACCGTCGGAGAGCGGGCTGGCCGCCTCCATCGCCAGGATCGATTCCGCCACCTCGCCCATGGGACCGATCCGGGACCGTCCATGGTCGGGTCAGGGGGGCATCCTCTTTCCGGCGGCCTCCTCCTGATGGGAAGCGGACAACATCCCATTCCGCCGCCGCAGGCGGAAATCCGCGTAAACCGCCGCGGCGAGCAGGGCGAACCCCGCCAGCTCGATGGCCAGGCTATAAGACCCGTACAGGGCATAACCGATCAGCACGGCGCCTCCGAGGGCCAGGGCCGGCGGCGCCGCGGAACGGTGGCGCCGGTACCCGCCGGCCACCGCCGCCGCCGCGAGGACGGCGAACAGCAGGATCGTCCCGGTCCACGCTCCTTCGTCGATCACCAGCGTCACGCCGAGCAGGGATAGCATCGCCAGGGCCGCCAGCGTGCCGTAGCACGCGGCGAGCGCCAGGGCTAGGGCGAGGACGCCCGCGAGTCCCCGGCGCTCGAGGGAGCGCAGAAGCCGCCGCGGGTCCAGGCGCCGGGCGAGCGCGGCGGCCCTGGACGGACGGCTGCCGCGCTCCATGGCGATCTCGATTGCGCGGGCACCGAAGCGGCGGGCGATCCGGCGAGTCTCCGCGTTGCGGCTGTGGGCGAAGTAGTCGTGCTCTCCCAGGACGCGGACGTCGGCGAACCCGGCGTCGCGGAACAGGTCGAGATAGTCTTCGTCCACGGTCGCGCCGACGACGCATTCCGCCCAAAGCTTGGGGTCGTCGTGGCACTCGGCGTCCACCGGGCGGCCGATGACGATGTCGGCGATCTGCACCCGGCCGCCGGGACGGAGCACCCGGAAGATCTCGGCGACGGCCCGGCGCTTGTCGGGCACCAGGTTGAGCACCCCGTTGCTCGTCACCACGTCCACGCTGGCGTCGGGAAGGGGAATGGCTTCCGCCGATCCCTCGATCACCTGGAGGTTGGCGATGCCCAGGGACGCCACCAGGCGGCGCAGCTTCTGCGCCATGGCGGGGGTCATGTCGAGGGCCCATACCCTGCCCCGGGGGCCGACGATGCGGCTGGCGATGAGGGCGTCCGTCCCCGAGCCGGAGCCGATGTCGAGCACCGTGTCGCCGGGGCGGATGGCATCGGCGCGGAACGGGTAACCCACGCCGGCGAAGGACTCGACCGCGGTCTCCGGGAGCGCTTCGAGGACCTCTTCCGGGTAGCCCACCGCCCGGCACGCGGCACGCCCCACCGGGAAATGGAACGGGCCGCAGGGCTCGGTCGCCACCGCCGTGTACATCTCCCTGACGGCGGCGAGGATGACGTCTCGAGAGTATCCAAAGATGGCGACCATCGATGCCCCTCGTTGACCCGCGCGTCGAGCGCTTCTAGAAGCTGTCGATCAGCGCTTTCAGCCGTCGCTGCAGGCGCTCGGGCGCCTCAGTCGAGGCCGTCTCCCGGGCTAGCGCCTTGAGCCTGCGCTCGAACTGTACGCGGCTGAAACAGCCGCGGCAGATTTCGAGGTGGCGCTCGATCTCGGCGCTCGCCTCGGCGTCCAGCTCCTGGTCGATGTAGGCGAAGAGGTGCCGCAGGACCTCTTCGCAGTTCACGGTTCGCCTGGCCATGTTCATTCCTTGTGCGGCGCCGCCCCGGGCAGAAGCCCGGTGTCGACGGCCTGCTTCCAAAGGGCCCGCTGGAGCAGTCCCCGGGCCCGGCTCAGGCGCGAGCGCACCGTGCCCACCGGCACGTGCAGCAGCTCGGCGGCTTCCGCGTAGGCGTACCCTTCCAGGTCGACCAGCACCACCACGAGGCGAAACTCGTCGGGCAGCGAGTCGATGGCTTTCTCGAGATCTTCCCGCAAGAGCTTGTTGAGCAACGCATGCTCGGGCGTGCCCCACCAGAGGAGAAACGGCTGGTGCAGCTTCTCGAACAGGGAAAACCGGTCCTCGTCGGGCTCCCCTTCGTCACCGGCCGCCTCATCCTCCCACGCCACCTCGCGCTGGCACCGGCGGTGCCGCCAGGTGCTGATGAAGGTGTTGGTGAGGATGCGCATGATCCATTTGCCGAAGCCCAGCGGGTCGCGCAACTCATCGAGATGGGACCAGGCCTTGGCGACGGTCTCCGCGACCAGGTCCTCGGCGTCCGCCGGGTTGCGGGTCAAGCGCAGGGCGACACCGTAGAGCCGATCCGTCAGGCGCCGTATCTCCTTTTCGAAAAAGCGGCGGCGGCCGGCGTCCCGGGACGAGGATTCCTCCGGGGCGGCTTCGCCTGGGTTTGCCATCGCCATCCTCAGTCCGAACGGGTTTCCGTTCGTCCTCCTCCCGCCGCGGCCGTCGCCGCGGGTCAGCATCGCAGGCGACGGGAGATTTTGCCCCCCGACTTCCCGGCCGCGTCCCGTAAGACTTAAAGACGCGTCAGGGCGCGAATCGGTTCCCGCGCGGTTCGGGCGCGGACGCGAGTCGTTCGGCTAGGTCAGCGCGGCGCGGATCTCGCCCGCCATCCGGTCCAGCGCCTCCCGGGGCGGGTTCTGGGTCGGCCAGACGAGCTTGAGCCCGTCGTTGGCGTGGCGCGGCAGCACGTGCAGGTGGAAGTGGTAGACCGTCTGGAACCCGGCCGCCTCGTTGGCCTGGAACAGGTTGAGCCCTGCGCACCCGGTCGCCTTCTTCACCGCCTTGGCGATGCGGGCGGCGACGCGAAAACACTCGCCCGCCAGCGCCTCGTCCAGGTCCAGCAGGTTGCGATGGTGGGCGCGGCTCGCCACGATCACGTGGCCCGGGTTCACCTGCCCGATGTCCATGAAGGCGATCACCGCGTCGTCCTCATACACGATGCTGGCCGGGATTTCCCTCCGCACCAGCCGGCAAAAGATGCACTCCTGCATGGGGTCTCCTCCTCTTCGTGGGCTAAGAGCGGGCGGGCTGCACGCCCGCCTTGAGGCTGAGCAGCAGAACGCCCGCCAGGACCAGCCCCGCGCCCGCGAGCTGGGGCGCGGTGATGGGCTCGCCGAGAAACAGGTTGGCAAGAAAGATGGTGGAAACCGGCCCGATGGCGCCCACCAGCGCGGCGCGGCTCGCCCCGATGCGGCGGATGCCTTCGCTCGTGGCCCACACCGGCAGCACGGTGGAGAGCACCGCCATCAGGAAGCCGTAGCCGTACACCGGGGCGGGCAGCCCCAGGGCGGACCAGGGGTGGGTGAGGGCGAACTGGAGAATGCACAACACGCTCGCCACCGTCATGGCGTAGGCGGTGAAGCGGGCGCTGCCCAGCCGGGTGATGACCTGGCCGCCCCACACCAGATAGATGGCGTAGGAAAGGGCGCTGCCGAAGACCAGCAGGCTCCCCAGGGCCGTTTCGGCCGCGTTGCCGGCGAGCCGCACATGGTCGGCGAAGACCAGCACGATGCCTCCGTAGGAGAGCGCCAGGGCCGCCACGTGCATCCGGGTCACCGGGAGCTTCAGGGCCAGGGCGGAAATAGCGAGCACCATCGTCGGATAGAGGAACAGGATCAACCGCTCGAGCCCCGCGGAGATGTATTGCAGCCCGAGGAAGTCCAGGTAGCTGGCGAGATAATAGCCGAGGAAGCCGAGGCCTAGGATCGCTCCCCAGTCGCCGCGTTCCATGGAGTAGCCCGGGTTGCGCCCGGACAGGAGCGCCATGAGCACGAAAAAGGGCAGCGACATCAGCATCCGCAGGGCGAGGAGGGTCACGGCGTCCACCGGGTAGGCGTAGGCGAGCTTGATCAGGATCGCCTTGCCCGAGAAGCCCACCGCCCCGACGGCCGCGAGCAGCGCACCGGTAGCACCCGAGCCTTCGCTCCGCGGCGGCGCAGCCATCTGCACCCCTTCAGCGGCGGCGCCGGGTGCCCCCCAGGAGCCCGCCCAGCACTCCCCGCAGGAGCTGCCGGCCCAGCTCCGCGCCAACGGTGCGGGCCGCGCTCTTCACCATGGCCTCCAACGCCGACTGGCGCCGCCCGGCTCCACCGCCGAACGCTTTGTCCAGCAGCCCGCCCAGGCTTCCTTGCTCCTCTGGCTGGGAGGGCTCTCCCGCGCCCGCCGTTGCCTGCCCGGCGCGGGCCTTGAGCACCTCGAAGGCCGACTCCCGATCGACAGTCTTCTCATAGCGCCCGTAGAGGGGGGAGGCGCGGATCAATCGTTCCCGCACCTCGGGCGCGATCGGGCCGATGTGGCTCGCGGGCGGCACGATGAAGGCCCGCTCCGTGACGCCGGGGCGGCCTTTCTCGTCCAGCAGGGACACCAGCGCTTCGCCCACGCCCAGCTCGGTGATGGCCTGTTCCAAATCGAGGGCAGGGTTCGCACGCATGGTGGTGGCGGCGGCCCTGACCGCCTTCTGGTCCCGGGGCGTGAAGGCCCGCAGGGCGTGCTGGATGCGGTTGCCGAGCTGGCCCAGCACCCGGTCGGGCACATCCAGGGGATTCTGGGTGACGAAATACACGCCTACGCCCTTGGAGCGGATCAGCCGCACCACCTGCTCGATCTTGTCCAGCAGCGCCTCGGGGGCGTCGTCGAAGAGGAGATGGGCCTCGTCGAAGAAGAACACCAGCCGGGGCTTTTCCGGATCGCCCACCTCGGGCAGGTTCTCGAACAGCTCCGAGAGCAGCCACAGGAGGAACGCGCCGTAGACCCGGGGCGCGTTCATGAGCCGCTCGGCGCCCAGGATGTTGACCACTCCCTCGCCCCCCTCGGTGCGCATCAGGTCCTGGATGTCCAGGGCCGGCTCGCCGAAGAGCGCCTCGGCTCCCTCTTGCTCCAGGGCGAGTAGAGCGCGCTGGATCGCCCCGACGCTGGCGGCGGAGACGTTGCCGTACTCGGTGACGAAGCGCCGGGCGTTCTCGCCCACGTGGGTGAGCAGGGCCCGCAGGTCCTTCAAGTCGAGGAGCAAGAGCCCCGCGTCGTCGGCGATCTTGAAGGCCAGGGTGAGGACGCCTTGCTGGGTGTCGTTGAGGCCCAGCATGCGCCCGAGGAGCAGGGGGCCCATCTCGGAGACGGTGGCGCGCACCGGATGGCCCTGGCCGCCGAAGACGTCCCAGAAGGCGACCGGGCAGCCGCGGTACTCGAAGCCCTCGAGCCCCAAGACCGCGAGGCGCTCCTCCACCTTCTTGTTCCCGCCCCCGGGCTGGCTCAGGCCGGAGATGTCGCCCTTCACGTCGGTGAGGAACACGGGCACGCCGATGCGGCTGAAGCCTTCCGCCAGCCTTTGCAGCGTCACCGTCTTGCCCGTGCCCGTGGCCCCAGTGATGAGGCCGTGGCGGTTCCCCATCTTGGGCAGGAGGGACAGCTCGTGCCGGGCGTTCTTGGCAACCAGGATGGGATCGGCCATGGAGGATCCTTTCCGGCTTTCGGGGCGGGCGTTCGCAATGGTACCATTAGCCGATTCAAAACAGCGAATTGCGCGAGCTTCCGCAGGTCATGGCAGGTCACAGCAAATGGGCGAACATTCGCTTCCGCAAGGAACGGGCTGACGCGAAGAAGGGTAAGGTCTTCACTCGTCTCATCCGGGAGATCACGGTGGCCGCTCGGGAGGGCGGGGGCGACCCGGCCGCCAACCCCCGGCTGCGGCTCGCTATCGACAAGGCCTTCGAGCACAACATGCCCAAGGAAAACGTCGAGCGAGCGATCAAGCGCGGCACCGGCCAGCTCGAAGGGGCGGAGTACGAGGAGGTGCGTTACGAGGGCTACGGGATCGGCGGCGCGGCGGTGATGGTGGATTGCTTGACCGACAACCGGACGCGCACCGTGGCGGACGTGCGCCACACCTTCACCAAGCACGGCGGCAACCTGGGTACCGACGGCTGCGTCGCTTATCTGTTCAAGCACTGCGGCCAGCTCGTGTTCGCCCCCGGCACCGACGAGAACCGCCTCATAGAGGCGGCGCTGGAAGCGGGCGCCGAAGACGTGATCGTCAACGACGACGGGAGCCTGGAAGTGATCACCGCGGTGGCGGATTTCGACGCGGTCCGGAAAAAGATCGAGGCGGCGGGGCTCAAGCCGGAAGTGGCGGAAGTGACCATGCGTCCCGTCACCGAGGTGGAGCTCAGGGGGGAAGACGCCGCCCGCATGCGCAAGCTGCTGGACGCGCTGGAGGCCCTGGACGACGTCCAGGAGGTGTACACCACCGCGGTGCTCACCGAGTGAAGGGCGGCACCCGCATCCTCGGCATCGACCCCGGGCTCCAGGTCACGGGATTCGGCATTCTCGACAAGGCGGGACAGAAGCTCGGCTACGTGACGAGCGGCTGCATCCGCACCCCGGACGGGGAGCTTCCGGGGCGGCTCCGGGCCATCCTCGAAAGCCTAAGCCGGGTGATCGGCGAATACCGGCCCCAGCAGGTGGCGGTGGAGGAGGTGTTCGTCAACGTCAATCCCCGCTCCACCCTGCTCCTCGGCCAGGCGCGGGGGGCGGCCATCTGCGCCTGCGTGACCCACGGGCTGCCGGTGGCCGAGTACACGGCGCTGCAGGTGAAGCAGGCGGTGGTGGGCAACGGCCACGCGCGTAAGGAACAGGTGCAGGAGATGGTGAAGCGCCTGCTCCACCTTCCCGGCCCGCCCAGCGCGGACGCGGCCGATGCCCTGGCCTGCGCCATCTGCCACGCTCACGGCGGCATGGGGCTCGGGAGGCTGCCCACCGCCGGCTACCGGGTGAGTCGGGGGAGGCTGCGATGATCGGCCGCATCAGCGGCATCCTGGTGGAGAAGCACCCGCCCATGGTGCTGGTGGACGCCCACGGCGTGGGCTACGAGATCGACGTGCCCATGAGCACCTTCTATCAACTGCCCGCCACCGGCGCCCAGGTGACGCTCTTCACCCATCTGGTGGTGCGGGAGGACGCCCACCAGCTCTTCGGCTTCTGGACCGTTCAGGAGCGCCGCACCTTCCGGCAACTGCTGAAGATCGCCGGCGTCGGCGCGCGCACGGCCCTGGCGGTTCTCTCCGGCCTTTCGGTGCAGGAGTTGAACCAGGCGGTGGCGAGCCAGGACGCCGGGCGCTTGACCAGGATCCCCGGGATCGGCAAGAAGACCGCGGAGCGGCTGCTGCTGGAGCTCAGAGACCGGCTCAAGGCGGAGGCCGGCGCCGCCGGCGAAGCGGCGGGCCTGTCGCCGGGCGGCGACATCCTCAATGCGCTCCTAGCCCTGGGCTATAATGACCGCGAAGCTCAGTGGGCCGTGGGGCAGCTTGATGCAAGCCTCTCCGTGGCCGACGGCATCCGGCAGGCGCTCAAGCTGCTTTCGAAGGCGTGAAAAGAGCGGGGAGTGATGGGTGAGGAGAAGCAATCGCGCAACCGAGGAAGGGTAGAACCGTTCTCGCTCCCCGCCCCGCGCCGCTCGCTTTCCCCCGCTTTTGCATGATCGAGACCGATCGCTTGATTTCCGCCGCGCCGGCATCTCCCCAGGAGGAAGCGTTCGAGCGGGCGCTGCGGCCCAAGTTACTCCAGGAGTACGTGGGCCAGGCGAAGGTGCGCGAGCAGCTCGCCATCTTCATCGAGGCCGCGCGCAGCCGCGCCGAAGCCCTGGACCACGTGCTGCTGTTCGGACCTCCGGGGCTGGGCAAGACCACCCTGGCCCACATCATCGCCAAGGAGATGGGGGTGAACCTGCGCCACACTTCGGGACCCGTGCTGGAGCGGCCCGGGGACCTGGCGGCGCTGCTCACCAACCTGGAACCTCGGGACGTGCTGTTCATCGACGAGATCCACCGCCTCTCTCCCGTGGTGGAGGAGATCCTGTATCCGGCGCTGGAGGACTTCCAGATCGACATCATGATCGGGGAGGGACCGGCGGCGCGCTCGGTGAAGCTGGACCTGCCCCCGTTCACCCTGGTGGGAGCCACCACCCGCGCCGGGATGCTGACCAATCCGCTGCGCGACCGCTTTGGCATCGTGGCCCGGCTAGAGTTCTATACGCCCGAAGAGCTCGCGACAATCGTGCTGCGTTCGGCGGGGCTGCTCGGCGTGGCGATCGACCCGGAGGGGGCCTTCGAGATCGCCCGCCGCTCCCGCGGCACGCCCCGGGTCGCCAACCGGCTGCTGCGCCGGGTGCGCGACTTCGCCGAGGTCAAGGCCGACGGCCGGGTCAGCCGGGCCGTAGCGGACGCGGCGCTCAAGATGCTGGACGTGGATCCCCTGGGGCTCGACCTCATGGACCGCAAGCTGCTCCTCGCCGTCATGGAGAAGTTCAGCGGCGGCCCCGTGGGACTGGACAACCTGGCCGCGGCCATCGGGGAAGAGCGCGACACCATCGAAGACGTACTGGAACCTTTCCTCATCCAGCAGGGCTATCTCAAGCGCACGCCCCGCGGGCGCATGGCCACCGTGGCTGCCTACCGGCACTTCGGCCTGGGGCTGCCGCGCAACGCTTTGACCGGGGATCTGTGGAACGAGCAATGATCTGGCGCGAAAGGACGCGCGGCCGCGGGACGGGCGCATGAGACCTGCGGCGGCGCCGGAGCCGGAGCCGAGCCGGCCGGCTTTCTGCCTCCCTTTGCGCGTGTATTACCAGGACACGGATGCCGGCGGCGTCGTCTATCACAGCCGCTACCTAGACTTCCTGGAGCGGGCCCGCTACGAGTGGTTGCGGGAGGCCGGTTTCGGGCTACGGGAGCTGGCGGAACGGCTGAAGATCGTCTTCGTCGTGCGCTCCCTCTCCATCGAGTTCCGTCGCCCGGCGCGCCTCGACGACCTGCTGCACGTGACCGTGCGCCTCGACCAGGTGGGACGCAGCCGCGTGCCCGTGACGCAGGAGGTGAAGCGCGACCACGAGATCCTCGCGGAGGCGATGGTGGAGCTCGCTTGCGTCGATGCTCGCACCCTCAAGCCCGCGAGCCTGCCGCCCGAGCTCCGCCGGGCCATCGTACGTTAGAGGAAAAAAACGAATGCAAGTGACGCCTGATCTTTCCCTGGTGGGCCTGATCGCCAACGCCAGCCTCGTCGTGCAACTGGTGATGGCCCTGCTGCTGGCCGTCTCCCTCATGTCCTGGTGGTACATCTTCCGCAAGCTCTTCACCATCCGCCGCGCCCGGGAGCAGGCCGACGAGTTCGAGAAGGAGTTCTGGAGCGGAGTGGATCTCACCACCCTGTACCAGGCGGCGGTCAACGCCCGGCACTCGGGCGGGAGCTTGAACCGCATCTTCGAAGCTGGCTTCCGCGAGTTCACCAAGCACAAGTCGCGCCCCGGCATGAACGTGGAAGCGGCCATGGAGGGCACGCGCCGGGCCATGCGCGCTACCTACCAGCGGGAGATGGACCGGCTGGAGGCCCACATGGCCTTCCTCGCCACCGTGGGCTCGGTGAGCCCCTACGTGGGCCTGTTCGGCACCGTGTGGGGCATCATGAACGCCTTCCGGGGCCTCTCCAACGTGGTCTCGGCCACCTTGGCCCACGTGGCCCCCGGCATCGCCGAAGCGCTGATCGCCACGGCGATGGGCCTGTTTGCCGCCATCCCGGCGGTGGTGGCCTACAACCGCTACGCCCGGGACATCGACAAGCTGGCCACCCGCTACGAGAGCTTCATGGAGGAGTTCTCCAACATCCTCCAGCGCCAGGCCCACGTTTAGTCCGGACACCGAGGAGACAGTCCCCATGGCCTTCGAACGCCGCTCTTCCCGGCGCCTGATGAACCAGATCAACGTGGTGCCCTATATCGACGTCATGCTGGTGCTGCTGGTGATCTTCATGGTGACGGCGCCCCTCATCAACCCCGGCCAGATCGAGCTGCCCCAGGTGGGCCGGGCGCTCGCCCCTTCCACCGCCCCAGTGGAGGTAATCGTGCGCAAGAACGGGGCGCTGGCGGTGCGCGACCGCAACGAGCCGGGGGCGCCCCGGGACATCACCCGGGGAGAGCTGGTGGAATTGCTCCGCCAGAAGCAGGCCCGCAACCCCGAGCAGGCGGTGGTCATCGCCGGGGACAAGGACGCCCGCTACGAGGAGGTGGTCAAGGTCCTGGACCTGCTCCAGTCCCAGCAGGTGAAGCGGGTGGGGTTGCTCGCCAAGCCCGCGAGCCTTTGAGCGCGGAAGCGTCCGGGACAGCCGGGGGAACCCATCCATGGCGGAGGCGGTCGCAGGCCCTGAACCTGCCATGCTTTCCAGGCCCGATCCCGAGACTTCCGAACGGGAACCGGGGAAAGTGCGCGCCGCGCTGCTCGCCTTCGGCGTGCACCTCCTGTTCCTGGTATTTCTCATGGCCGGCGTGAGCTGGCGGGCGGAGCCGCCTGCCCCGGTCCAGGCGGAGCTCTGGGCGGGCCTGCCGCCCCAGCCGGCGTCCAAGGTGGAGGCGAAGCCGGAGCCGCCCCCCGTGCCCAGGCCGGAGCCGAAGCGTGAGCCCAAGCCCGAGCCCAAACCGGAGCCCAAGCCGGCGCCGGCCAGGGCGCCCGAAAAGCCGGACATCGCCCTCAAGGAGAAGCAGGAACAGGAGCGCCGGAAGAAGGAGGAGGAGCGCCGGCGGCTAGAAGAGGAAAAGCGCAAGCAGGCGGAAGCCGAGCGCAAGCGGCAGGAGGAGCTGGAGCGGCAGCGGGAAGAGGAGCGGCAAAGGGCCCTGGAGGAGCAGGTGAAGCGGGAGATGGCGGCCCTGGAAGCAAAGCGGGCCCAGCAGGAGGCCGCCGCCCGGGCCGAGGCCCAGCGGCTGGCCGCCATCGCCAGCCTGCGGGACGAGTACATCCACAGGATCCGGGAAAAGGTCAAATACAATATCGTGATGCCTCCGGCGGTGCCCCACGATGCGGAGGCCGTGTTCGAGGTGGTGCTCCTGCCGAGCGGGGAAGTCTTGAGCGCGCGGCTCACGAAGACGAGCGGGGTGCCCGCCTACGACTCGGCGGTGGAGCGGGCGATCAAGAAGTCGGAGCCCCTGCCCCTGCCGCCGGACCCGGCCCTGTTCCCCCAGTTTCGAACCCTCACCCTGAAGTTCCGCCCGGCGGAATAGGTTTGTCGAACTGTCTGATACAATTCGGAGTTACATGAAGCCAGCCGTTCGTTCGATCCTTTTGCTTGGACGGCTCGCGCTCCTGGCCCTGCTCGTGGCGGCCAGTCTTCCGGCGCGGGCGAACCTCACCATCGAGATCATCGGCGGTGGGGCGACCCAGATCCCCATCGCCGTGGTGCCCTTCGCCCGGGAGCCGATCCTGCCTCAATCCGTCACTGAGGTGGTAGGGGCGGATCTCGCGCGCAGCGGCCTGTTCCGCCTGGTGCCGCCCGGCAACAACCGGCCGTCGGAGCCGAGCGAGGTGCTCTACCCGGAATGGCAGTCCCGGGGGGCGGAGGCCTTGGTGATCGGCTCGGTCGCGCCGCTCCAGGACGGCCGGTTCGAGATCCGTTTCCGCCTCCTGGACGTGCTCAAGCAGCAGCAGATCGCCGGATTCACCTATACCGTGAGCCCGGCCCAGCTGCGCTTGACCGCCCACCGCATCGCCGACGAGATCTACGAGCGGCTGACCGGCGACAAGGGCGTGTTTTCTACCCGCGTTGCCTACGTGGTGCGCCAGGGCAAGCGCTACGAGCTGCAGGTGGCGGACGCGGACGGCTTCAATCCCCAGACGGTGGCGGCGTCCAACGAACCCATCATCTCCCCGGCTTGGTCTCCGGACGGCACCCGCCTCGCCTATGTGTCCTTCGAGAACCGCAAGCCCATCGTCTACGTCCAGAACCTGCTCACCGGGCAGCGGCGCGTGTTGGCCAACTACCCCGGCTCCAACAGCGCTCCGGCCTGGTCCCCGGACGGCAGGCGCCTGGCGGTGGTGCTGACCAAGGACGGCATCTCCCAGATCTATCTCATCAACACCGACGGCACGGGGCTCAAGCGGCTCACCCATTCGGGCGCGATCGACACCGAGCCCAGCTTCTCGCCGGACGGGGAGTGGATCCTGTTCACCTCGGACCGAGGCGGCAGCCCCCAGATCTACCGCATCGCCGTGAACGGCGGCTCCACGGTGCGCTTCACCTTCGAGGGCGACTACAATGTGTCGCCCCACTACAGCCCCGACGGCAAGAGCTTCGTTTTTATCACCCGGCGCGCCGGCCGCTTCAACGTGGCGGTCCAGGACATGGTGACCGGCCAGGTGCAGGTGCTCACCGATTCGCGCCTGGACGAGTCCCCCACCTTCGCCCCCAACGGCAGGATGATCCTCTACGCCACCGAGGCGGGGGGGCGCGGGGTCCTCGCCGCGGTATCCAGCGACGGGCGTGTGCGGCAAAGGCTTACGGTCCCCGCGGGCGACGTGCGAGAGCCGGCTTGGGGTCCCTTTGTTCAATAATCTAAACCTGATCTGAGAAGGAGAGACGCGATGATGAAGAAGACCGCTTTCACCCTTGTGCTCGCTGGATTGCTGGCCGGTTGCGCCAGCACGCCCCTCGAGGAGCAGAAGCCCGCCGCGGTGGAGGAGCGGGCGCCGGGCGCCCAAGCCCCCGGAGCCGCGGCCCAGCCCGGCACCACCGACACACGGCCCCTGGGCGGCGCCGCGGTGGCCGCGGATCCCCTCAAGGATCCCAGCAACATCCTGTCCAAGCGCAGCATCTACTACGACTTCGACAGCTTCCTGGTGAAGGACGAGTACAAGCCCATTGTCCAGGCCCACGCCAACTACCTGCGGCAGAACGGGGATCGCCAGGTGATTCTCCAGGGCAATGCCGACGAGCGCGGCAGCCGGGAGTACAATCTGGCCCTGGGTCAGAAGCGCGCCGAGAGCGTGAAGAAGATGATGGAGCTCCTGGGCGTGAGCGGCTCGCGCATCGAAACGGTGAGCTTCGGCGAGGAGAAGCCCCGTTGCACCGAGCAGACCGAGGCCTGCTGGGCCCAGAATCGCCGCACCGACATCGTCTATCGAGGTGAATGACCGTGATGCCGATGGGCCGTGATGCTCGTGCCGCCCGCCGATCCCGGGCGGCGTGGACGGCCGTCGCGCTGGCCCTGTGGGCCACCAGCGCCGGCGCCGGGCTGTTCGAGGACACCGATGCGCGCAAGAAAATCCTGGAACAGCAGCAGGAAATCCGGGAGCTCCAGGCGCGCAATGGGGCGCTCATGGAGCGCATCCAGAAGCTCGAAGAACAAGCGCAACAGAAACCCCAGGGACTGCTCGATCTCTACGCCCAGCTCGAGCGGCTCAACGCGGAGCTCGCCAAGCTGCGGGGCCGGATCGAGGAAGTCGCTCACGCCGTGGACCAGAACGCCAAGCGCCAGCGGGATTTCTACGTGGACCTGGACAACCGGCTGCGGCGGCTCGAGCAGCCCACCCCCGTCGGGGCGGCCGGGGCGCTGCCCGGCGCCGCCACACCCACGGGAGAGCCGGCGGCGGCAGGTCCTGGGACGAGCCCTGCCGCTTCGGCGCTGCCGCCGGTGGCCGGGGCGCCCGCCCCAGCGGTGGCTTCCCCCGCCCCGGTGGATCCGGCGGCGGAGCAACGGGCCTACGAGTCCGCGTTCACTCTCTTCCGCCAGGCCAACTACCCGGCGGCCATCGCGGCCTTCAACAATTTCGCCAAGACCTACCCCCAAAGCCCCTTGGCGCCGAGCGCCCTGTACTGGGTGGGCAACGCCTACTACGCGATGGGCGACTTCAAGAACGCCATCGCGGCCGAGCAGCGCATGATCGCCGCCTATCCCACCGCCCAGAAGGTGCCCGATGCCCTGCTGGTGATCGCCAGCAGCCAGCAGGAACTCAAGGACACGGCGGCGGCGAAAAAAACCCTGGAGGAACTGGTGCAGAAGTATCCTCTGACGGAGGCGGCGGAAAAGGCGAAGCGACGGCTGGCCAGCCTGCGGTGATCCCGCCCCTGCAGTGACCCCTCCTCGGCTGCGCGTTACCGAGATCTTCCACTCCCTCCAGGGGGAGACCAGCCGGGTGGGCCTTCCCACCGTATTCGTGCGCCTGACCGGCTGCCCCCTGCGCTGCGTCTGGTGCGACACCGAATACGCGTTCTACGGCGGAACGCTCATGACCATTCCCGAAATCCTGGAGGCAGTGGGCGGCTACGGGACCCGGCGCGCGTGCGTGACCGGGGGCGAGCCCCTGGCCCAGAAGGCGTGCCTTGCGCTTCTCACGGCCTTATGCGATGCGGGGTACGAGGTGTCCCTGGAAACGAGCGGCGCCCTGGATGTGTCGGCGGTGGACCCGCGCGTCGCCAAGGTGATGGACCTGAAGGCGCCCGGGTCGGGGGAGGAGGCCAAAAACCGCTGGGAAAACCTGGCCCACTTGACGCCCCGGGACGAGCTCAAGATCGTGCTCGCCGACGAGGCCGACTACCAATGGGCGAAACGGGTCCTGGCCGAGCGCCGGCTGGCCGACCTCTGCCCGGTGCTGTTCTCCCCGGTCTACGGCCGCCTGGATCCCGCCCGGCTCGCCGAATGGATCCTGCGGGACCGCATCCCGGTGCGCCTGCAGATCCAGTTGCACAAACTGCTCTGGGGTGAGGCGCCGGGCCATTGAGGGGGAACGCCTGCGGTGGCTCAAGCCGGGAAAAAAGCGGTAGTGCTTCTCTCGGGCGGGCTCGACTCCGCCACGACCCTCGCCATCGCCCGAAGCGAAGGCTACGACTGCTACCCATTGAGCGTGGACTACGGCCAGCGGCACGCCGCCGAGCTGGAAGCCGCCCGCCGCGTCGCCCGCTCCTTAGGTGCCCGGGCGCTCAAGACGGTGAAGCTGGACTTGACGGTCTTCGGCGGCTCGGCCCTGACCGACGCCTCCATTCCCGTCCCGGAGGCGCCGAGCGAGGGCATTCCGGTCACCTACGTTCCGGCCCGTAACACCATCCTGCTGGCGCTCGCCCTCGCCTACGCCGAGGTGCTCGGGGCCCAGGACCTCTTCATCGGCGCCAACGCCATCGATTATTCGGGCTATCCCGACTGCCGGCCGGAGTATCTGCAGGCGTTCGAGGCCCTGGCCAACCTGGCCACCAAGGCGGCGGTGGAGGGACGGCGCCTCACCCTCCACGCGCCCCTGGTGCACCTCTCCAAGGCGGAGATTATCCGACGGGGCGCCGCCCTGGGGGCGGATTACGCCCTCACGGTCTCCTGCTACCAGGCCACCCCGGAGGGGCTCGCCTGCGGGCGCTGCGACGCGTGCCGCCTGAGGCGGGCGGGCTTCGAGGCGGCGGGGTTGCCGGACCCCACCCGCTACCAGCCGGGCTGAACCGCCGTCCATCGAACGGAGTTATGGCCGCGCGAATTTTTCTGATGGCTACAGAACGGCCATCTTATTAGAATTTTTCCAATTACTACTTAATTGGCCGGCGCGACAGGTCACGGGCCGGCCCCATTGGAGGGGCGATCATGGAATTCACCATTCACCATCAGGTCCTGCTAAGCATTTTCGTGATCGCCGCGATCATGGGGGCGGTGGTCTACAAGACCAATTTCTGCACCATGGGAGCGGTTTCCGACTGGGTGAACATGGGGGACACGGGGCGCATGCGCGCCTGGGTGTTCGCCATGGCCGTCGCCACGCTGGGGGTGCTCCTGATGGAGACGTCGGGCCTCGTGAACCTGTGGCAGGACACCTTCCCTCCTTACCGGACCGCGAACTTCGCCTGGCCCCGGTACGTCCTCGGGGGGCTGCTCTTCGGCATCGGCATGACGCTCGGCAGCGGCTGCGGCAACAAGACCATGGTGCGGGTGGGAGGCGGTAACCTGAAGTCCCTGGTGGTGCTGGCGGTCGCCTCCCTGGGCGCCTACCTCATGATGTGGACCTCCTTTTATGAAAAGGTCTTCCACCCCTGGGTGGAGCCCCTCACCATCGATCTGGCCAAGTACGGGGTGGGGAGTCAGGAAGTGGCCACGGTGCTCGCCGGCATGGTGGGGCTCGAATCCGCCGGCGCCGGCCATCTGGTGATCGGCTTCCTCGTGGTGGCGGGGATGCTCGCCTTCGTCTTCAAGTCCCCCGACTTCCGCGGAAGCTTCGACAACGTGCTGGGCGGGGCGGTGGTGGGCCTGGCCATTGTCGCCGGATGGTTCATCACCGGCGGTCCCATCGGGGAAAAGTGGAAAGAAGCCGCCCAGATGGCGATCGAAATCCCGAGCCGGGTGCAGACCCAGTCCTACACCTTTGTGAGCCCCATGGGCGACGCGGTGCGCTATCTCCTGGAGCCCACCAATTTCGCCCTGGTCAATTTCGGCCTCATGACCCTGACGGGGGTCATCTTCGGAGCGTTTCTCTACGCGGTGGCAAGCCGCAGGTTCCGCATCGAGTGGTTCGCTTCGTTCAAGGACTTCGCGAACCACGTGGTGGGCGGCGCCCTCATGGGCGTGGGCGGCGCCCTTTCCATGGGCTGCACTGTGGGCCAGGCGATCACCGGGATTTCCACATTGGCCATTGGCTCCTTCATCACCTTCTTTTGCATCGTGATCGGCGCCGCCGGCACCATGAAGTACCAGTACTGGCGCATGATGCAGGAGGCCTGAGGCGCGCGGTTTCTCCCGGCGCTTTCCTTGACGGAAAAAGCGCGCCGCCAGTAAAATGCGCGCTTTTTCGGGCGGTTAGCTCAGCCGGTAGAGCAGCGGACTTTTAATCCGTTGGTCCGGGGTTCGAATCCCCGACCGCCTACCACGAATCAATGGCTTGCGAGTCTTTCGCGGCCTATCATGTCTAATATCTGACAAACTGTCTAGAACCTATCTCAAAATTGCCTTAGCAGCATGGTGATACACGCTAACTGCACGAAACCCAGGAAGTTTGCGGCGTAGTATTCCCAGCGAACCAAGAGGCGGCGCTTCCATTGCAACCAGGCAATGAACCTCTCCACGATCCAACGCCGCTCGTAGCGCCGCAGCCGTCGCCCGTCCTGGGTCTCGAGCTTGCGGTTGGAGCGATGCGGCGCAATGAGCTCCACGCCCTCCTTCTTCAGCTCTTGGTCCAGGGTGTCGCTGTCGCAGGCGCGATCACCAATCAAGATTCTCGGGCTTTGCTTCGATCATGTA